>NZ_JBBKBT010000008.1:0-127888 GCF_037890305.1 Enterocloster sp. HCN-30185
CCATTTCCGGCAAAGCCTGATTCTTTTTTATGGGATTATTCTGCAAATACCATGATTTTTGTGGCTGTATTGTCATCTCCCGACCATACGACCACCTTTTTACCCTGGGTCAGATCATCCAGAGTTACAATATTTCTTGTAAGATATGGGAAAATGTCACAGTCCTCTGCCAGAATGTACTCTGTGCCGTCTGAAGCCGTAAGCACCGTCTGGGAGCTGCCTGCATCTGTAATGACAGAGTCTGCCTCCACATAATCAGGCACCTTAAAATCCGCAGGAATATTGGCAAAAATGATAGCAGCATTGGTCATGGGCGGAAGGCTCATCGTCATAGCCGGACCAATGTACACATAGATCGTCTCCCCATCCTGGATATCCTCTAATGTAAGGGGCGTACCAGAAACTGCATCCAGGATCAGGGTGGATTCCTGAGAGATATTTAGGATGATCTCTCCCTCAGCGCTCACGCCGGAACGGTTATCAATGGAAAGACGCCCGTCCTCCATATGGGATGCCGAACCGTAAATCCGTACAGGCTGCAGCTCCTCGTTTGGAGTTTCTTCCATGCTTTCAATGGGGCCCGTTACCGCTTCCACTACTGTGGCGGCCTCAGCAGACTCTGGCTGAGATGCATCTGCCTGAGTCTGGGCACTTTCTGCTTTTGTATTCATGGCGCAGCCGCTGATCCCGATCACCGCTGCCGCGCAAATTGCTGCTACGCAAAAATAGTATCTTCTCAATGTAATCACTCCTTTAATCACGGTTTCCCGCCGGTTACATTTTGAAGTATATACTATTTTTCCCAAAAATCCAATAAAGTAATTCTTAACATTTCTGACGTAAGAATTAAACTACCGTCTTCTCTCCTATCTTGCCATCTCGCTCTGAGGACCGGACTGGTTATGAGCTTTGATGATGGTCTGGATCTCTTCCAGATTAGAGGACGGAAGATCTCCCGGAATGGTATTCTTTACTGCTGCGGTAGCATTTCCGAAGGCAATGGCCTTTGAGCAGTCGCCGCCGCTGCTTAAAAGCCCGTAAAGCGCACCAGAAATATAAGCGTCTCCGCTTCCGATCCGATCTACCACCTCGATATCCCTATATGGCTCCTCCTCATAATAGGTATCTCTGGCAGCATCATAGATTACAGAACCGAAGGTATGTCTCTTGGGGCTGTGTACAATTCGCTGAGTGGATGCCACAATGGAAATCGGATACTCCTCCGTAAAGCTCTTCATCATCTCTTTTGCTGTGCCTGTCTTTAAGAAGGTAAGGCGTGCTGTATCCTCAGAACAGAAAAAGATATCAACATACGGAAGGATCTTAAGGATACACTCTCTGGCCTCATCTCCGCTCCATAAGTTGCCGCGGAAGTTTACGTCAAAGGAAACCAGGGTTCCTGCTTCTTTAAAACGCTTGATCATCTCAATGGTTGTCTCACGGATCTGCGGGCTTAAAGCAAGGGTGATGCCTGTGGTGTGGAAACATTTGGAGGCAGTATAGACCTCTTTTGGAATCTCGTCAATATTGAGGCTGAAAAAGGAACTGTTCATACGGTCATAGATCACCTTTGGTTTTCTGGGATATGCTCCATTTTCATAGTAATAAATGCCAACGCGGGCAGAGGGAGAATCATCATACATAAAAAAGTCATCGCTGACGCCAAAGGAACGGATCTTTCCCTTCATAAAGCTTCCAATATCATGGGAGGGAAGCTTGGAGATAACACCAGTGCGAAGTCCCAGCAAGGAAGCACCTACCGCCACGTTTAATTCTGCTCCGCCTACCTGCTTTACAAAGGTATCACCTCTTGAAAGGCGGTCGTTATCCGGCGGAGAAAGCCTTAAAAGAAGCTGTCCAAGGGTCAGAAGATCAAAGCTTCTACTCGTATATTCTGCCATATTTGTATCCTCCTAAATATTTTTCATTAAATGACAGGGAGCCTGTCTGAAAATCCATCTTTGAAACGCAATTTTCAAACAGGCTCCGCTGTTTACAGAGTATATATTGTGTTCGTAAAGTGATTATCTCTGAACACGGCCAGATCCGTCGCCGCCTGCCAGATTATCAACATCTGCACGGGTAACCAGGTTGAAGTCGCCAGGAATGGTGTGCTTTAATGCGGAAGCTGCTACTGCAAACTCCAGAGCTGCCTTCATATCCTTGCCGTCAGCCAGACCGCAGATCAGACCGCCTGCGAAGGAGTCGCCGCCGCCTACACGGTCAACGATTGGAGTGATATGGTACTTTCTGGAGTGATAGAACTCACGGGTCTTTCCATCCATGATGCATGCAGACCAGCCATTATCGGAAGCGCTGTGGCTTTCACGCAGAGAGCTGATGATATACTTGAAGCCAAACTTATCAGCCATCTGATTGAAGATATCAACATAGCCTGCCAGCTCCAGCTCGCCGGAAGTAACATCTGTGTTGCCTGGCTTGAATCCAAGAACCTTCTCAGCATCCTCTTCGTTGCCAATGCAAACGTCTACATACTGCATCAGGTTAGTCATAACCTTCTGAGCCTTCTCGGAGGACCACAGCTTCTTACGGAAGTTTAAGTCTACGGAAACAGTTACGCCGTGAGCCTTAGCTGCCTTTAAAGCTGCCTCTGTCAGCTCGATTGCTGCATCGCTGACAGCTGGAGTAATACCTGTGAAATGGAACCAGTCAGCATCCTTGAAAATCTCATCAAAGTTGAACTCATCTGCTGTAGCTGTAGCGATCGCACTGTTTGCACGGTCATAAACTACATTGGAAGCTCTCATTGCAGAACCGGTCTCTAAGAAGTAGATACCCAGTCTCTCGCCGCTTCTTGCGATATGCTTTGTACCTACATTGTACTTTCTTAAAGCTGCTACTGCACAGTCACCAATCGGATTTGCCGGTACTGCTGTAACAAACTCAACATCATGGCCATAGTTAGCCAGAGATACTGCTACGTTAGCCTCACCGCCGCCGTAGTTAACATCAAACTCGTCTGCCTGGATAAATTTCTCATTATTCGGGGTAGATAATCTTAACATGATCTCGCCCATGGTAACGATCTTTGCCATTTTTATAATCTCCTTATTCTCTTACTCTATCTGCGCCGCCCGGATCAGCCGGGCGGTGGCTTCTTTGTCTCAGCGAAATGATTTCTTATTTAGCTCTTGCTGCAGCTACTGCGTCTACAAACTCCTTAGCCTTTGCGGTAACAGCTGCGAAATCGCCGGTCTTAGCGCCCTTTGTTAAGCTGCTTCCGGTTCCAACTGCGTATGCGCCTGCCTTGATCCACTTGTCAACGTTATCAACATCAACGCCGCCGGATGGCATGAACTCACCCTGAGGAAGGGGACCCTTGAAGGAGCTGATTGCTGCCGGTCCTACGATATTGCCTGGGAAGATCTTGATTACGTCGCATCCTGCCTCCATAGCTGCAATAGCCTCGGTTGGAGTCATAACGCCTGGCAGCATAGGTACTCTGTAGCGGTTGCACATCTTGATTGTCTCAAGGTTTAAGCCTGGGCTTACTACATAGTTAGCACCTGCCATGATAGCCATTCTTGCAGTCTCAGGATCCAGAACAGTACCTGCGCCGATTACTACCTTATCATTATCCTTATATTTCTCTACCATATTTGCGATCAGATCAATGGGGCTGCCCTCATCAACGGTCATACAGATCTCGATGAAGTTGATGCCGCCGGCTACGATAGAATCGATCACCTTCTCGCCCTGCTCCAGGTTCTTTGCACGAACCACAGCTACCAGACAGTCTTCTTTCAGTCTTGCCAGAACTTGTTCTTTTTTCATTTCTCTTCTCCTTCTTTCATCTTTGTTCGTAAATACGAATATACTTCATATTTACGATTTTTTATAATTAAATTCTAATAGTTACCGCATGATTTGTCAACAGGAAACCAGCGAAAAAATGTACATTTTTACACGCAATCCGCCCATTATCTTTTACCTATATATCCCAAAAGCCTTGAAAGCATGGCGGCCTTTTCACAGACTCTTCGTCCCAGCGCTTCATAATCCTCTGTTGGCTTATAAAGGCTGGAAACGCTGATCGCTCCCATAACCGTTCCATCCGGGCCAAAAACCGGAGCGCCGACACATTCCATATGCTCCTCCAGTTCTCTGGCGTCCAGGGCATAGCCCTTTTCCTTTACTTTTTCCAGTTCATCCAGAAAACAGGCCTTATCCCGGATGGTACGTTCTGTAAATGCCCTGAAATGGATCCGCTCCGTAAGAGCCAGCCGCTCCTCCTCTTCTGAATAAGCCAGGATTGCTTTTCCAAGTGAGGTGCAGTAAATAGGGTTTTTAGTGCCTACCGTGGCTGTTGTGATAATGGGATTTTCCGGCTCATATTTACAGATATATACGATCTCGTCATCCGCTCGGACGCCGAAGAATACGGTCTTTCCCACTTCTTTTGAAAAAGCCTTTAAAACCGGATCTATGGTTCCGATAAAATCCATATTGTTGGTATAATTGATTCCTACCCGATAGGCGGTAAGCCCTATGGTATAACGCTGCTTCTGCTCTCTGGCCACATGAATCATCCCCGTATGCACCAGAGTTGTAAGAATATCATAGGCGCTTGTCTTTGGGATGGAAAGCTGCTCACAGATCTGATCCAGCGTAATGCCGTCCGGCTTTTTTGACACCAGTTTTAATATATCCACCGTCCGCAGTGCCGTCCTGTTTAATTTCATCGTGTCTCCTTATTATATGCAGTCCGGACTACCTGCCCGGTTCATTTTACAGGGTCACGCCCTGTTTAAAGATAGCCATATCATGGAAACCTGCTTCCTCAGATTTTACCTTGCGGCCGGAAGCAACCTCCAGCACATAGCCAAGCAGTTCCTCTGCCAGTTCTTCCTTTGTCTTATCCTCGACCATACGGCCTGCGTTAAAATCGATCCAGTTATTCTTGTGGCCTGCAAGCTTGGAATTACTGGAAATCTTTACAGTAGGAACCGGGGATGCAAAGGGTGTGCCGCGGCCGGTTGTAAAGAGCACCATATGGGCGCCGGACACAGCCAGGGCCGTAGCTGCCACCAGGTCATTGCCGGGAGCACTTAAAAGATTTAAGCCCTTTACCTTAACCGGTTCGCCGTACTCCAGCACTCCCTTTACAAGAGCGCTTCCGGACTTCTGGGTGCAGCCTAAGGACTTGTCCTCCAGAGTGGAAATACCGCCCTTTTTGTTACCGGGGGATGGATTTTCATAAATGGTCTGGTTATGGCTTGTGAAGTAATTTTTAAAATTATTGATCAGGTCTACGGTCTTGTCAAAAAGTTCCGGAGTTGCACAGCGGTTCATAAGAAGGGTCTCAGCGCCGAACATCTCAGGCACCTCAGTCAGGATCGTTGTACCGCCCTTGCTTACTAAAAGATCGGAAAATGCTCCTACTACCGGATTGGCCGTGATTCCGGAAAGTCCGTCGGAGCCGCCACATTTCATGCCGATAATCAGCTCGCTGGCATCAATTTTCTCTCTGGAAAATGCTCCTGCATAGGCTGCCAGCTCTCCGATCAGCTTCATGGCCTCCTCCATCTCGTCCTCTACATCCTGGCACTGGAGGAACTTCACTCTCTGTTCGTCATACGCTCCGATATAGTCCATAAGCACAGGAATATTGCTGTTTTCGCAGCCCAGTCCCAGAACAAGCACGCCGCCTGCATTTGGATGGTGGATCATATCTGCCAGAACCTTACGGGTATTTTCCTGATCGTCTCCCATCTGGGAGCAGCCGTATGGATGCTGGAATGCGATCACGTCCTCTACATTGCCTCCCACAAATTTCTTAGCAGCCGTTTCCAGGGCCTTTGCAATGGAGTTCACACAGCCTACGGTAGGAATGATCCAGATTTCATTGCGGATTCCTGCCTTCCCGTCGGTTCTGCGGTAGCCTTCAAAATATGTGTGCTCTGTGGGTTCTACATCCTGATGGCCTTCCGGCTCATAATCATAAGTAAGAACATCTCCAAGAGCCGTCTTCACATTATGAACGTGAACCCACTGTCCCGGCTGGATATCTTCCTTGGCAAAACCGATGCGGAAGCCGTACTTTACAACCTCTTCTCCGCTCTTTATTTCCCTCAGCGCAAACTTGTGGCCCTGGGGGATATCTTCCATAAGGGTCACTGCGGTTTCTGCCGCCTGCAGTACCTCTCCCTTATTTAAAGGGCGCAGTGCAACGGCAACATTGTCATTCTGATTGATCTTTACAATATCCTGCATGATCGCTTCATTCTCCTGTTCTTTACTTGGTGCTCTCTGGCCTGACAGTCTTTTGGGGATGCCGGTCAGGTCTATGTAAGTGCTTACATTCATTTTATCCATTTTCCCGTAAGAAGTCAATAAAAAAATAGAAAACTCTTGCAATATTTTCCGAAAAAATGTATAATAAAGTTAGCTTGTAAGCGCTTACAGAATGTGAGGTTATTCCATACATGAATATATATGATGTATCAAAACATGCCGGAGTATCCATTGCCACGGTTTCCCGTGTATTAAACGGCAATCCCAATGTCAGCGAGCGTACCCGTGAAAAGGTTCTGCGCGTCATGGATGAACTTGGCTATACACCCAATGTATTTGCCAGAGGACTGGGGCTTGACACCATGCAGACCATAGGGATCATGTGTTCCGATTCCTCCGATCCCTATCTGGCCGGTGCCATCTACTATCTGGAACGGGAACTTCGCAGCCATAACTATGATTCTATTCTCTGCTGTACGGGTTATGATCTGAAGGTCAAGCAGAAGTATTTTAATCTGCTGCGCTCCAAGCGTGTAGACGCCATTATTCTGGCCGGTTCAAAATTTGTGGAGCTTTGCCCCAAGGATAATGATTATATCTTAAAAGCTGCACATGATATACCTGTCATGCTTGTAAACGGTTATCTGGAGGGGGAAAATATCTACAGCACAGTCTGCGATGATTATTCTGCTGTGTATGATGCGGTTTCCCGGCTGATCCGTTCCGGAAGCAGGCGGATTCTTTATCTGTATACCAGCTATTCTTACAGCGGGTTAAACAAGATGGATGGATATAAGGCAGCTCTTACTTCCTGCGGACTTCCCGTGCGGGAGGATCTGATCCATCAGTGTCTCAAAAATCTTGAGGATGCCAGAGACCTGCTCCTGAGACTGTCAAAACAGGGGCTTGACTTCGATGCAGTTGTAACCTCGGATGATTCCCTGGCAGTAGGAGCGGTTAAATACGCCCATGCAAAAGGGATTTCCGTACCAGACCAGCTCAGTATCATCGGCTATAATAATTCTCTTTTATCCCGCTGTACAGATCCTGAGATCACCTCTATCGACAGCCGGGTGGAGACACTGTGTACGACTACAGTAAAAACACTTATGGGAGTTTTCAGCGGCGAATCTGTGCCCAGCCGGACTACGATCGCCTCTGATCTTATAAAAAGAAACACCACAAACTTTTAACATTTAAGGAGGCTCTACTAAAATGAAACAGTTTTTAGACAAGGATTTCTTATTATCTACCGAAATGGCTCAGACGCTTTATCACGACTATGCTGAGACCATGCCTATCCTGGACTATCACTGCCATATCAATCCCCAGGAAATCTGTGAGGATCGCAAATTTGAGAATATCACTCAGGTATGGCTGGGAGGCGACCACTACAAATGGCGTCAGATGCGTTCCAACGGCGTTGATGAAAAATATATCACCGGCGACGCTACGGATAGGGAGAAATTCCAGGCTTGGGCCGAGACCCTTCCAAAGCTGATCGGCAACCCCCTGTACCACTGGAGCCATCTTGAATTAAGAAGATACTTCGGCTACGAGGGCTACTTAAACGGCGATACCGCTGAGGAAGTATGGAATCTGTGCAACGCAAAGCTGCAGGAGGATTCCATGACTGTACGCAACCTGATCCGCCAGTCCAATGTTACCTTAATCTGCACCACCGATGATCCGGTTGACACCCTGGAATACCACAAGAAGCTGGCTGAGGATACTTCCTTTGAGGTACAGGTTCTTCCCGCATGGAGACCTGATAAGGCTATGAACGTTGAAAAGCCAACCTATGCAGCTTATATTAAACAGCTCTCTAAGGTAAGCGGCGTTGAGATCAAGGATTTTGCTTCTTTAAAAGAGGCCTTAAAGAACCGTATGGAATTCTTTAATTCCATGAAGTGCTGTGTATCCGACCATGCTCTTGAGTATGTAATGTACGCTCCTGCTTCTGACGCAGAGGTGGACGCCATCATCGCAAAGGGCTTAAAGGGCGAAGCTGTTTCCCGCGAAGAAGAGTTAAAGTACAAGACCGCGTTCATGCTGTTTGTTGCAAGAGAATACAACAGAATGGGCTGGATCATGCAGCTTCACTACGGCTGCAAGCGCGACAACAACGCATATATGTTTGAGCAGCTTGGTCCTGATACCGGCTTTGACTGTATCAACAACTACGCTCCAAGCGCACAGATGGCAGACTTCTTAAATGCATTAAGCGCTACCAATGAGATTCCAAAGACCATCATCTACTCCTTAAATCCAAATGATAATGCTTCCATCGGCACCATCCTGGGCTGCTTCCAGGAGAAGTTCCCCGGCAAGATCCAGCAGGGTTCCGCATGGTGGTTCAATGATCACAAGACCGGCATGACCGAGCAGATGACCTCTCTTGGAAACTTAGGCTGCCTCGGAAACTTCATTGGTATGCTGACCGACTCCAGAAGCTTCCTGTCCTACACCAGACATGAGTATTTCCGCCGCATTATGTGCGAACTGATCGGCGGCTGGGTAGACAACGGCGAATATCCGGCAGATATGAAGTCCTTAGAGACCATCGTAAAGGGTATCTGTTACAACAATGCTGTAAATTACTTTGGATTTGATTTAAAGACGGTAGAGTAATTTAAACGTATATTCAAAATGGGAGGTTCCCTTTGACGGGGCCTCCCATTTTCGATCCTATTCTTCTATAAACGAATGGCTCATAATATAAAATTCATCCTGGCTGGGCTGGTATTTCTTTTCCATCTTTTCCAGAGTATCATCATATTTCTGTGCCTCTTCTTCACTGATTGCCATCACCGGGCTGTCCTGGTAAATCCATTTGTGTCCGTCAAGAGCGCCGGGAATCAGTTCCCTTACCATCATTGCAGAAGGATATTTTCCATTTTCCGTACCTACATTGTATTTTTTGCAGCTCTTAAAGCCGCACCCCACATAATTGACCGGGCTTCCAAATATCACCACTGTGTCATATCCAAGCTTAACAGCCTTTTCAAAGGAATGTTCGATCAGCTTTCTGCCATAGCCCCTTCTCTGATAACCAGGCTTAATGCAGACCGGGCCAAAGGTCAAAATCTCCTTTTTATTTCCTTCTTCATCCAAAAGCCATGCTTTTGTGTACATGATATTTCCTATTACAGTTCCATTTAACTCCAGGACAAAGTCCAGCTCCGGTATAAAATCCTCATGTTCCCGCATAATATGCACCAGATAATGCTCGACGCATCCGGGAACATACATATTGTAAAAGGCTTCTCTTGTGATCTGCTCAACGATTGCGTAGTCTGCTTTCTCTTCATTTCTGATATTGATCATTTCCTGCATTCTTGTTTCCTCCTCAGGCAATAAATATTTGCGAAAAAAATCATCCATCTGCTTCTCGTAGACGGCTTCCATCTCTTCTTTGTCTTTCTTACGTCCAGTTCTGTCGGCCATGTTTAGTAACAAATAAAACGGCACATAAAACTCAACTGCCAGCTGTCTGGGCTTTTTTTATAAGCTTGCCATGTATTATCATTTCACGAAAAATATCTTCTATGTAAGTTAGCGGACCGTCTGTTAAAACCTTTTCATACAATGTGCCTGCTTCTGTGGTTTTATACTGTTCAAGAGTCAGCATTTTCCGAAAATTGCAGGCAGTTTCATCCATACTCCAATAATGAAACTGGGAAAGCATATACTCCTTCAGGCTTTTGGGAGATACATCTGAAAAGGAATCTGGCATTTCGGAAAACTCTTTTTCAGGGACCCGCTCTTTCTGGAGCGTTCTGCATCCAGTTCACAGACATATGTAAAAATAGAATCAAAGACATCTCTTTTATTTTTGTAATGCTTATATAATGCGCCTTTTGTCATGCCCAGAGTCCCTGCAATCTGGCTGACTGAAACTGCTTCGTAGCCCTTTACGACAAATAATCCCAGCGCAGCTTTTAAAATACTTTCTTTTGTGTCCGTCATAGTAAGACCTCCAGAAGTAAACAATCGTTCACTTGTCAAGGCTATTTTATCTACCCTTTCCATCCTTTCAGGCAACAAAAAAGACCACCCCTCCAAAAGCCGCTGTATGCGTCCTTTGCTTAGATGATCTCTCTTCACGTGTGAGCAAAACGATAAGCCGGGTTATGTCGTTGGATGGCCATCTATCTAGAACTGCTGTCGCCAGCAGTCTCAAGCAACCTACCCGGAAGCTGACGGGCCGCCATATGCTTCCTGTTTGGTCTTGCTTCGAGTGGGGTTTACATGTGCCCCGCCTGTTACCAGCCGGGCGGTAGTCTCTTACACTGCCCTTCCACCCTTACCTGCCTGCTTTCGCAGACTGGCGGTATATTTCTGTTGCACTGTCCCTGGAGTCGCCTCCGCCAGACGTTATCTGGCACCCTGCCCTGTGAAGCCCGGACTTTCCTCTCCTGCGGCCTCTCGGTATCGCAGCAGCGGCCATCTGTCTTACTCACAACTATAGTAGTTTAACACAAAACCGGCGGCATGTCCAGTTTTTGAGAATTTTTCTTCAACTCATTTTTCCTGAATTGGAAAATTATACAAAAACCAGTTGACCTCTCCTTCTGTTAATGCTACAATTTAATCAGAAAAAGGAATACGCAGTTGGAGCTTCCTAAATGTTTCAGTAAAAGCCGGCTCGGCCACCGTCCCAGAGTGGTCAGGCCGTTTTTTATTGCCTGCGTTATTCTTTTTTAAATATAACGTTTGGAGGGAATGAAATGAAAGAAACACTCAATTCAAAAAAGGGGCTGCTTATATGGGGCGGCCTGCTGGGAGCCGTGGCTGTATGGCTGGCTATTATGGGAAATCCCGGAAATATGGCATTTTGTATCGCCTGCTTTATCCGCGACATTGCAGGCGCAGCCAAGCTGCACACGGCACCCATTGTACAATATATGCGCCCTGAAATCGCAGGCCTGATAGCCGGAGCTTTCATTATTTCCATGGCCACCGGGGAATACCGCTCTACCGCCGGCTCCTCTCCCATGATCCGCTTTCTTTTGGGAATTATTACTATGATCGGCGCTCTGGTTTTTCTGGGATGTCCATTGCGCATGGTCATCCGTATGGCCGCCGGAGATCTGAATGCCTATATGGGACTGATTGGTTTTGTGCTGGGTGTAGGCACCGGCTGTATCTTTTTGAAAAAGGGCTTCAGTCTGGGACGATCCTTTGATACGAAAAAAGAAAACGGCTACATAATTCCTGCCATTTTCCTGAGTCTTCTGGTTTTAAGCATCGCTACTCCTCTTTTTGCAGCAAGTACAGAAGGTCCCGGAAGCCTTCATGCTCCCATCCTCGTATCCCTGGCAGCCGGTCTGATCTTCGGCGCCGCTGCTCAGAAAGCAAGAGCCTGCTTCGCAGGCGGTATCCGCGATGTGATCCTGATGAAAAACTTTGATCTTTTAAGTGTAATTGCCGGACTTTTTGGCGTAATGCTGGTTTACAACCTGGTATCCGGCAATTTTAAACCGGGATTTGAGGGCCAGCCTATTGCCCATGCAGAAACTCTCTGGAATATCCTTGGCACCTATACCGTAGGCTTTGCAGCCGTATTAGCCGGAGGCTGTCCTCTGCGCCAGCTGATTCTGGCAGGCCAGGGGTCTTCGGATGCCGCTGTTAATGTGCTTGGCATGCTGGTTGGTGCAGCCCTGTGCCACAACTTTGGCCTGGCTTCCAGCGGAACAGGAACCACGCCTGCGGGACGGATCATGTGTATCGTATGTATTGCGGTGCTCTTTGCTGTGGCTGCTTCCTGTATGAGAAGAACAAAAAAATAATTCTTAAAAAGGAGATGATAAAATTTATGAAAGAAATAGATGTAAGAGGGCTTTCCTGCCCGGAGCCGGTGCTGATTGTAATGGATGAAATGGATGCTGCTCCAAAGGAGCCTCTGGCTGTTCTGTCGGATGCAGCCCACACCAGAGATAATCTTTTAAAGCTGGCTCATGAATATCACAGAGAAGCCTCCGTAGAAATGAAAGGCAAGGATTATGTGATAACCATCAGCTAATATAACGGCCTGCCATCTGAAGCGCTTTTCGGATAGCAGGCATTTTTCTTTTCGTATAGTCATATGCCAGTTTTACGGAATCTTCCATGGTTTCAAAGGTGAGAAGCCCTACCTGCTCCCCTTTTGCATCCGCTCTTATTTATAAAATATGAGGATACCGGCCTTTCTGAGCCAGTATCCCCATCATTTTTAAAACTGTACAATATCCTTGATCTCTGCAGCCGATTCTACATTTTCACCATAGAGAACCGGGCCTTCGCCGTGGTAGTCCTTCTGATACTCAATTCCTACCTTGGCCCGTACCTTTACCCACTGCTTGGTACGGTACTTTTCTGCATCCTTCCATTTGCACATAAAGCCAAGGAATGTCATATCGGCCTCACAGCAGGTCATGGCCATACGCCCCGGAACGAACTGTCCCTTTGGAAACTTGGGGGATTTTAATACCATAGCTGTGAACTCCACCGTTTTTCCCTGATACCGTTCCGGCTGATCCATGCAGTCAATATACCAGATTCCGTAATCCTCCGGCTTGATTTCAATTACATCCGCATTGATATCATAGGGAAGATCCTCTTCCAGAGTGGCCTGTTCGATCTCACCCTCTGCATCCTCCAGCACGATCTCGCTGTCCCGGCTCATGGCTCGGATGGTCCGGCGGTAAGAGGTAAGCTTTTCATCCGAAATCCCATCACAGCGGTTCATGATTACAAGCTCGGAACCGCGAAGCATTGCTCCTAACAGGGGCTTCATGTTCTGAACATAGAGATCAAACGTAGATCCGTCAATGATCGTGATCTGCTGGTAGATGAACCAGTCCTCAGGAAGCTTTAACTCGTCCTGATTCCACATGCCGTTCCACTCCATAATCACCCGTTCCGGACGGTAAATTACTTCTAATTCGTTGAGATATTCCGGGGTAAGCTTTGAAAAATCATCCACATAAACCACAGCTGTCCGATTTTTCTTAAGCTTTTTCTCGTCATACTCCGTATCTCCCTCTTCGCAGACAATCAGCAGTGTTTTTCCTTCTGTCTGAAAATAGTCCTGCTCCATGGTAAATTCCAAAAACTGGGTTTTTCCCGCTTCCAGAAATCCATTGATCAAAAAGAGGGGCATTACATTATCTTCAATTTCATTTCCCATCATATCAACCTCTTTAGCCTCTTCCAAACAGGCTGTTCAATTCTTCTTCCTTTAAGCTGGCTCCGATGACACATACCTTACCGGTATAATCGGGACGGCCCTGGCGGATCTCATACTGCTGGGGAACCAGATCAAAGTACAGCCACTCTCCCGGATTTTCCGTAGGAAGCATTCCCTTTGCCCGCAGTACATCGCCAAATTCCTTTGTATCTGCCAGACGCTTTAAGATGTCCTCCAGCTGATCCCTGGTAACAGGAACAATAGTTTCCATGCCCCAGCTGGTAAATACTTCATCTGCATGATGATGGTGGTGATGCTCATGATCGTGGCAGCCGCAGGTGCAGTCTTCGCCGTGGTCATGATGATGATGGTGCTCATGCTCCTCATGCTCATGACAGCCGCAGGTACAGGACTCGCCATGTTCATGGCCGTGATGGTGATCATGGCCCTCGTGATCATGGTGATGCTCACCGCAGCCGCACTCCTCATCATGATGGTGATGCGCTCTCACCTCTGCCATCAGATCATCCAGCATGGTGTCGCGCTTCTCAATAATCTCTAATAACTGGTCTCCGCCCAGCTCTCCCAGAGGAGTCGTCACAACGGCTGCCTTTGGATTTTTCTCACGGATCAGCTCCACATCCTTCTGGATCTTGGCCGGGTCTGTGATATCAGTACGGCTCAAAACAATGGTACCTGCATTTTCAATCTGATTATTGAAAAATTCACCGAAGTTTTTCATATACATTTTGCACTTTGCCGCATCCACAATGGTAACCGCGCTGTTTAAGGCCACATCCATATCTGCAGATACGTCGATTACAGCTTTCATAACATCAGACAGCTTTCCTACGCCGGAGGGCTCGATGATGATGCGGTCCGGCTTATAGGTCATCAGCACCTCTGCCAGAGATTTTCCAAAATCTCCCACCAGGGAACAGCAGATACAGCCGGAATTCATCTCACGGATCTCAATGCCGGAATCCTTTAAAAATCCGCCGTCGATCCCGATCTCGCCGAACTCATTTTCGATCAGCACAACCTGTTCGCCGGAAATGGCTTCCTGCAAAAGCTTCTTAATAAATGTAGTCTTTCCGGCTCCAAGGAAACCGGAGATAATATCAATCTTTGTCATTTTAATTTCTTCCTTCTTTCTACTGCAGTCACAGTCTTACCAACTAAATATTGTGGCACATCCCTCCGGGAATGTCAAGACAGCTGCTGCCATTTTTCCTTTTTGTAACAGTTCAGCATTGCATCTTCTTGCCCGCTTACAGCGGACAAGAAGCATCGGGCGTCCGCCCTATGAAGATTCAGACAGAAAAGTTCTTATGAAAGCAAGCTTTCAACGCTTTTTCTGCCTGAATCTTCGCATGGCTGAACTGTTACCCTTATTTTCTCCTCCCAAGCATCTGCCATGCGCCAAAGATCACAAAGGCCGCCAGATTTACCACCACCACGCTGGCTCCGGCAGGTGTGGAAAACTGGTAGGATGCCATCATTCCCAAAAGGAAACACACAAGGGATAAAAGCCCGGAAGAGATCATCACCCCTCCGAAGCTTTTAAATACGCGCATGGAGGTAAGACAGGGGAAAATCACCAGGCTGGAAATCAGCATGGCTCCCATCATCCGCATTCCCAGCACAATAGTAACCGCCGTAAGGACAGAAATCACCATATTGTAAAATCCCACGTTGACGCCTGTAGCCCTTGCAAAATTTTCATCAAAGGTCACTGCAAACATCTGATTGTAGCAGATCACAAAAAGACCCAGCACCACAAGGCTCAGTACTACAGCCAGAGCCACATCCTCCTTTGTCATGGCTAAAATGCTTCCGAACATATAGCTGCTTACATCTGTGGTCATTCCTGTAGTAAGGGAGGTAACGATAATACCGATTGCCAGGGCGCTGGCTGAAATCATGGCGATGGCAGCATCGCTTTTGATCCGGCTGTTTTCCGTGATCCGAAGAAGGAAAAAGGCCGCCAGCACTACAACCGGGATAGACACCTTAAGGGGCGACCAGCCCATTGCCAGGGCGATGGACAATGCTCCAAAGGAAACGTGGGACAGTCCGTCCCCGATCATGGAATAGCGTTTTAATACAAGGCTTACGCCTAAAAGGGACGCGCACAGAGAAACCAACATACCTCCCACCAGGGCGCGTACCAGAAAGGGATATGACAGCATTTCACTTAGTATGCTCATGGCAGCAGCCTCCTTTCCGGCAGACTGCCGTAGGGATACACTGCCCCTGCTCCTTTTCATGGAAGAAATGGCCCGCAGCCTGACTGTTCATATAATCGTGGGCAGGGCCGTAAAAAAGCACCTGCTTTTGCAGATGGAGAATCTTATTGGCCTCCTCCACTGCATTTCTGAGATCATGGGATACCATAAGGATCGCCACCCCATCCTCGCGGTTTAACCTTCTTATCATGGCATAAAAGTCCTGGATCGCCATGGGATCCAGTCCCGTAATAGGCTCGTCCAGGATCAAAAGCCGGGTGGTAGCACACAACGCCCTTGCAATCAGAACTCTCTGCTGCTGCCCGCCGGAAAGCTCCCGGTAGCACTGCTTTGCCAGAGGCATAATCCCAAGGCGCTCCATATTTTCTGCCGCAACCGCCTTTTCTGTACGGGAATAAAAGGGCCTGCGTCCCCTGCGGTTTAAGCAGCCGCTTAAGACAACCTCCTGTACGGAAGCCGGGAAATCCTTCTGGGCGGCCGTCTGCTGGGGCAGATAGCCGATTCCCGTGTGCTTTAATTCCTCTGATACCGTAAGTACCCCTGCGGAGGGCTTTAAAAGGCCTAAAAGACCTTTCATCAGCGTACTTTTTCCCGATCCGTTTTCACCTACAATACAGAGATAGTCTCCGGGGCATACCTCCATATTTACATCTACCACCGCATCCTGGTTTTCATATCCGAAATCCACATGCTCACATTTAATCAATGGTTCTATCATTTTCTATTCAAGTCCCTTCTTCAAGTGCTCTGCATTCTGCCGCATAAGCTGTAAATAGGTCACGCCCTCGTCAAATTCCCTGCGGCTTACATTGTGGCAGGAATGAAACAAAAGCGGCTCTGTCCCCGTTTCTTCACTGATGATATCTGCTGTCCGGTGACTGGAAAGCTCCAGATAGTATACGGCTTTCAGATCATTTTCCCGCACCCGGTCAATAAGATATGCGATGGTTCTGGCGCTTGGCTCTGTATCGGTACTGCAGCCGGAAAATGCAGCCCGGTAGGACAAACCATACGTATCCGCAAAATACCGAAGAGGAAATTTATCCGCCAGCACCATCATCCGGTGGCGGCCATTTGATACAATCTCCCTGAACTGCTCATCCAGTGCAGAAAGTTCTTCCAGATATGAGGCGGCATTTTCCCTGTAATAGGCTTCGTTTGCAGGATCCATTTCCGCCAGGGTATCAGAAATAATCTCCACAATCTTCATGGAATTCACAGGAGAAGTCCAGATATGTTCATCGTATTCAATATCAAGCTCCTGCCCGTCATGGGCATCAAATTCCCCAGCCTCTTCCTCCTCATGGCTGTGTTCATGACCGTGCTCCTCTTCCTCCATTCCTTCCACAACCTCTTCTTCTACCACATCTACATAGTCCATCATAGTCAGACGGCGCAGACGGCTGGTGTCAAGGGATGCAGCGACCTGATCCACCCACTGCTCCATGGCTCCTCCATTGCAGATCATCAGATCCGCTTTCTGAATGGTAATCATATCTGCGGGCGTAGGTTCAAAGGAATGGCTGTCCATCCCGGCCGGTACGACCAGATTTAACCGCACCCGGTCTCCTCCGATCTGCCGCACAAAATCATAGTAGGGGAAAATGGTAGTGACTACAAAAAGGCGGTCATCCCCGCCCTGCTCTCCCCGGATTCCCGGAGATTCTCTTTTCGCACAGCCTGTAAATGCAAGGCTGCCCAAAAGCAGGGCGAAAAACAGGATACCTGTTTTCAGAAGGCCTGTTTTCGTCCATGCTCCACTTCTTTTTTTCTGTCTATTCAATGTGATTCACGCCCTTTATAAATTCCGCTACATCCATGGGATGCTCCGCTAAAAGCGCAGGCTCATACACTTTAAGCTCATCCCTGGAACGAAAGCCCCAGAGTACGCCCACCGTATCTACCTGAGCATTTTTTCCTGTTTCCATGTCTGTATTAGTATCTCCCAGATAGAGGCACTCCTCTTTAGAAATCCCAAGCTCCTCAAGCAGCGCTTCTACCCCCTCTGGAGACGGTTTTTTTTTGATCCCCGCAGATTCCCGTTCCCCATATACCCTGTCAAAAACATCCGGCCCGAATACATAGTTTATATTCTCTATGGTTCTTACATGAGGCTTATTGGATAAAACGGTACAGAGAATGTGATTTTCCTTTAAAAATGCCAGAAGCTCCGGGATTCCCTCGTATGCCTCTACCCGGTAAAGGCAACATTCCTTAAATACCCGGTTATACACGTTCAGCGCCTCTTCAAAATGAACCAGTTCCGGATCTCCGTACGCCTTTAAAGCCCGTTCCACCAGTTTTTTATACCCGTCTCCTACAAATGTCTTTGTATCTTCCAAGGTGATCGGCCCCAGGCCAAAATGCGCCAGTGTTCCGTCCACAGACCGCTTTAAAGCATAAATGGAATTTACAAGTGTACCGTCCAGATCAAACATACAGCATTTATACATAACCGTCTTCCTTCCTTTTCAATTGTCCGCCCGAAACAGGCTTATCAGGGGTATATCATATCACAGAAAATGGGGGATGGCTATAGCTAATTCATTCTCCCAATCCCATAAATCAGCATAAATCCCGCTCCCACAGCCACCAGGCTGTACACTGCCTCTGCTCCTGCCGGAATTCCCGGAAACAGCTCCGGCAGAGAAGCAAACATAAAGCCAAGAATAAGAAGAAAGGTGGGCCGGGTATGTTTTTCCAACAGCCCTTCCAACACTTTTGCAGAAAAAAAGGTGCCCAAAAGCCCGCCTGCCGCCAGAGGAACCAAGGCGGCAATATCCATATTTCCCACGGCTTTTAAAGTGCTTTCATAGATTCCCAGCATATAGAGCATCTGGGAGGCACTGATCCCGGGAAGGACCAGGGCCACTGCGATGATAACTCCTCCTAAAGCCTGTATGAGAATATCGGATACCCCTCCTGCTCCCGGCGTGAACAGGCCTTCCGGGATCAGGCCGATCAGCAGAGCGCTTAAGATACCGATTCCCACAAAAACAGCGTCCCCGGAGCCAAATCTTTTAATTCCCGCTTCTTTAAAAATCAGGGGAATCCCTCCGCCGACAGCTCCCAGGAAGAAAAAGCGGGCAGGAACCTCCCACCGGGAGGATAAAAGCAGGCTGATGCCTCTGGAAAAGAGCAGGATACCCCCCGCCCCTCCCAGTGCAAACCACAGTAAAAAGGGAATGGATTGTTTCGGCTCCTTAAACACACGGCTCACCGAGGAAATAAGGCGGTCATAGATTCCCAGCACCATTGCCATAGTACCTCCGCTGACTCCCGGTACGGTCATGGTACCTCCTACCCAGGCGCCATTTAAAAGGATTTTTGTGTTTTCCCTTGTGTTATGTCCCATACGATTCCTTTCTGATATCTCTCAACCGATTACTGTTTCCGCATAGTGGACCGAAGCCATGGCATCACGACAGTAGGCATCTGCTCCAATGGTATCCGCATACTCCTTTGTAAGCACTGCGCCTCCCACCATTACCTTTACCCAGGATGCTTCCTTTCTCAGCCGGCAGATGGTTTCCTCCATACTGGGAACCGTGGTTGTCATCAGGGCGCTTAAACCTACCAGAGGAACATGGCGTTTCACTGCTTCCTCTACAATTCTCTCCGGCGGCACATCCTTTCCCAGATCAATAACCTCGTAGCTGTAATTTTCCAGGAGCACTTTGACAATATTTTTTCCGATATCGTGGATATCTCCCTTTACCGTAGCCAGAATAATCGTTCCCTTTTTCTCCTGTCCCTGTCCGCTGCCTTCCATTTTAGCTTTGATCACCTCAAAGGCCGCCTTTGCCGCCTCAGCGCTCATTAAAAGCTGGGGAAGGAACACACTGCCCTTTTCAAATCCTTTTCCAACCCGATCCAAAGCCGGGATCATTTCCCCGTTAATAATATCCAGAGCATCCTTTTCCTCCAAAAGAGCTGCCACCGTCTCTGCCGCAGCCTCTTTCAGGCCTTTTTCAATCAGTATTCCCAGAGAATCGCCTTCTTTTCCCTTTCCCGTATCCTTTGTCCGGGAAAGGGTCTGTCCCAGCCCACCTGTTTCACTGCCATAAATATCAATATACCGGCTGCACTGGGGATCCCGGTCCATTAAGGCATTGAAGCTGTAATAGGCCCGCATCATAGCCTCGGAATTGGGGTTGATGATCGCCCCGTTTAAGCCGCACTCCATGGCCATGGTAAAAAATGAGCTGTTTATGATTTCTCTCTGAGGCAGGCCAAAGGAGATATTGGATACGCCCAGAACAGACTTGCCTCCCAGCTCGTCCCGGATCCGTCTCAGAGTCTCTAACGTAGTCAGCGCCCCTTTGTTATCCGAGCTGACTGTCATGCAGAGGCCGTCTAGGATAATATCCTCCGGTCCGATGCCGTAAGAGGCCGCTGTCTTGATGATCTTTCTCCCCACAGCAATCCTTCCCTCTGCCGTCTCCGGTATGCCGTCTTCATCCAGACAGAGTCCCACAACCACTCCGCCGTACTTTGCCACCAGCGGAAAGATCTGATCCATTACCTCTTTTTTTCCGTTTACAGAATTGATCAAAGCCTTTCCGTTATAAATCCGCAGGGCCCGCTCCATGGCCTGTGGATTGGAGGTGTCAATCTGCAGTGGCAGATCGATCACAGCCTGCAGTTCCTTTACCACTGCCTCCATCATAGAGGGCTCGTCAATCTCCGGCAGCCCTACATTTACATCCAAAATGTCCGCGCCGTTGTCCTGCTGGGTCACGCCCTCCCGCAGGATATATTCCAGGTTATGATCCCTGAGGGCCTGCTTAAATTTTGACTTTCCCGTAGGATTGATCCGCTCGCCGATAATTACGGTCTTTTTGTCAAATACCACTGCCTGGGAATAGGAGGAAACCACGGTCCGGTTCTTTTTTTCCGGCCACATCACAGGAAGATCCTTACACCGCTTTACCGTTTCCCGGATATGCTCCGGCCCGGTTCCACAGCACCCTCCCACGATCACAGCTCCCATTTTTACAATTTCTTCCATAACCTCGCCGAACCGGACTGCGTCAATATCATAGACCGTTTCCCCGTTCTCGCTTCTTGGAAGGCCTGCATTGGGATTTACCAACACCGGGGTTGATGACACAGAAAGAAGCTCTTCTACGATTCCCTTCATCTGTACCGGGCCCAGACCGCAGTTAATTCCCAGCACATCCACTCCCAGCCCCTCCAAAAGAGCTACGGTAGAGGACACATCGCCGCCGGTCAGAAGCTTTCCCTTTTCATCAAAGATGACTGTTGCAAAGATCGGCAGCCGCTCCCCTGTTTCAGGAGAAAATCCCGCTTCCTTTGCTGCAAGTACAGCAGCCTTCAGTTCATAGCAATCGCTCATGGTTTCGATCAGCACCAGATCGGCTCCCGCTCTGGCTCCATATGATACGGTTTCCTTATAAATCTCAACCGCATCTTCAAACTCCAGATCGCCAAGAGGCTTAAGGAGCTTTCCCGTAGGACCCAGATCCAGGGCCACATAGCCGTGTCCTTCTGCCCTAACGGCCTCTTTTGCATGGCTTACCGCCTCACTTACAATTTTTTCCAATTCTTCGCCGTATTTTAAGCGGTTGGCTCCAAATGTATTCGTGGTTATAAGATCAGAGCCTGCCTGAAGATACATCCGATGGATCCCGCAGATTTCCTCCGGATGGGTCAGGTTCCACCGCTCCGGCAGTTCTCCTGCCTTTAATCCCTTAGCCTGCAAAAGGCTTCCCATACCGCCGTCAAAAAACAGGCGCCGCTGTCTCATTTCCTGTAAAATGTTCATTCCTTAATCCTCGCTTCCTGTTTGCCGCCGATAGGCGCAGTCCTTTTTTCCACAGGCCTCACAGCCTTTTACCTCACAGCCGCAGGGCGTCCTTCCAAGCCCCATCACCGCTGTCACAGATTTGGACGGCATCATCAGATACCCTCCCGTAAGACGGATTCCCAGCTGCTTTCCCCCATCCACGCACTCTAAAAGATACGGCTGGCATTCCAGAGGAAAATCCCCGTAACCCGGACTGAATCTTGGCCGAAGATACAGCCCTTTTGCTTCATATGCTGCCTTTAACTCCCTGCAGACCCGGTCACAGTATTCCTCGATCATGGCCGCAGCCGCAGCCTGCAGGATCACTGCCCGGCTCATCTGCAGACGGTTATATCTCTGGATCAGATAATCTGTCCCCAGCCCCAATGTAGCGGCAAAAACAAGAATTTCACCGCAGCCTGCCAGATTTTTAGAAAGCTGTCTGCTGCTTGTATGAACCCTGTCAAAACGAATCTCATGCTCCGGGCCCAGCTCCAGTAAAAAAGAGCGGACACGATGCCTGGGCTCTGCCTTCTCTGCCAAAAGCCCCAGACACATTTCTATCTCATCTGCAACTGCCCTATCCGGTTCTGCCTGCCCCCTGTATCCCAGATAACGCAGCACCTCTCTCCTGCTTACAGAAGAAATGTCCATCTATATGCCTCCTGCTGCATGGAATCTTTTATTTTACAATATCTGACAGATTTTCCCGGATCTTTGCCGCTACATCTGGCTTATTCATGGTATATACATGGATTCCGCGGATGCCGTTTGCGATCAGGTCAATGATCTGATCCGTGGCATAGGCGATTCCTGCCTGCTTCATGGCAGCGGGATCATCTCCGAACTTATCCACCAGGGACATAAAGCGGGCCGGCATATGGCAGCCGGACATCTGGATGCTGCGCTTTACCTGCTTTACATTTGTAATAGGCATAATCCCCGCGATCACAGGTACGGTAATCCCCTTTTCCCGGATCCGGTACAGATAGCTGTAGAGAATACTGTTGTCAAAAAACATCTGGGTGGTAACAAAATCGCAGCCGGCCTCCACCTTCTGCTTTAAATAATCCATATCCACAGACTTGTTGGCAGACTCCACATGGCCTTCAGGGTAGCAGGCGGCTCCGATACAGAAATCTCCTGCCTCCCGGATCTCCCGGATCAGTTCGGAGGCATAGTGATATACCTGAGGCGTCTGTCCATCCTGAGGAATGTCACCTCTTAAAGCAAGGATATTTTCGATCTTATGCTCCTTCAGTTCGTTCAATACCTGCTGGACCTTTTCTCTGGTAGAAGAAACACAGGTCAGATGAGCCAGCGGAGTTACCCCACAGTTTTCCTGCAGATCAGACGCGATCTTTACAGTATAATCGCTGGTGCCGCCTCCTGCGCCGTAGGTAACGCTCATAAAGGCCGGATGCAGCCTTGCGATTTCCTCTGCCGCTTTCTCAACCGATGCAAATGCATCCTGAGTTTTGGGCGGAAATACTTCAAATGACAGGGTTGGTTTTCCCTCTGCTAAGATGTCACGGATTTTCATGTCATAGCCTCCCTTGTGATTGATATACAGCGGATCGGATCACATACCAAAAACCGTTGTAAAAAGACCCCGACGCCCTGTTACAGACGCCGGAGCCGGATCATTTACTGTTTCAGACTGCAGTCATTATACTTCCACAGTAATCTTCTTTAAATGCCAGATATCTCTTACATATTCCTCGATGGTACGATCAGAGGTAAACTTTCCGCTGTGTCCTACATTTAAGATTGCTGCCTTTGCCCACCAGGAAGAATTTCTGTAGGCCTGATCGATCTTCTTATGTGCCTCTGCGTAGGAACGGAAATCCTTCAGGATGAAATATGTGTCTGCACGGTCGCTGCTCTTTGTATTTAATAGTGAATCATAAATATCTCTGAATAACTCCGGATTTTCCGGTGAATAAAAGCCGTTTACAAGCTGCATCAGTACCCGGCGGATCTCCGGATCGTTATTAAAGATATCCATTGGCTGATAATCGCGGTTCTTTTCATGGGCAATTACTTCGTCAGAAGACATACCGAAAATGAAGGCATTTTCATTTCCAACCTCTTCTACGATCTCCACGTTAGCGCCGTCCATTGTTCCCAGGGTCAGGGCGCCATTTAACATAAACTTCATGTTGCCCGTACCGGAAGCTTCCTTGCTGGCTGTGGAAATCTGCTCGCTCACATCAGCCGCGGCGAAAATGATCTCTGCATTGGATACACGGTAGTCCTCGATAAATACCACCTTGATCCTGCCCCCGATGGACTTATCGTTGTTCACCACATCCGCAACCGCGTTGATCAGCTTAATGGTCAGCTTGGCTCTCTTATAGCCTGCCGCTGCCTTTGCGCCGAAGATAAAGGTTCTGGGAACCATATCCATATCCGGATGATCCTTTAACTGATTATACAGATACATTACATGGAGAATATTCATCAACTGGCGCTTGTACTCATGGAGACGCTTTACCTGCACATCGAAGATCGATCTTGGATCTACGTCAATGCCGTTGTGCTCCTTGATGTACTTTGCAAGACGGACCTTATTCTCGTACTTGATCTGCATAAACTCCTTCTGGCATTCCTTGTCCTCTGCACAGGGAAGAAGCTCTGCAATATGGGGCAGATCTGTGATCCACTGGTCTCCGATCTTGGAGGTTACCCAGTCTGCCAGAAGCGGGTTGCCGTGAAGCAGGAAGCGCCTCTGAGTAATGCCGTTTGTCTTATTGTTGAACTTCTCCGGCATCATTTCATAGAAATCCTTTAATTCCTGATGCTTTAAGATCTCTGTATGAAGCCTTGCAACGCCGTTGACAGAAAAGCTTGCCACAATTGCCATATAGGCCATGCGCACCTGTCCGTCATAGACAACGGCCATCTGGCGGATCTTCTCCTGATCTCCCGGATAGCGGGCCTGGATCTCATTTACAAAGCGGCGGTTGATCTCCTCCACGATCTGATAGATACGGGGGAGCAGCCTGGAGAACAGGTCAATGGGCCACTTCTCCAGAGCCTCGGACATAATGGTATGATTGGTGTAGGCACAGGTCTTTGTGGTAATATCCCATGCTTCCTCCCAGGTCAGTCCCTCTTCATCCAAAAGGATACGCATCAGCTCAGGGATCGCAACCGTAGGATGGGTATCATTTAACTGGAATACCACCTTATCCTGGAATCCATGGATGGTGCCGTGAAGCTCCTTATACTTTAATACCGCTCTTTGAACGCTGGCAGAGATGAAGAAATACTGCTGCTTTAAGCGCAGTTCCTTGCCTGCATAGTGGTTGTCATTGGGATAAAGCACTTCAACAATGGTCTTTGCCAGATTTTCCTGCTCCACTGCCTTCTGGTAGTCGCCCCGGTCAAAGGAATCCAGATTAAAGGTATTGATAGGCTCTGCATCCCAGATCCGCAGTGTATTGACTACATTGTTACCGTAGCCGATCACAGGCAGGTCATAGGGAACGGCTCTTACGGACTGATAGCCGTCCTGTACAAAGTGGTTCATGCCGTCTCTGTTTTCAATCCGCACATAACCGCCGAATTTTACCTCTACCGCGTACTCCGGACGTCGGATCTCAAAGGGATTGCCGTTTTTCAGCCAGTTGTCCGGAACCTCTACCTGATAGCCGTTTTCAATCTTCTGCTTGAACATGCCGTATTTATAGCGGATGCCGCAGCCATAGGCCGGATATCCCAGGGTCGCCAGGGAATCGAGGAAGCAGGCTGCCAGACGGCCCAGACCGCCGTTTCCAAGAGCTGCATCCGGTTCCTGATCCTCAATCACATTTAAGTCAAAGCCCAGCTCCTCAAGAACCTCTGCGATCTCCTTACGGGCACAGATATTGATAATATTGTTTCCAAGCGCTCTTCCCATTAAAAACTCCATGGAAAGGTAATAAACGGTCTTTGCATCCTTTTTCTCGTATTCCTTATGCGTTGCGATCCATTCGTCAATGATTACATCCTTTACCGCAAAGGCAACCGCCTGAAACACCTGCTGGGGAGTGGCCTCGTCGATGGTGCGGCGGAACATGTTTTTCACATTGTACATAACGGATTTTTTAAAGGTGGCCTTGTCAAATTCCATAGGATTCATCGGATTCTCCTTCTTACTTTCCAGATCCGCCCGAAAACTCCCGTTTCAGGGCGGATCGGCCTTTTATACTCTTTTATCTCCCTACATCAGCTTTTCAACGCCAAGCATTACGCTCTCACCGTTGATGTTCCACTCTTTTACAAAGCCCTTCATCTGGCCTAAGTGGATATGGTCTGCCATAACCTCTGTTTTGATCTCATCTGCATTTGCCTTTACAAGCTCTGCGATGCGCTCATTTCCATCCTGGTATACGGCGATATGATCCATAACTTCAAAACCGGCTTCCTTACGCATGGTCTGGATCTTGCTGATCACCTCGCGGACAAAGCCCTCCTCAATCAGTTCAGGAGTCAGATTGGTATCCAGGACAACGGTCACATAATTGTCCTCTTCCGTTACATAGCCGTCCTTCTTTGCCACGTCGATCAGCAGGTCATCCTTTGTAAGAACAACCTCCTGGCCGTCAAAATCAAAGGTCAGTGCGCCGGATTCATTTAAGGTATCCATGGCAGCGCTGCCGTCCAGCTCTGTCAGAGCCTGTCGGATCCTTCCGAGAAGCTTTCCATACTTTGGCCCTACGGTCTTTAACTGAGGCTTAAAGGTATAGGAGGTAAATGCCCGTACATCCTCTGTAAAGGTTACCTTTTTAACATTTAACTCTTCCTCAATGATCTTTACATAGAACTCGGACAGCTCATGGTCTGCCTTTACGTACATCTGGGCGATAGGCTGACGGTTCTTGATATTGGCTGTATTTCTGGCGGCACGGCCCATAACAACCGTATCCAGCACCTCATCCATATCAGACTCTAAGGCCAGGTCGATCCACTCTTCCTTTACCTCAGGATAATCGCACAGATGGATGCTCTCAGGCGCATTCTTATCAATATTTCTTACAATATTCTGGTAGATCTGCTCTGTCATGAAGGGGATCATTGGGGCAGCCGCCTTTGCAACGGTTACAAGAGCGGTATAAAGTGTCATATAAGCATTGATCTTATCCTGCTCCATGCCCTTTGCCCAGAAACGCTCACGGCTTCTGCGCACATACCAGTTGCTCATATCGTCTACAAACTCCTGAAGGGCTCTTGCTGCCTCAGGGATCTGGTAATTCATCAGGCTGTTGTCAACGGTCTTTACCATAGAGTTCATCTTGGATAAGAGCCAGCGGTCCATAACGGGCAGCTTGTCATACTCCAGGCTGTATTTGGTTGCATCAAACTGGTCAATATTGGCATACAGTACCCAGAATGCGTAGGTGTTCCACAGCGTTCCCATGAACTTTCTCTGGCCCTCGGTCACAGCCTTATCCTGGTATCTCTTTGGAAGCCAGGGCGCGCTGCAGGTATAGAAGAACCAGTGGATTGCGTCTGCACCATGTGTTGCCAGAGCCTCAAAGGGATCAACGGCATTTCCCTTGGACTTGCTCATCTTCTGTCCGTTCTCGTCCAATACAAGACCCATAACAACTACATTTTCATAAGGCGCCTTGTTAAAGAGCAGGGTGGACTCTGCAAGAAGGGAGTAGAACCAGCCTCTAGTCTGATCCACAGCCTCGGAAATGAACTGAGCCGGGAACTGAGACTCAAAAAGCTCTTTATTCTCAAACGGATAATGATGCTGTGCAAAGGGCATGGCTCCTGAATCGAACCAGCAGTCAATTACCTCAGGCACTCTCTTCATCACGCCGCCGCAGTGAGGGCACTTGATGGTCACTGCGTCAATATAAGGACGGTGAAGCTCGATCTCATCGGGGCAGTTGTCAGAAAGGCTCTTTAACTCCTCGATGCTTCCTACGGAATGCTGATGGCCGCAGCCCTCGCACTCCCAGATATTAAGCGGCGTACCCCAGTATCTGTTTCTGGAAATGCCCCAGTCCTGGATATTCTCCAGCCAGTCGCCGAAGCGGCCCTTTCCGATGGACTCAGGCACCCAGTTTACAGTATTGTTATTGCGGATCAGATCATCCTTTACAGCGGTCATCTTGATGAACCATGACTCTCTTGCATAGTAGATCAGAGGTGTTCCGCAGCGCCAGCAGTGAGGATAGCTGTGCTCAAAGCTGGGAGCGGAGAATAACAGCCCTCTCTCCTCCAGATCCTTTAATACCAGAGGATCCGCATCCTTTACAAATCTGCCGCCGAACGGAGTGTCCTCTGTCATGTCGCCCTTTGCGTCCACCAGCTGTACGAAGGGCAGGTCATATTTACGGCCCACATTAGCGTCGTCCTCACCGAAAGCAGGAGCGATGTGTACGATTCCAGTACCGTCTGTCAGCGTTACATAGGTATCGCAGACAACGTAATGGCCCTTTTTGTGCTGCTTTTCGCAGTACGGCTTAGAGCAGTCGTAAAGAGGCTCGTACTCCTTAAATTCCAGCTCCTTGCCCTGATAGGTTTCAAGGACTTCCACATCCTCGCCCAGCACCTTCTCTACCAGTGCGTGAGCCATATAGTAGGTATAACCGTCTGCGGTCTTTACCTTTACATATTCCTCATTTGGGTTGACGCAGAGAGCCACGTTGCTTGGAAGAGTCCAGGGAGTGGTGGTCCATGCCAGAATGTAAGCATCCTCATCCTTTACCTTAAACCGGGCAATGGCGGAGCGTTCCTTTACATCCTTATAGCCCTGAGCTACCTCATGGGAGGACAGAGGAGTTCCGCAGCGTGGACAGTAGGGTACTACCTTAAAGCCCTTATATAACAGGCCCTTGTCCCAAATCTGCTTTAAGGCCCACCACTCAGACTCGATAAAGTTATTGTCATAAGTAACGTATGGATGATCCATGTCGGCCCAGAAGCCTACGGTGCTGGAGAAATCCTCCCACATTCCCTTGTACTTCCAGACACTTTCCTTACACTCCTTGATAAAAGGCTCCAGACCGTACTTCTCGATCTGATCCTTTCCGTCCAGGCCCAGCTTCTTTTCCACTTCCAGCTCGACCGGAAGTCCGTGGGTATCCCAGCCGGCCTTTCTTGGAACCATATATCCCTTCATGGTTCTGTATCTGGGGATCATATCCTTAAATACACGGGTCTCAACATGGCCGATATGAGGTTTTCCGTTGGCAGTTGGCGGTCCGTCATAAAACACATAAGGCTTGCATCCTTCACGCATCTTGATGCTCTTTTCAAAAATGTGTTCATCTGCCCAGAACTTTTCTACTTCTTTTTCCCGTTCTACAAACTTTAAGTCAGTAGGGACTTTGTTGTACATCTTTTTCTACCTCCATTTGAATTTGTTCGATGCCTCACAGGAAAGAATATTTCATAGGGATCCCTTTCCTATGAAATAAAAAAAGACTCCCGCCCTGTAAAAGGACGAAAGTCTTGGATTCGTTTAACCACCTGTTACTGCATACTGTCATATGAGTTCCTCTAACGCAGGAAAAACGGCCGTGCCTACTAAAAACGTTCAGCCGGCGGCTCCGGAGTGATCTTCACAAACATCCCTTTTGACACCGGATTTCCACCGCCACCGGCTCTCTTTGGTCTCTGGGGAAAGCTACTGTCTCCTTCACAGCCTTTACCTTATAACGTCTTTATTATAATGACTGGGCTTTAAAATGTCAACGGCAGATTAAAAAAGTCCTCAAAAAAGCGAATACAGAATACTAATCTACAAATTTGGCATTCGGATAGATACGTTTCATACGTTCATCCGGAAAATGGCGGTCCAGCCAGCCATTCAGCCCGCCTTCTTCCCCGGAAACCGTCTGGCTTACGGCTGTCTTTTCATCCTGTCTTGCAGAATACCGCCCCAGAGCAAGGCCGGAGAGAGCCATATCAAAGACCATAAAAAGGATCAGACTATTGCTGAGAAGCTTTCCCCATTTGACCGGAAGCTTCTCAATCCATCCCGACAGTATCGGATAGAGCATCTTTAGCCAGACCACCGCCACGATCCCCCAGAAAAAACAATACAGCAGATTGATACGGCCTCCCAGATTAAAGGGAATGGCGCTATAATCCCAGAATACCGTACCGAACACAAGCTCTGAAAATACACTGCATATGTATTCGTAAGCTCCTCCAAGGATCGTTCCCGCAAGAAAGATATAACGGTCATTTTTCTCTCTGTAGGGATAAAGAAACGCAGTGAGGAGCACACAGCCCAGACCCCATACAATACTGAAAGGGCCGTATACCACGCTGCTGCGGCTCATGATGATCCCGGTTCTGGTATAGCAGAAAATCGTTTCTGTAATATCCCCCAGAAAAGCACCGATAAAAAACAGCATTGCCAGCTTGTAAAAACAGCAGCCTCTGGCAAAAACGGCTGTTTTTTCATCTATGCCCCCATTCTCCGCCCTCTTCCTTTCTTTCAGGCTGGGATACGCTTTTACCATCCTGCGTCTGATCCGCTCTGTGAGGGCATTTTCAAGAAAGGACGACAGCCCATAAAGCCGTCCGCTGACCTCAAAGGCCGCCCGTCCCAGAAAATAGTTCATCTGCAGGACAGCTGCCGAAGAACCCAGACCATCTAAAAATGCTGCAATCAATACAGCTGTCAGAATAAGCCTTCCGGCCCTTTGGGGAAGCATATAAATAAGCTTTACCAGAAGCGGGTCAAACAGCCGGATGCAAAGCACGGCACAGATTCCCCAGAAAAGAGAGGCCGGCAGACAGATATACCCTCTTGCAGAAAACCTGTGTCCGGAATAATCCCACCATTTCTGGCCGGAAATCCGCTCCAGCAGAAAACCGCAGATGTATTCTGCAAAAGCTGCTATGATCATGCCACCCAGAAAAAGGAAAATCAAATGCTCCTTAAGTTCCGGCAGAACAATCCCAAAGGCCGCAGACGTCAATCCGTAGACCGGACAGAAGGGTCCGTTTAAATAGCCTCTGTTGACAAATTTTTTCTGCTTGGCCGCAGCCGCGCACACCTCCAGGCACCAGCCCGCGACCGAGTAGACCGCAAACATCCATAACAGCTCATATCCGGAATACCTCATAGGCCGCCTCCTTTTTACAGTTCTTTTCATTCTCTTATGAATTGTACCACAGAATATGCCATTTCACCATACGGACAGAATCGTTATATTTTTAACATTTCGTTTTCCTTTTGTAAAATTTATGCTATACTACTGTCAATTAACTTACAGCCTTCCGCCGGCCCTTAAGGGAAGACGGGGACATACCAGGGAGGAAAACCTTATGGATCACAGAAATCTTACACTGCTGACAGACCTGTATGAACTTACCATGATGCAGGGATATTTTAAAGAAAAAGACGCCAATGAAACCGTCATTTTCGATATGTTTTACCGGAACAATCCGCACGGAAACGGGTTTGCCGTCTGCGCCGGACTGGATCAGGTGATTGAATATATCAGGGATCTTCATTTCGATAAAAGCGATATCGCATATCTCAGAAGCGTAGGAATCTTTGAAGAAGACTTTCTGGAATATCTCCGGGACTTCCGTTTTACGGGTGATATCTATGCCATTCCTGAAGGTACGGTTGTTTTCCCCAGAGAACCTCTTGTAAAGGTGACCGCCCCGATCATGCAGGCACAGCTGGTAGAAACAGCCCTTCTTAATATCATCAATCACCAGAGCCTGATCGCCACTAAAACAGAGCGCATCGTCTATGCCGCCAAGGGCGACGGCGTGATGGAATTTGGACTGCGCCGTGCCCAGGGGCCGGACGCCGGCACCTATGGGGCAAGAGCCGCCATGATCGCAGGCTGCATCGGCACCTCCAATGTGCTCTGCGGAAAAATGTTTGACGTACCTGTAAAGGGCACCCATGCTCACAGCTGGATCATGAGCTTCCCGGATGAACTTACCGCCTTCCGTACCTATGCAAAGCTCTATCCGTCTGCCTGCATCCTTCTGGTAGACACCTACGATACCTTAAATTCCGGTATTCCAAACGCCATCCGGGTATTTAAAGAAATGCGTGAAGAAGGAATCCCCCTTACCTTTTACGGCATCCGCTTAGACAGCGGCGATCTGGCCTATCTTTCCAAAAAAGCGAAAAAAATGCTGGATGAAGCCGGCTTTCCGGATGCGGTTATCTCTGCTTCCAATGACCTTGACGAATATCTCATTGACAGCCTAAAGATGCAGGGAGCTGCCATCAATTCTTGGGGAGTGGGAACCAACCTGATCACCGCAAAGGACTGCCCTTCCTTCGGAGGCGTTTATAAGCTGGCTGCGGTAAAGGACAAAACCACCGGCGAATTTATTCCCAAGATCAAGCTCTCTGAGAATGCGGAAAAAATTACCAACCCCGGCAACAAGACGATCCAGCGGATTTACGAAAAAGAAACCGGAAAGATTATCGCTGATCTCATCTGCCTGGTGGATGAGAAATTCGACACTAACAATTCGCTCCTTCTCTTTGATCCCATTGAGACATGGAAAAAAACACTCCTCGCTCCCAGAACCTATACCATGCGTGAGCTCCTTGTCCCTGTTTTCCTAAACGGAACCTGCGTATACGAAACTCCAAAGGTAATGGACATCCAGGCTTACTGCAAAAAGGAACTGGATACCCTGTGGGACGAGTCCAAGCGTCTTGTAAATCCCCACAAGGTTCATGTGGATCTGTCCAATGAACTGTGGCATATGAAAAATCAGCTTCTTGATACTTATCACAGAAAATGATGAAATACGAATAAAAACCGGCTTTCCCCCATATCAGTCTGTACCGCCTGATATGGGGCAGAAAGCCGGTTTTTATATTATCTTATTTCAGCAGTTCATTAATGCAGACTGCTCCGTATGGACGGATACTCATTCTGTAAGCGCAACCCTCCCCCAGACAGCCCTCGATATAGCGGATATACTCATCTGTCAGGCCATTTGGCAGCATAGCCATAATGACGCCTGCAAAACCGCCTCCATGAACTCTGCAGGCGCCCCTCTGCTTTTCTGCGATAAAAAGCTCTGTAAGAGCCAGCGCAATGGTAATTCCCTGCTCCTGAACAGCACTGTTTGTAAAGCAGTTCTGAAGCCATTTCCAGGAAGAATTGCCGGAAGCGGTGATATTTTTAAGGAACTTCTCAAAGTTTCCTTCCTTTAAGGCCTTTACTTCCTCTTCCACTCTCTTGTTTTCTTCAAAGAAATGGAGAGCGCGGAGCACAGAACGGTCACCTGCAAAGCTTCTTACCTCGCTCAGCTTTTCAATCACCTGTTCCTCCGTCACCTGGGAAAGTACCTCTTTCCCGAAGAACTGAGCCACCTTTTTCATCTCGTTGGGAACCGAAGAATAATCTGCGCTTAAATCTGCATGGCCCTTTCCAGTCTGCACAATGATCAGGCTGTGATCCTGAGATTCAAAGTCAAAGTTGATCTTTTCTACCTCAGGAACCGCAGGTTCTGTAAAGTCAATGGTGATCAGACCGCCCACGGCGCAGGCCATCTGATCTAAAAGTCCGGATGCCTTATCCCAGTAAATATTCTCAGAATATTTTCCGATATGGGCATAAGCTACGCTGTCCATGCGGCTCTCGTTGAAAAATGTATTCAGCATGGAACATAAAAGCATCTCAAAGGAAGCGGATGAACTCACGCCTGCAGCGCTGATCACATTGCTGGTCACATAGGCGTCAAAACCGCCGATGCTGTAGCCTGCTTCCTTAAACCCTTTTAACAGACCCTTGATCAGATCAGTAGTTCCTGCTTTTTTTGCGCTTGGCTCCAACTGGTTTAAATCAATGGTGATATCCTGATCATAGGTTTCGCTGATGATATGGACCAGATTAGAATAATTAACAGCAGCCGCACCTACGCAGTCCAGGTTAATGCTGCCTGCAAGTACCTTTCCATGGTTATGGTCTGTATGGTTTCCGCTGATTTCCGTACGGCCCGGTGATGAGAACAGAAGAATATTTTCCCTGTCGCCAAATGTCTGTTCAAAGCCTGTAAGAACCTTTTCATAGCGGGTCTCATTCTCAGCCGCTCCTTCTCTTCCATAAAGCTCTGCCATGAGTGCAGAGGCTTTTTCACTCTTTAAAAGTCCGATGGTATCTTTTACATTCATCCCTGCTTTACCTCTCCTTCTTTCATTCAAATACATATCTCCTGAGGGCTCCGAACCCTATGAAAACAGTGTATCACAAAAAAGCATCCTCCTTCAATACAATATTTTCCTGTATTTATACAATTTTCTGGACACACTCCGTATTTCTGATATAATACCATGATACAAACTTTTACAGAAAGGATGTACTCCCATGATAATACCCGACTGGAATGGAAAGCCATACCACTCTCTGGATTATGAATTAAAACATACCTTTGGGCGCAAACTTTACAAGCTCTCCTTAGACGGCGGCATGACCTGCCCCAACCGGGACGGCACCTGCGGCAGCCGAGGCTGCATTTTCTGCAGCGAGGGTGGATCCGGAGACTTTGCCGCGCCTTTAGGAGGCGATGTATGGAGACAGATTGAAGCTGCAAAGGAACGGATCCGCAGGAAAATGCCTCCAGCAGACGGCAGCGCCGATTACATTGCCTATTTTCAGTCCTTTACCAACACCTATGCCTCCACTGATTATCTGTCCCAGCTGTTTTCCAGAGCCATTTCCCATCCGGAAATTGCGGCCCTATCCATCGCCACCCGGCCCGACTGCCTGCCGGATGAAACCATCGCTCTTTTATCCAGTTTAAACCGCATAAAGCCTGTCTGGGTAGAACTGGGGCTGCAGACCATCCACGAAGATACCGCCCGGCTGATCCGCCGGGGATATGCGCTTTCTGTGTTTGAAGAAGCTTTAAAAAAACTGAAAGTCGCAGGACTTACGGTGATCGTCCATGTAATTTTAGGACTTCCCGGAGAATCCAGGGAACGTATGACCGAAACCATCGCCTGGCTGGCAGACCGCCCCATTGACGGGATCAAGCTCCAGCTCCTGCATGTATTAAAAGGAACCGATCTGGCAGCTATGTACCAGTCTGATCCTTTTCCGGTCTTCTCCATGGAAGAATATATTGATTTTGTAATCGATTGTGTGGAGCTGCTTCCGCCGGAACTTACCATCCACCGACTCACCGGAGACGGCCCCAAAAGCCTGTTAATCGCACCCTTATGGAGCGCGGACAAAAAGCGTGTGTTAAACACCCTTTCCCGCCGTTTTAAGGAGCGGGGAACCTGGCAGGGACGGCGCAAATGCAGCCTGTCCCCATGTTACGGTTCGTCCGGCTGCAGTGACGGATCCTGCTGCAATGGCTCCTCCGGACGTATTTCGCTTACCCGTCCGTTTTCATCCACCGCCGCGCCAAAGGACAGCCCTGTCATGTAGTCATAAAATTCGGCTTTCCCTTTTTCATCTGTAAGCATCCTGGTATAGCCTGCCGAGGAAGTTCCAGGAATCAGGGAAAGCCGGGTGGTTTCCCCGTCCCACTCTGCTGCAAGCAGGGCTGTTTTTGGAATACTGCTTCCGAAGATGAAATTTCCCAGACTATATACAATGGGCTTTCCCTTATAGTATTCGATTCCCTGAAGCACATGGGGATGGCTTCCGATGACCAGATCCGCCCCGGCGTCAATATACTGCTTTCCCAGAGAGCGCTGGTACTCCTCCGGCCGGTCCTTTTTCTCAATCCCCCAGTGCACATAGACAACCACATAATCGCAGGTTTCCTTTAAATGATCAATCTGCTCCAAAAGAAGGGACGGATCATAGGTAGTAAGCATCCCAGGCTTAGAAGCAGAGGCATTCCAGGAGCCCACCGGGATTACACGGGAAGCGCCTAAAAAGCCTATACTTTCCCCTTTTTCTGTAATAATTACCGGTTTGCAGGCCTCTTCCAGATTCCTTCCGGCTCCCACATGGTAAATCCCGGCCTGATCCAGGGTATCGCAGGTATCCAGAAGGGCGTCCATACCAAAATCAAGCGCATGGTTATTTGCCAGGGTCACAAGGTCAAGCCCCAGTTCCTGGAAAATCCTCACCCTCTCAGGCGGAAGCCGGAAGGTAAACTGCTTATCCTCTGCCGCTGTCCCCCGATTGCTGAAAGGAAACTCCTGATTTGCCATAAAAATATCACTTTCATGGATCACAGACTGGAAACCGGGATCCAGCACTCCAGACAGACTGCCTGATTTTTCATAGGCATTTAATACATGGTCAGAAAGAAGGATATCTCCTGCAAATACCATCCGTACTGGTTCATCTCCGGAAGCGGAGTCTTCCTCAGAAGCCTCCGTTTCCTCCATCCCCAGCTCCTGCTCTTCTGCCAGAGGATCATGTTCAATATAAATCTCCGGTTTTGCCGCTGTTTCTGCCTGCCTTATCTCCATCTCTCTCTCATCATCTGCCCGATCCGTAAAGCCTAAAATAAATACTCCAAGGGCTGCCAACAGCAGTCCAAAGAATACCGCAGCAGCCCCAATCCATCTTTTTTTATTCATCCATATATCCTGTTCTACATCGCTAAGATAATACCGCCGTCATTTGCATAAACGGTGGCCACTCCCGCAGCCTCAGTAATCACGATTTCCTTAAAGGAAGCCCGTTTTTCCAGCTCTGCCTTTACATACAGAGCGCGTTCCTGATGGTTTACATGGCAGATCACAACCCGTTTTCCAGATGTATCCCCCGCCTCCTTGACTGCAATATCGCACATGCGCTGCAGCGCCTTATTGATTCCTCTTGCCTGATCCAGCTTGATAATCACGCCTTCTTCTGCTCCCATCACAGGCTTAATGTTAAGAGCCGTAGCAAAAAAAGCCTGAAGCCCGGACAGACGGCCGTTCTTACGCAGCGTATCCAGAGTCTCCAGTACGAAGTAGGTCTTCATCCTGTGGCTGTAAGCCTCTGCCATTTCTGCAACTGTCTCAAAATCCAGCCCCTGTTCACACAGATCCCGGATATAAAGCGCCTGATCCAGTTCTCCTGAGGAGGCAGAAAGGGAATCGATCACAGCAATCTTCTTTGTCACCGGCTCACCGGCTTCCTTCTTTTCCTCCTCATACAGCTCCTTTGCCAGCACGGCAGAATTATAGCTGCCGCTCAGATGGTTGGAAAGGGTGATCACAAATACTGCGTCCGCATCTGCCTCCTCATATGCCTTTTTAAAGCTCTCCGGCGAAGGGCAGGCCGTCTTGGGACACTCCGGGCAGGCCTTTACCATCTCTATGAATGCGCTCTGATCAAAGGTTTCGTCATCTATCACCTGAACATTCCCCACCTGAAGGGTCAGGGGAATCATCTGAAATCCCGGATCCTTTTTTAATTCCTCTGTCAGATCCAGACAGCTGTCTCCAATGATCTTATACGTCATAATCCTATCCTCCAAACATACTATGTCATTTCCTCAACACATAGTTTTGATTACTACTTATTATAACAGCATACTCTGCAAAATGCAATACCCGGACACACAGAACGGCGGAATGAGCGGATCCCCTTAACGCCCCGCAGCCCTGATGCTCTGATATACCTGGTCTGCCTGGCTTTTCAGTTCCTCATAATAATCAAAGTGAAGGATTACAAACCTGCCCTCGATCTGGCGCACATACCAGTCCGAGTGATGGGAAGTACCGTCAGAAAACCGGGTGGAACTTAAGCATGAACGCCAGGTATGGCCTCCCAGCTCCACGGTTTCAAAACGATCCACCTGATACCCTCCTGTGCTTTCGTATTCCCTCAGCGCCTCCATATACCGGTCAAGTTCTGCTTCCGCATCTATAAAATCAAGTGTCACGCGATAACTTAATTCCGGATCATCCACATCTACATGTTCTCCGCCTACGAGAGCATATGTCCTGCTGCTTCCATCGCCCTTTAAAACCGTCGCCGCCTCAGGGAAGGTCAGCTCCAGGTCTGCCCATTCATTCCGGTAATGATTGCCCTCCAAGGTTCCCAGTGTAAATTCTGCAGCAGCCCGTTCACTCCCCTCTTTCATGTAACCGTCTGCGCCAAAGGTATACTCCACCCCGTCAATGCTCTTCGTTACAGAAGTAACCATATGACCGTACTCATCCACATATTTCCAGCCATCTGCTTCTTTAATCCAGCTGCTGTACAAGATCTTTCCTTCTCCGTCCAGACGATAGGTCAGTCCAAACTCATCCTGCTTCCAGCAGTCCTTTGCAAAGCTTCCGTCTGCAAGACGATACTTCCAGCCTCCGTCTTCGGAATACTCCCAGCCCTCGATCCCGCTGTAGGGCTGCAGACAATCAAGAAATGCGGCTGCCTCTGCTGCCTGGTCTGCAGAATACGTCTGGCAGATCACATAGATCCTGTCTCCTTCCTGGCGGATGTAGAAATCATTTACCAGCATCTTTTCCATCTGGCTGATGTAGTTCTGCACTGTCGCCTTCTGCCCCTCTGTGAGTTCTGCCGTATTCATATAATCCTTCATGGAGTCGGCCATGAGTTTTCCATAATTCACCTTCAGATATTCATATTCCTTTGTTCCCAGGGTAATCATACCGCTCTGGGTCATGGTCTCATCCAGACCGGACTGTATCATCTCTGCTTTTAAGGTTTCCACACTGAAGGGAATCCCCGTTCCATCATCTGCCGGCATCACAAATCCCATATTTACAATATAAGTCTTATCCGTCTCATTTACCATGGATGCAGCAAAATCAATCTGCATCTGATCCGATGTTTTCATCTGGGCTACCAGCTGCCTGGATATTTCCCAGCCGCCTCCCATGTGGTCTACCTGATAGGAAGCCGGAACCTGGGCCTGAAAACCACCCATACGGCTGGTAATGATCTGCCCATCAATGGTGCTGAGTCCCAAAGGCTCTGCAAATACCCCAAACGCACCAGAAAGTGAGAGCGCTGCTCCCAGGCAGACGCCCTGTATTGTCTTCAAAAAACGTTTTTTTATCAATGATCTTTCCTCCCGTATTCTCCGTAAATCCAAAAAAGCCGATGCAGACCGCTGCACCGGCTTCCCCTGCAGAGCTTCTCACAGCCTCTGCCGTATTCTTATTTTACTCTTTATTCTGTCTTCTGTCCAGCCATAATCATCATAATCTCATTGCTGCGGCTGACAAACTTTGTCATTCGTTCAGGAGAAAGGGCTCCGTGGGAAAGACTTGCCAGATCGTAAAGCTGCTCACAGATGGCGGCAGTATGTTCTCCTTCTTTATTTTCAAGCACATACTTAACCAGAGGATGGTTGGCATTAAGCACCAGGGTTTCTCCCATTCCGCCGAACATGCCCATATCCATTCCGCCCATGTTGTACATCTTCATCATATCCTGCATTCTTCTTGTTTCTTCGGATACGGTGATCATGGATGCAATGCCTGCATTCTTCATCTTTTCAACCTTGATATCCAGCTTATCATTATTTAAAGCTTTCTTAAATACCTCGGTCAGCTCCTCAGAGGACTTCTTAAATTCCTCGTCATCCTCTTTTACTTCCTCCTTAAAGGAAGCGTTTAAGTCCGTATCAATACGCAGGAACTTCACGCCCTCTTTCTTCTGCTCCACATGGCTGATAAACGGATTGTCAATGGCAGCCGGCATGATAACAGCATCGATCCCTTCCTCCTTAAAGAGGTTGATATACTGGCTCTGCTCCTTTTCGTCGGTTACATAGAAAATGGTATTTTCATGCTTTTCCTTATTCTCATCCAGGCAGTCCTGTAAGGTCAGATACTTGCCCTCCAGGTTCTTATACAGGATATAGTCGCCCATCTTATCTGCAAACTTCTCATCCTTGATATAGCCGAACTTGATGAAGGGAGCAATATCATCCCAGTATTTCTCATAGGTCTCACGGTCTGTCTTGCACATACCGGACAGCTTGTCCGCTACCTTCTTTGTAATATAATCGGAAATCTTCTTTACAAAGCCGTCGTTCTGCAGGGCGCTTCTGGATACGTTTAACGGAAGATCCGGACAGTCGATCACACCCTTTAACAGCATTAAGAACTCAGGGATTACTTCCTTGATATTATCTGCGATAAATACCTGGTTATTATACAGCTTAATGGTTCCCTCGATGCTCTCGTACTCCATGTTGATCTTCGGGAAGTACAGAATACCCTTTAAGTTAAAGGGATAATCCATGTTCAGGTGGATCCAGAATAATGGCTCCTTGTAATCTCTGAATACCTTGCGGTAGAAATCCTTATACTGCTCCTCTGTACACTCGTTGGGATGCTTATTCCACAGAGGATTGGTGTCATTTAACGCTACAGGACGCCTTAAAATCTTATATTTTTCTCTGGACGGCTCGATCTCCACGGTTTCCTTGGTACCGTCCTCCTTTTCCTTCTCCTCGGTCTTTGCAGGCTCGATAACAGTCTCAACTACCGTATCCTTTTCGGTCAGTTCGTCCTTTTCGATGGTATCATACTGAGGCTCTGCGGTCTCATTCTCCAGGAAAATGCTTACAGGCATGAAAGCACAGTATTTCTCAATAACCTCTCTTGCACGGTACTCGTTGGAGAACTCGGTGCTGTCCTCGTTGAGGTATAAAACAATGGTCGTACCAACCTCTGCCTTTTCTCCCTCTGTCATCTCATAGTCAATGCCGCCTTCAGACTCCCAGTGCACCGGCTTTGCATCCTTCTGATAGGATAAGGAATCAATGGTAACCTTATCTGCCACCATAAATGCGGAATAAAAGCCCAGACCGAAATGACCGATGATCTGGTCTTCATTTGCCTTGTCCTTGTACTTCTCCATGAAGTCCTGAACGCCGGAAAATGCGATCTGGTTAATATATTTGTCAATCTCTTCCTCCGTCATGCCAAGGCCATTATCCCTGATGGTAATGGTCTTTTCATTGGGGTTTACGCTGACCTGGATCTTATACTCCACATCCTCAGGCTTTTCGTACTCGCCCATCAGCTCCAGCTTTTTAAGCTTGGTGATCGCGTCGCAGCCATTGCTGATCAGCTCGCGGTAAAAGATATCGTGATCGGAATAAAGCCACTTTTTGATCACAGGGAAAATGTTCTCGCTTGTAATAGATAAACTGCCTTTCTTTGCCATAATATGCGCCTCTTTCTTTTGATTTTTCTTTTCTGAAACTCATATGGTCTGGGACTTCCAAAGTGGTTCTGGAAATATCCCTTTATTTTATCTGCTCATAAATTACATTGTAGTACCACTTTGGAGAAATGTCAACAAAAAATTAGCACTCATTCGAAATGAGTGCTAGCAAAATCTTTTAGTTTCTAGGGAAGAAAATCCCTTATTTTCCTGCTCCTGGACGGATTTCTCAGTTTTCTTAAAGCCGCCGTTTCAATCTGGCGGATACGTTCTCTGGTAACCTTAAACCGCTTTCCCACTTCCTCCAGTGTCATGGGATGGCCCGATTCCAGGCCAAAGCGCAGGATAATGACCTCCCGCTCTCTGGGGTTTAGACCCTGGAGCATCTGATCGATTTCTTCTCTTAAAAATACGCTCTCAGCCTTTTCCTCTGTGGATGCGTTAGCATCGTCTGCCACAAAATCTCCCAGATTGGAACCGTCCTCATCACCCACCGGCGTCTCTAAAGATACTGTGTCGCCGGAAGACTGCATCAGCTCTGTGACCCTCTTTTCCGACATTCCTATCTCTTTCCCGATCTCCTCATTGGAAGGTTCCCGGCCCAGCCGCACTGCCAGCATCCTCTGAGCCCTGCGCACCCGGTTTACAGCTTCTACCATGTGAACAGGAAGACGGATAGTTCTGGACTGATCCGCCAGCGCTCTTGTTACAGACTGTTTTACCCACCAGGTAGCGTAGGTGCTGAGACGGTAGCCCTTTGTATAATCAAACTTTTCCACCGCTTTCATCAGGCCGATATTTCCCTCCTGGACCAGATCCAGAAAGCTCATCCCGCGGCCTGTATAGCGCTTTGCAATGCTGACTACCAGCCTGAGATTGGCCTCTACCAGCTTCTGGCCTGCATGCAGGTCTCCTAAGGCCTTGCGTTTTGCCAATTCCTGCTCCTGCTCCTGGGTAAGAAGAGGAATGGAGCCGATTTCCTTTAAATATTCCCGGATCGGATCCGTACTGGCTACGCCCTCTAACAGCTGTTCGTGAGAATTTTCCTCATCTTCCTCATCATTGTCCGCAGATGGAGAAAAATCCTCATCATCTGTCTCGGAATCCTCCCTGTTCCAGCGGTATTTGCTGTTTATCAGTTCTGATACGGTATCCTCAGAATCATCCCCATCTTCTTCCAGAAGAAGTCCTTCATCCTCAGATGTATCCGTTCCCTCTTCTGCCAGAATCTGTACGCCCCGCTTTTCCAGTCTGGCATATACATCTTCCATTTCCTCCGGCGTTACTGCTTCATCTGCAAAGCAGTCTAACACCTGGGTCATCTCAAGACGTTTGTCATGAGCTGCTGCCAAAGCAGTCAGTTCATCCAGTTTCTTCATCAGCTTTGTCTTATCCATATTGCTCCCTTCCCTGTTTTAAGAGCTTGTCCCTCATATGCTTTCGATTTTTCGCTCTGCTAATTTACCCCTTCCTGTGTGCACGGAATCTGACGGGAACGGAAAAACTCCCTCACAGACTCATCCCACTGAACCTCCAGGGCCTTGTCCAGAGTAAAAAATTTAAGTGCGGTTCCCGTAATACAGTATAATTCCCCTTCTTCATACCGGATATTCAGATACAGTCCCTGGATCTGATCCCCGCTTATTCCGGTGCCGCTTTTCGAAGCAAAACGCTCTGTCTGTCCGGCCGGAAGCTGCAGTACGATCTTAAAGCTTTCAGGCAGCTTTTTTCCTTTGATAAGAGAAAAACAAAACGGGCGCAGCTGTCTCCAGGAAGAAAACTCCCCGATCCTTTGCTCCTCCCGCTCCTCTTCTGTATAATACCCGGATCTGATATGTCCATCCATGGTAAAACTATTGTATGTAACGATATTCACCTCCCGCACCCAGAAGGAATCAAAATCCTCCTTTATAAACAGTCGGGATGTAAAGGACTTTACGTCCTCGGCCTTTAATGCGATCATAAGTTCTCTCCTGTCCGGCCTATTGTGTCTAAATTTTCCAAATCTTATCTAATTATACCTTTTTAGCCGAAAAACGTCAATCAGTTTAAAGGAAGTGTCGCAAAAATTGTCGCAAAAACCGCTTCTGTTCTCTCAGCTGTATAAAATACGGCAGAGAGAAACGCTTCTCTCTGCCGCAGCATCAGCTCTTTTAACCTGTACCTTTAAATTCCCGCTTTCCGATAGCGCTCTGCCATTTCTTCCAGAGATACCTGCTCCACAAGAGGCGCTTTTCCAAAGGAGCCAAACTCTACGATCAGAGTCCCCACAACCTCTTTCACACCCCGTTCGATACAGTCCACAATGGCTGCCCGATCCTCATCCTCTACAACACCGTACATCACTGTGTCCATAATAGGAGGAAGGAATACTCTTGGATCAAACTGATCCTTCTTTTTCTCCAGAAGTTCATAAATTCCTCCTACTGAGGGACTGGTGCGAAGCTTTGGCCGGGCTGCAAACAGCTCCTTCATATTGCGCGTCACAGCCAAACGGATATCCGTATCCACATTGATCTTATTAATGCCGCAGCGGATCGCTGCCTTTAACTGCTCAATGGAAATACCGTGGGTATCTGCAAGCTCCCCTCCCAGAGCGTTGATTTCATCTACAATGTATCCGGGAACGGTAGATGAGCCATGGGAAACAAGAGCCCCAAAAATCCCCAGATGGTTCATACACTCACGGATTGCCACCGGGATTTCCTTACGGAGCTTTACATTTTTCCCCTTTGAGGCTCCATGCATGGTTCCATAGGAAATCGCCAGTGCATCTACCCCTGTTTTCTGGAAAAATTCCACTGCGGACAATGGATTCGTATAGGTGGAGGAAGCTGCAAACACATGATCCTCCACACCGGCCAGAACTCCCAGCTCTCCTTCTACGCTGACGCCTCTGGCATGAGCGTATTTTACGACCTCTCTGGTCAGCTCCACATTTTCATCAAAGGGAAGGGAGGAGCCGTCGATCATGACAGAGGTATAGCCTCCCTCTATGGCTGCCACGCAGGAGTCAAAGTCTCTGCCGTGATCCAGATGGAGCACCACAGGAATGGCTGCTGTCTGAGCATATTTTTTTACTGCGCCGGCAATATTTCTGGCTCCGATCTTCTTATCCTCCAGAGTAGCGTGGATAAAATCCGTATTTCCTCCCATAAAGCCATTTGCCAGATCCGCCCCCTGCAGGATAGCTGCAGAGCGGAACATTTCATGAACCTCTATGGCTGCCTTTGCCTGAGCAACCGCATTTACGTTAAATGCTCCCTGGCCGAAGCCGTATTTCATGGAAGCCTCCAAAAGAGGCCGCAGGGGAATTAAAGACATGGATCTCCCTCCTTCATCATCAAATGGACTGCTCCCAGCTTAAAGGTCTTTGGCAGAGCCAATATATTTGGGTTTGGTCCTACAAATTTTTTCTTTGCGTCCTCCAGAGCCTCCTCAATGGTGGCTCTGGTCTTAAGACCCATTCCTCTGGCATAGCCGGGTTCCTGGGCACCGCATACATAAATTGCCGACGTATTCATTTCTGCAATATGGGCCGAACTCATCATGGAAAAGCCGTGGAACGGATGGAAGGCATTGCAGTAGCGGTACTTGCGGATATATTCCTCATTGGTGGCAAAATATTCGCCGTAGCGGTTTAAATCCGGCAGGATATTCATGTAATCCTTCTGGAACATATCGTAAAGCTCTCTCATATAGGGCCATCTCTCATCATGGAAATAGCCGTTGCAGATGGAAGCGCAGATAATCACGCAGTGATCGCTCATGACCCGTTTATGGCGCACTACCTGTGCGGAAATGGCCTGCATCATCATAACAGGATTGGTTCCCATGCCGTCGCCGTAATGGAACTTCTGTGGAAGGCCGAAAATCATTACATCATACTTCTTTTCAGCCCAGGGGATATAGGTCCGCTTGTCGGCCGTAATCCAGGAGTGTGGCTGCATCACCTTTGCATAGCCGCTGTTGATCTCAATCTGTCTGGAATACGTATCCAAAACCGCGTCGCAGCAGAAAAACTTCTTTCCCATGCATTTTTCCATGTGCTGGCCGATCTCATCAAACTTGGTCCGCATAAGGGAGTGGCCGTTTACCGGGGTAAAATCCTTCCGGTGCATAACCTGAGGCACATGATGGGATGCAATGGAACGCCAGTGGGTAATTCCTGTAGAACAGTGCTTATATCCTCCGGAATAGCCGCCGTAAGGATTTCCCTGGGTATGGCCGATAAGGATCGCCACATCACTGTCATACACATACTTATTCATAAGAACAGGGTCTCCCCGGTCTGTCGTTCCCAGATCAACCATGTGTTCATAATCCTCGCTGTCATGGCTGATGATCTGGTGGGTATACCAGAATTCGTGGAACAACTCCTCCCCCAGGATATCGCGGATCTCCTTTTCCGTACTTCTGGGATGAAGGCCGTTGGAGCAGATCAACAGGATATCCTTTTTTTCTACCCCCACAGAGTACAGTTCTTGAAGGATCAGCTTAATGGAAATCTTCCGGTGAGCCGTGGGCTGAAGCCCTCCCTTTACAATATCCGGGAAAATAATGACCACCTTGGAACCCTTGTGGGCTAACTCTGTTAAAGGCGGCATTCCCATAGGGTTGCGGATGGATTTTAAGGTTTCCTCTTCTAATTTATCTTCCGGAATACAGGGCGGATCCGGCACCGTCTCCCCTGGGATAAAAATGTCTGTAGAATCCGGCAGAACGGCATCTACCATGCCCTGCCCGTATTCAAATGATACTTTCATATAAAAACTCTCCTTCCCAAATGCTTTAAGCTTTTTCTGCTGTCAGGTACAGCTTTACGATTTCCAGATATTCCTCCGGATAAAATCCGATCTCACCTGAAAAACGGGTCAGCGCAATCAGTCCGCCATCCATATCCGGAACAGAGGCAAGCATAGCGGCATTGTCCTGCTTTAATCCGCCTCCGTAAACCACATCCATGTCCCCGGTAATCTCTTTTACAAATGCTCCGATCTTCTGGATATACTCCTTATCCGGCGGGATTTTTCCCGGCCCGATAGCCCATACAGGTTCATATGCAATGGTTACGCAGCTCTTGTCCACATCCTTTAATCCCTCCTCCAGCTGCGTCCTTAAAACCTCCTGCCACCTGGGCTGCTCCTCTGAAGTTTCTCCGATGCAGTAAAGCACCTTCAGACCAGCCCGTACAGCCTCTCTGATTTCCTGATTTAATATTCCGTTTACAGCTGCCGGGGCTCCTCCTCCCGCTGCAAGGATCCCTGCCTTATCCTTTCGTTCCTCACAGTGGCCGATGAGCACATAACTGCATCCCAAAGCTCTGGCTGCATTAGCTGTGCGGCTGGTAGTAAAGGCTCCGAAGTTCCCCCCCACTGCCGTATCCTGGCGGAATACTCCCTGGCAGCCTACCTTTACCGGACTGCCTTCGCAGAGAGTCCCTGCAGCTGTGAGTATGTGGGCTTCGGGGAAAAACATGGCAAATTCCACATCCTCTGTTCCATACTCCATAAGCCCCTTCTGAGTCTGCTCCACAATATAGGAACCCCAGTCCTTCACGGCAGCAATAGCGTTTACGCCGCCATACTCCTTTGGAACATCAAAACGCTTCAGATTTAAAAAGATATGCTTCATTCTCTGTCCTCTCTTCTTTCCCTGTATATCTCCTGAAAATCAATATAGTCCGGTATTTCCTCTCCGGTAAGAGGGCGGCACCAGCTTACAAAGGCATCCGTCACATCATTTCCCCTGTTATTGATATAGGAAGCCGGAACAGTCCGTTCTGTAAGCATCACCTGTTCCACCGGAATACGGATGGGGCGGACCTCATATTTCTCCTGCTCCCTGCGCGCAAATCCGATCATAATGCCTGTACAGCCCTCCATTGCAGCCTTTAAGGCTTCTCTTCCTGCAAGCACCGCCTCCTCACGGTCCACCGGGGACTGAAGGGAGATGGATGCTCTGCCGCAAAGCCCCGGCTTTTCGCTTCTGGCCTTAATTCCCAGCTTTTTGATCACCAGCTCTGCCAGATAAGCTCCCACGTCTCCGTAGTAGACGGAACGGCCTGTCTGGAAAATGGGAGGCACGACAGGCTTTCCGCTTTCATCCTTTAAGCCCTCGCTGGCGACCACAACCACACCGCCCAGCCTGTCATACAGCTCCTTCACATCTGCCAGAAATTCCTCTTCCCTGAAAGGACGCTCCGGAAGATAGATCAGGTGCGGCGCATCCCCGTGTTTTTTCCTCGCCAGAGCTGAGGCCGCTGTAATCCAGCCTGCATTGCGCCCCATGGCCTCTAAAATACACACATGAATGGGAAGAGATTTCACATCCGCCCCTATCTCAGCCGTTGTTCTGGCTATATACCGGGCCGTGCTGCCGTAGCCCGGAGTATGATCTGTAATGCCGATATCATTATCAATGGTCTTTGGGATTCCTGCCACCCGGATATCTGAGTCTGGACCTAAAGCCCTCACCAGCTTTCCGCAGGCGTCCATCGTGCCGTTTCCCCCGTTAAAAAGCACATATCGGATATGGTGCTTACGGAAAATGGCCTCCATTGCCTTATAATCTTCCTCCTCCAGCGCATATCGGGAAGAGCCAATGGCAGTTCCCGGCGTGGTAAGGAGCTTTTTCAGCTCTTCTTCAGGAAACCGGGACAGATTTAAAAACCGTTCCTTTAAAATTCCCTCGCTTCCGCCGATGGCTCCGTAAACTGCGCCCACTGCGCCGCTTTCCCTTGCTTCAAGAAGTACGCCGTACAGCGATGCATTCAGCACTGCCGTAGGCCCTCCTCCATGAACAACCAGTACATTGTCCCTCATAAACCAACCTGCCTTTCTTCTCAGTCAGACAGAGCTGCCACATAATCCGTAAAGGTAAGGGTAAGATCCGGGTGGCTCTGGAGCAGGCTTACGGGAAAATCAGAGGACGGTTCACCGTATGCGGCCCTCCGCACCACTGCCCGATGCCAGTTTCTAAAGCAGCCCAGACGGATTTTTCTCGCATGAGCGATCTCATAAATACCAATGGTTACGCAGTAATGAGGCATATCCTCAAGAGCTCCGTTAAAATCTCCGATGGCATTGGCCGTCCGTGTTTCAGGGGTAATTGCAAGCACACGGGTCTTCTGAGCCAGAAATCCCTCATTGGTCAGCGACGCATCTGCTTCATTAAAAGCCACATGGCCGTTAATGCCGATTCCTCCAAAGGCAATATCCACGCCTCCCAGCTCTTCAATCAGTTTTGGGACCCGTTCCGTATCAAAAGGATCCGGAAATACCCGCTGTTCTTTGGGCATCACAAGCTCTGGGCGTATCCTGTCATATACGGTACGGTTCATAAAGCCCCGAAAGCTCAGAGGATGATCCTCCGGCACCCAGCGCTTCTCATCATCCAGATATTCGTCCATATTGATAAACCATACATTTTTAAGACTGATATTCTGCTCATTTACCAGATCCACAAAATACGGATACTGCCCCACCGGCCCTACCGGACAGATAAAGACGGTGTGCTTTCCCTCTGCATTATGAGCTTTGATCTCTTCTGCCATCTGCTCTGCCATCTGTTTAAATACAGCAGCATTATCCTCCAAGCAAAACAGCTTCATTTTTGGATTTTCCAAAAGCTGCTCTTTTGTATAGCTGTAATAGTCGTGTTTCATAACTGCTCCTTTCCCTGTCACGCCGGCCCTTCTGCCATTTTTCCGCCATAAAGAGAGCGTCCGGCGCCCCAACCGGCCCCCATGACGCTCCCTGCAATGATTTTTACTTACCTGCTTCGATCATATTGTCAAGCATTACATAATCTGCTACAGGAACTTCCTTTTCCACCTGTCCTCCGGCAATGAAATTCTCCTGCTGGATCTTGTAGTAATTCTCTACGGTTCCGTCTGCTGCACCTTCTGATACTTCCTTTCCGGTCAGCCAGTCTGCATCGCCTCTCTGGTCAAATACGCTTGCTTCATCTGTCTTTGTAATATCGGCAACTGCCTTTGCAGTCTCCTCATAGTGATCGTCTGCCGCATAATCCATTCCTTTAAAGAGCGCTTTTGTAAAGCGAAGGATGGTATCCTGATTCTCCTCTGCATACTTTGGAGTTACGATCCAGCTTGCCAGAGAAACGGTAGTATTCTTAAAGGTCATATTATCAGCCAGCTTGGTTGCCTCCGGAATCTCTTCCATGATCTTTAAGCTGTTTGGAGACCAGGTAGCACAGGCATCTACGCCGCCTGAAATCATTGCCGTAACAATACCGGATGCGTCCATATCAACGGCCTGGATATCGCTCATGGTCATACCGGCCTTTGTAAGTGTATTATTTAAAATATCCTCACTGGATGTACCGGAGGAATAAGCCACCTTCTTACCCTTTAAATCTTCCATGGTCTTCACACTTGATCCGCCGATCACAGCGTCGCCGTTGGAAATATGGGACAATGCAAAAATCTTGGCCTGGCCGTTGACACAAAGCTTGTGTGCGCCCTGTCCGATATAGCCGATATCAATACTGCCGGACTCCATCGCCGCAATGATGGTAGGGCCATCTGCAAAGGATACCAGATTCAGCTTAATTCCTTCTTCTTCCATGAATCCCTGAGCCTGTGCTGCCGCCACAGACCAAAGGCTTCCATAGTTTGGCATATATGCAATATTTAATGTAATGGGCTCTGCCTCTGCCGCTGCCTCTGTCTTTTCCTCTTCTGCCTTTGTCTCCTTTTCAGTTTCAGCCTTGGACGTTTCCTCTGCCTTGGATGCCTCCGCAGACTCCGGAGCCTTTGTCTCAGGAGCAGAACTTCCGCCGGAGCAGGCTGTCACGGACAATGCCATTACTGCTGCTGAAATCCTGCCACAGTACGCCTCGCTCGATCATGGTACCCAGGGACGCCAGCACCTCCGGCGCAAAGGGAAAGCTGCGGGCCGTAGTCGGATTCACAGACAGCCATTTCCACAGAAGCATCGCTGCAAGAAAGGAAATAAGCAGCCAGCCCCAGTTGGGGATACGGCTGATGATATCCCGCTGCGCATGATCTTTCTTCCTGTTTTCATCAGAAGCCATGATTTTTCCTCCTGTTTTTTATTTTTGGCTCTTATTTTTGTCGTCTTTGCCAAATCATTTCTGTTTCTTATTGTTTCAGTATATCATGTTGTACAAAATAGTCACTGCCTATTTACCCAAACGTTTGCCTTGTTTTCTCTTATTTTTTCTTTCATTTTTGCGTTTGGCTCTATTTTTTTGTGTTTTTATCATGTATACTTACATCATAGCATCAGTGGGTAAGGAGGAAATCGCATGACACTGAAGGAAATCGCTGCCGAGGCAGGCGTATCCATTTCCACCGTATCGCGGGTAATCAATAAAAGCAGCAAATCTCCGGCCGGGAAAGAGGTTCAGGACAAAATCTGGGAAATCGTCCGGCGCACCGGCTATACCCCAAATCATACAGCCAGGGAACTAAAAAAAGGCTCTTCCACTGAGAAAGAACCCTTATCCCGCTCGCTTGCCTGCCTGTTTGCCAGAGTAGAGGATGGAGCCGCTGACAGCTTCTTTACTCCTCTTGCAAGGAGCATCGAAAAAGAGGCGTTCCGCCACGGCTATATATTAAAATATACCTTTTCCGCCTTTGATATCCATCATCCCAGCACCTTCCGCCTCATTGAAGACAATCAGGCAGACGGCGTAGCGGTCCTGGGACGGTGCGATAAAGAGCTGTTAAAGTTTTTAAAACAGTATTTTAAGTATGTTGTGTATGCCGGACTCAACAGCCTGGACGCCAAATATGACCAGATCATCTGCGACGGCGGTCAGGCCGCTTATGCTGCAGTCAGCCGTCTCATTGAACTTGGACATAAAAAAATCGCCTATATCGGCGAAACAGATAAAGAAGAGCGCTATAACGGATACTGCCGGGCTCTCGAACATGCAGGAATCCCTATTTTAAAGGGATATATCAGCAATGTAAAGCTCTCCTCCGAAGGAGGATACCAGGGAGCCAATATCCTGTTCGACAGAGACTGCGATGCCACAGCCTGGTTCTGCTCTAACGATATGACCGCGATTGGGGCCATGCGTGCCGTAAAGGAGCACGGACTTCAGATACCGGAGGATATCTCCATTATCAGTATCGATGATATTGATACGGCCCAGTATCTGACCCCCATGCTCACCACGGTCCACATCCCCATCGAAGAGATGGGAAAAATGGCCGCAAAAACACTCATCGACCGAATCGAAGGCGGCCATACCCTGCCGATGAAAATCAGCTTTCCGTTTTATATTGCAGGAAGGGAAAGCTGCAGGGAGTATCGGGGGTAAAGAGCACTATGCCCTCTCTCCCCCCAATCTCCTTCCCCATCCATATATGAGGGCATTCTTCATCAAAATCGATTTCTCCCCGGCGGACATACCCTTGCTTTTCATACCCGCTGCCCTGCACTGCGCATGAAGAAGAATCCGTCCGCCTCCTAGGGCAGTGTGCTGTGAATCCGTGTTTTCATAGTTTCCTCACTTTTTTGCAAAACGGTTCATAAAAAAGTCTGTAAACGCAGCCAGTTCATCGGCCTGCGATACATAAACATACAGTTTTTCATCTTCCAGCCAGTCATAGGCATTGATGCCGATATAGCCCTTTTTGTCCGGGTAAATGATAAAGGCATCGGTGGGATACTTATTCCTGTATGCTTTTAAAATCTCAGAACGGCGGTAGTATGTCGGATCGCCGCAGCCGGAAAGATCGGGAACCGTCGGAACGACCACGATTGTCTGGTTTGCCTCATTCCAGCCCACAATTAAATTTCCGATCTTTGTTTTGCTCCCGTGAACGAATCCATAATTAAAGCGGCTTACATCTTCGGTATATCCAAAAATCAACCTGTAACCGCTTCCTCCCTCTACGGCCTGGTCAAACAGCAGACGCATTTTCTTTGCATTTGCATTGCTCTTTTCCATGTCAACCTCAGGGCCTTTAAACAGTTTTCCAAAAAATCCCATAATCTTTTTCCTCCTGAATCTTTTATATGTTCGTTTCCTCTTTTAATTTTTCCAGGGCATCCACAATGGCATTCAGCTGAAAATCAACCGTTTCATCCGCAGCTTCCGGAACAAAGAAAGGAAGTGTATCGGGAATGGCTCTGCGTATAACCATCACGGTCAAGCTCAGATTTGTAAACAGATGGATCCTTTCTACATTCGCCTTTATCCCAAAGTTTTCCAATATTTCTCCAAAAAGGCGGAGCTGCTTTTTTCGGAACGTCTGATAGCTTTCCTTTGATAAATGCCTGAAAATAAGCTGCTGTTCCTCAATCGTTAAAACAGCGATCCCGTTTTTCTCTCCATAACAGCAGGTGTAAAGAAAGTGCTTGACCCCATCACGCCAGCTCAAAGCAGGATCAGCCATTAACTGTTTCACATATGCAATGATCTTCGGCTGCTGCAGATATAATGTCTCAACGATCAAATCCTCTTTTGCAGCAAAAAAGGAATAGAAAAACGTACGCGAGATACCAACTTTTTTATAGATTTGTTCTACGGTTGTATGCTGGATTCCCTGCTCTGCCATCAGTTCAAGTCCAACTGCGATCAGTTTCGCCCGAATGCGTTCTCTGTCTTCCTCAGAATAGGCCACCTTTGGCATACCGCATCTCCCTTCAAAATAAAAACAATTCTTATAATTTGTTTTTATTTTATCACTGCCTGCCGGAAAATACAAGAGCAAAATAACTCTAACGACATCCATTTTAGCAAAACACAGCCGCCCCCGCGCCCCCGAATCAAATCGGAACACGCAGGAACGGCTGCTTCATTTTATCATTTCTTTATTTAATTCATTTCAAACTGCAGTGATGGCTCGATCAGTCTGCAATCTCCAGTCCGCCTTCTCCCATGGCCTTTCTGCCCATATTGTGAACCAGTCTGTAATAGGTAGGAAGAAGAACCAGAGTCAGGATCGTAGCCGCGATCAGACCGCCTACGTTTACAAGGGCAAGACCCTGCATCATGGCACCTGACTTACCATAAGCAAACGCATTGGGGAGCATGGAAATAACCGTTGTTCCGGTTGTCATCATGATCGGGCGCATACGGATTGCTCCCGCCTCTACCAGAGCCTTATCCAGAGGCATTTCAAGAAGAAGCTGGTTGACCGTATCTACATATAAGATACCGTTATTTACAACCGTACCGACTAACATCAGGAAGCCCAGCATGGATACCATACTGATGGGGCTGTCTGCGATGAACAGCAGTCCAAAGGAACCGATCAGAGCGAACGGGATCGTTGTCATGATCATAAGTGAGAACTTTGGCGACTCAAACTGGATTGCCATTACTACGAATACCAGGAAAATACCGGTAATCAGCGCACCTCCCAGAGCGGACATCTCCTCGACCATGCTCTCATCTGTGGCATTGGCAGCCATTTCCACTCCCTCTGGCATATCCCAGTTACGCACAAACTCATTGACAGCTGCCTTCGCCTCATCCTTAAGTCCGGACTGGGGCTGCATGGTAATAGACACCTGATACTGCTTTGATTTACGCGCGATCTGCTGCGGGCTGTCCTCATACACAATGTCTGCCAGATCTTCCAACGGAAGAACCGTTCCTGTGGCTGTTGGAATCATCATTCCCTGGAGCTTTTCAATAGAATCATACCGGTCCGGAGCAAATTCTACAATTACGTCAATGTCCTCGCCGTTGACTCTCATCGTAGCTGCCTCTATACCGCTTAAGTTGCTGTAAAGCATGGAACCAATGGATGCAGGGGTAAGACCTTCTGCCTGAGCAGCAACCGGGTCTACCTTTACCTTAATAATAGGCGCCGCATTTTCAATGGATGAATGTACCTGCATAACATCATCGCGTTTTCTAAGCTCTGTTACCAGCTCATTTGACGCCTGTTTTAATGCGTCATAATCCGTACTCTGTAAGTCTACCTCGATCTCGTTCGTACTGCTGCTGGAAGAACCGCTGGTACTTCCCTGTTCCAGAGTAACCGATACATTCGTGTAATGTTCAATCTCTCTGGTCCATTTATCAATCACTTCATCTGTGGAAAGCTTACGGTCATCCTTTAAATACGCACTCAGAGAAACGCCGCTTCCTCCCATGCTCAGACCACTGGCTCCGTAGGTCAGAAGATAATGGTCTACCTCCTCGTCCTGTGCTACCAGCTGCTCTACCTCAGCTACTGCTTCATTTACTGCAGCAATGGAAAGGCCTGGTTTTGTCTTGATCTCCATATCCACAATGCCTTCGTCTACCGCTACCATCAGCTCCATTCTAAGCTGGGAAGCAAGGCCGAAGGAGGCCACCAAAAGCAGAAGGCTTCCGCCGATGATCATACCTGTCTTTGGAATGATGGAAGGCATATGTGCACGGTACCACTCCTGACAGCCGCGGATAAAGCCCGCTACAGGAGCCTTCTCTTTCTCTATCGGATGCCACTGATAATAGCACAGAGGCACGATGGTCACGGCAGAGAATAAAGATGCGATCAAACTGAATACGATGGTAAATCCGAGCTGTTTGAACAGCTGTCCAGACATACCGCTCAACAGGGAAAGCGGGATAAATACAACGCAGGTGGTCGCTGTACCGCCGATGATGGAATTGATCATAACACGGCTTCCCTCGATGGCCGCATCGTAGAAATTCATCTTTTCCTTTGCGCGGAAACATCCGTCCAGTACGTTGATGGAGTTATCTACCATCATACCTACGCCCAGAACCAGAGAAGTCAATGAAATAACGTTCAGCGAGAATCCCATAAAGCTCATGGCGATCAAGGTCAGCATGATAGAAATAGGAATAGAGGTACCAACGATAACGGAAGCGCGCAGGTCTCCGTAGAACAGCCAAAGGATAAACATGGACAGGATAACAGCCATGAACATGGTCTGGTATACGTTGACGATGGATTCGTTGATCATATCGCTGGAATCATTTACAACCGTAAATTCCAGTCCCGGATTGGCTGCCTTCAGCTTTTCAATCTGCCTTGTTACCTGCTTTGATACATCAATGGCCGTTGAACTCTGCTGCTTTTTAATGGCAATGGATACAACGTCCCTTCCATTATAACGGCCGATGGAATTTTCTTCTTCCAGTGTCTGGGAAACAGTCGCAATATCTGACAGATGGATCACACTGCCGTCTGCCAGAGGGATTGCAATATTATTCAGACTTTCCGCATCATCATAATCGTTGCCTGCACTGACATTTAATTCCTGCTTTCCTACGTTTACATCGCCTGCAGGAACGGCAAAATCTGCCGCGCCTACCAGCTGGCCCACAGTAGAAAGACTTAAATTATACTGGGCCATTTTTTCCGGATCCAGACAAACGCTTACGTATTCCTTCTGTCCGCCGGAAAGAGAAACTTCACCGACTGAGCTTAATTTTTCCAGTTCCGGCTGCACATTGTTCTCTACATATGTATAGAGATTTCCATCTACCTGCCCTCCCACTGCAAGGGTCATAACAGGAGCCGCATTCATATCCATCTCAAGGATATTGGGCTCTTCCACATCTTCCGGCATATCCCGCTTGGTGCCGTCAATGGCTTTTTTCAGGTTGATGTATGCGGTATCAATATTGGTTCCGAACTCATACTCCACCATAATGATGGAAACATTCTCCTGTGAAAAGCTGTATATATTTTTAACGCCGTCCAATGAGGTAATGGCATCTTCCTGTTTTGTTGTTACCAGGTCATTGATATCCTCCGGGGTGGCGCCTGCATATACGGTACTGATCAGCAGAACCGGAAGCTCCATCTCCGGCGTCAGCTCTACCTTTGTCCCCATCAGGGCCTGAAGACCGAAATATGCAATGGTGATCAGGCACATGATAATGGTTACAGGCTTGCGTACCGCAAATTTAGTAATATTAACCATTCCTTATTCACCTGCTTTCTCTGACTCTGCGGCAGGTGTTTCCTGATCCGCATTTCCTTCGCTGCTCTCTTCTTTCTGTCCGTCATCTAAAAGCACCTGCTGACCGTCTACCAGCTCATTGCTCCAGGTTACGATCACCTGGCTGTCTGCTTCCAGTCCGGAAATAATTTCCATATTCTGTGAATCATAGATACCGGCCTCTACCATTACCTTTTTAGCAGCGCCGTCTTCATAGCAGTATACAAAAGCCTGACCGTCATCATAATTAACTGCATCTACAGGAACCGTCATCGCGCCTTCTGCACGATCCATTACAACGGTCAGCTTCACCTTGGCACCGTTTGTCAGGCTGGCTCCCTGGCTGACAGCTGCCTTGGCATCGTATAAGCCGGAGGCATTTACCATGGCTCCTATTTCAGTCAGACTTCCCTCATAAGTGCTTCCGTTCTTTTCTATTGTCAAAGCATCGCCTACATTCATATTTTTCATTACCTTCTCGGTTACTCCGAAATTGACCTGAAGCTGGCCGCCGCCGGAGATCACACAGATGGGCGCAGACGGACTTACGTGATCATGGAGCTCGATTCCTCTGCTCTCGATCACACCGCTGATAGGAGCGGTCACTGTGGTATATTCCAACTGAAGATCATACTGGGTCTTTGCCGTTTCATAGGCCAGACGGGCGCTGGTCGCCGAATCCTGAGCCTGCTGGAACTGCTGCTGTGAAACAAAGCCGCCGTCAAATAAGGGCTGCAGACGTGCCAGTTCTCTGGCTGCCGTATCTGCGGCTACGGATGCGGACTGCATCTGAAGCTCCATGGTCCTTAATGCATCGGAATCAATTTTACACAGCACCTGACCGGCCTGCACTGTATCGCCTGCCTGGAAATTTACCTCTAATATCTCACCGCTGATCTTAGGCATGACAACGGCTCTGGATACAGGCTCTACCGTTCCTGTAAGCTCCGTATAAAGTGTAATATCGCCTGTTACAGGTGTCTGTATGGCTACCGTAGGACGTGTTTCATACTGCGGCGCCTCCTCTTTGCCGGACACCAGTTTAAATACAAACCCTGCTGCCACTAAAAGGACTACCGCTCCTGCGATCAGTCTTTTGCTGCTTTTTTTCATTTTTTCTGCCTTCCTTTCTTTTATGCACGATTTTAATCCCGGATTCCTCTGTCAAGTATGGCAAACTGTCTGGCTGCCATCTCCTTCAGCCTTTTCGGATCTGCCGCATGATCCAGATACAGCATGGATATCCTGAGGATCACCAGCATCCCCATGCCGATGGCATACCGCAGCTTTTCCGTATCAAGCCCTGGATATCCGGAATGATCCATGGCCTCATAACATTTCTTTTCTGTCTTTTCCCGCAGGTTTTCTTTGTCATATTCCCGCTCTGCGCAGGCTGCCACCTCTCTGCAGGTCCCATCCTCCATCACCCGCTTGCAGAACTCCCAGCAGTCTCTGTAGATCTCATCATCCATAATCCGGTTTACCAGCCGGCTCATGGACGCATCAAATGAACTTTTCTGTTCCTGGAAGGCTTCTACCAGCCCCTGCACCAGCCGCTCTCTCAGTTGATGCATCATACAGGTAAACAAATCTTCTTTGCTCTGGAAATACAGATAAAAACTGGCTCTGGATATGCCTGCCCGCTTGATCAGGCTGCTGATTCGGATCTCCGAGTAAGGCGTAGTCATGAATTCTGCGCGCATTGCATCCAGGATTGCCTGTTTCTTGTAATCACCCAGATTCATGAATTTCTCTGTGGGCATTTTTTTCATCTCCTTTACCATTAATCATTATATGGACTTTTGTCTAATTGACAATAGGCAAAATAAAATCAAATGCACAAAATTTGTGCATTTGACCCATATGTGTACTATTTTTTACTTTTATTTCACAATTTACAGCAGACTTGCTTTACAACATTTTGCTTTCTGGCAGAAGCCCCTGTTCTCTGGACGCGCTCCGCATCAACGCTTCTCTTATGGCCCCTTTAAACAAATAGTCCAGGCGGACCAAAACCTGCTCCAGTGTTTCCCCGTTCAGCATTCCGTCCTCTTCCATCCAGCTGGTCATGATCCCCCGAACCGTATACTGGCACACCGCACTGAGTATCTTTTTATCCTCTGCCTGTACCTCCATTCCCTGAGATACGCTTTCAATGAGGCGGTCAAAAATAATCTGGCTGGCAGACTGCAGGCAGTTTCTGACCTCCTCGTTGGCAGCAGAGCGATACAGATTGCATAAAAGCTCTCTGTTGGCTTCCAGATACCGGATTTCCTTTAAGCCTGCCTTACCATCCTCCCCCTCATCCTCTACCATCAGCTCGATCACATGCTCAGCCGAATACTGGACATAGGCTTTGAGCACCTGGTAAATATCCTGATAATGGTAATAAAACGTATTTCTGGAAATACCGCATTGATCTGTAATATCCTTTACCGTAATTTTATCTACCGGTCTGGAAGCTGCCAGATCCCCGAACACTTTCAAGATTGCAAATTTCGTAAATGATGCCATGGGCAGACATGTCCTCCTTTAATTAAATAGGAGTCCATTATACCGTAAAATGGTCCAAACTGCAAATTCACTTCTTTTCCCCATGTTTTTTCGCATATTTTCGGCCTATAAAGTAAAAGATAAAAAGAATCGCCGCCGCAGGAACCCAAAACGGAACCGATATTATGATCCCTACAAAAAGAGAAGAAAACAAACCTGCTGCCCTGTGGGCATTTTCCACAAATCCAGTGCGGATCCTCTGCCATATGGTCTGAGGCTCTGTGGGACTGTAATTTGTTACTTCTGACAGATCCAAACGCAGAATACTGTATTCCACCTGATTATCATACAAGCGCAGCTGGGATTCCATGGATTCCAGATCATAGCGGATCTCAGACAGCCGTTTTTCCAAGGCGATCACTGCATCCAGAGTATCAGCTTTTTCCAAAAGAGCCCAGATCCTGTCCTGCTCCATTTCCAACGTCTTTTTCCTGCTCTCAATATCACTGTACTGAAGGGTAACGTCCTCTGTGTTTTCCGAACGATTCACTATACTTCCTTTTCCTTCCAGGTCTGTAATGAATTCATCCAGACGGCCCGTCGGGATCCTGACTGTAAAGCTGGCAGTACGCAAAATGGGATTTCCTTCGGAATCTGCCTGTTTTCCCATCACATCTGACCGCTCCGTATATCCCCCAAAAGTCTCTGTCTTTTCCCCGACCGCCTGAAGAAACGCGTCAAATTCTCCTGTCTCCATCTGAAGTTCTACCGTGCGGATCAGCTTTCGTGTCTGAGACCGGGATGTTAACGTTTCTCCCGTTTCCCGTTCTGTTTCTTCCAAAGCAGGAGCTTCCGGCATATGTCCTCCTGCAGCTGCCGGAGGACTGACAGCCATCGTTTCAGCTATCTCCATTTTATCCGCAGCTGCACCGGAAGCAGCGCCTCCGCAGGCTGTAAACCCAAACAGGACAAGCACCACCGCCAATAATCCCACAAATCTTTTTTTCATGCTCTTCTCCTCCTTTCCTTTCTGATCCCAACATATCATATTTTTCTTTCCTCTCAATGTCCCTGAGAAAATCGTAAGAGGAACGACAGCTTTTGTTATATTTTTTTAATATTCCTCTTGCAACATACCCCATCAGGGTATATAATGTCACTATACCCCACCAGGGTATATTCTCATCCCAATCCCGTATCAGACAGGAGGACTTATATGGAAGCAAAAAATCCAGCAGCATGCAGCTGCCATAAGACAAAAGAGCGTTCCGAAAAAGAATATAAAGATCTTATACATCGCTTAAACCGGATCGAAGGACAGGTGCGCGGCATCAAAAGCATGGTTGAAAAAAATGCCTACTGCCCGGATATACTGATACAGACAGCCGCCGTTACCGCTGCTCTCAACAGCTTCAGCCGCACCCTTCTTTCCAGCCATATCCACACCTGCGTTGCAAATGATATCAGGGAAGGAAACGATCAGGTAATCGACGAACTGATGAACACCCTGCAGAAACTGATGAAATAAAGGAGGCATTGATGCTTATGAAACAATATTCCGTAACCGGCATGAGCTGCGCGGCCTGCAGCGCCCGGGTGGAAAAAGCCGTGAATCACGTCCCCGGCGTTACTTCCTGTTCCGTGAGCCTTTTGACAAATTCCATAGGCGTAGAAGGAAACGCAGATCCAAAGGCTGTCATAGCCGCGGTAGAGCAGGCAGGATACGGCGCATCTGAAAAGGGCATATCGGATCATGCTTCTGCCCGGACATCTGAAAACGAAGATATGCTGGCTGACCATGAAACTCCCATACTGAAAAAAAGGCTGCTCTGTTCCGCAGGCTTTCTCATTGTCCTCATGTATTTTTCCATGGGTCATATGATGTGGGGCTGGCCGGTGCCCCCATTTTTTGCAGATAATCACGTTGCAGTAGGGATTTTGCAGCTTCTTCTTACAGGAATTGTAATGGTAATCAACCAGAAATTTTTTATCAACGGCTTTAAAAGCCTGTTTCACGGCTCTCCCAACATGGATACCCTGGTAGCCTTAGGCTCCACAGCCGCTTTTGTTTACAGCACCTATGCCCTTTTTGCCATGACCGGAGCACAGCTTCAGGGCGATATGGACGGCGTCATGACCTATATGCATGAATTTTATTTTGAGTCCGCCGCTATGATCGTCACCCTGATCACCGTAGGCAAGATGCTGGAGGCACGCTCCAAGGGGCGCACCACCGACGCCCTAAAAGGCCTTATGAAACTGGCTCCCAAGACGGCCACGCTTATAAAAAACGGAGCTGAGACAGAAGTCTCCATCGACCAGGTACAAATCGGGGATATTTTCGTTGTACGTCCCGGAGAAAATATACCCGTAGATGGTATTGTATTAGAAGGAAACAGCGCAGTAAACGAATCTGCTCTTACAGGAGAAAGCATCCCTGTTGACAAATCACAGGGTGACCGGGTATCTGCCGCTACCTCCAACCAGTCTGGCTTTTTACGCTGCCAGGCCACACGGGTAGGAGAAGATACCACCCTCTCCCAGATCATACAGATGGTAAGCGATGCTGCTGCCACCAAAGCTCCCATTGCCAAGGCAGCAGACCGGGTATCCGGCATTTTTGTTCCGGCAGTTATCACTGTTTCCATTATTACCACGATCGTATGGCTCCTTGCAGGCCAAGGTCTGGGTTTTGCACTGGCAAGAGGAATCTCTGTACTTGTCATCAGCTGCCCCTGTGCACTGGGACTTGCAACCCCCGTAGCCATTATGGTCGGAAACGGAATGGGCGCCAAAAACGGAATTCTCTTTAAAACGGCTGTTTCTCTGGAAGAAACAGGAAAGATGCAGATCATTGCCCTGGATAAGACAGGCACCATCACAGAGGGACAGCCAAAGGTAACGGATATCGTTCCCGCAGACGGCTATACAGACGGCTCTCTTCTTTCCCTGGCTCACGCCCTGGAGGCCAAAAGCGAACATCCTCTGGCAAAAGCCGTGTTAAAGCGGGCCGAAGAAAACCAGATGGAGCCTGAGGCTGTAACAGACTTTAAGGCACTTCCCGGAAACGGGCTTTCTGCTGTCCGCACCAGAGATCACCATGTACTTACCGGAGGAAGCCTTTCCTTTATCAGCAGCCGTACGCCCATTTCACAAAATATGAAAAAGCAGGCCGAAGCGCTGGCTGAGGAGGGCAAAACACCGCTTCTCTTTACGGAAAATGATCGTCCTGCAGGTATCATTGCCGTGGCAGACACCATCAAGGAGGACAGCCCACAGGCAATCAAGGAGCTTAAAAACATGGGAATCCATGTGGTAATGCTCACAGGAGACAATGAGCGGACAGCCAGAGCCATTGGCCGCCAGGCCGGAGTGGACGAGGTAATCGCAGGCGTTCTCCCCGAAGGGAAGGAAAGTGTGATCCGCACCTTAAAGAAAAAGGGCAAAACCTGCATGGTAGGCGACGGGATCAACGATGCTCCCGCTCTTACAAGGGCTGATATGGGAATTGCCATAGGAGCCGGAACCGATATAGCCATCGACGCGGCTGATGTAGTTCTGATGAAAAGCCGCCTCTTAGACGTTCCTGCGGCCATCCGCCTCAGCCGAGCGACCCTTAAAAATATCCATGAAAATCTGTTCTGGGCCTTTTTCTACAATGTGATCGGGATCCCCCTGGCAGCCGGCGCACTGTACCCGCTCTTTCATTTAAAGCTGAATCCTATGTTCGGAGCCGCTGCCATGAGCCTTTCCAGCTTCTGCGTGGTTTCCAACGCCTTAAGGCTCAATCTTTTTCCGGTAAGAAGCGCCAGAAAGGATAAACCGCTAAAGCATCCTGTAACCGCAGATGCGGTTGCTGCTGATACAACTATTAACAACGAAAAGGAGAATACTTCTATGACAAAGACAATGAAAATCGAAGGAATGATGTGCGGCCACTGTGAGGCAGCTGTAAAGAAGGCATTGGAGGCTCTTCCTCAGGTAGCCGAGGCGGCTGTCAGCCACGAAAACGGAACTGCCGTCGTGACCTTAAACGAGGCTGTTGCAGATGAGGTGCTTAAAAAGGCCGTAGAGGATAAGGACTATACGGTAGTGGAAATACAGTAAACAAACACGCCGCACAACATGCTGATACTAAAAAGGAGCCGCCCACCCATCCGGTGGAACGGCTCCTTTTACATCTGAAAAAAAATTACATCTCGCCCAGACCGCTCTCGATTGCCTGGCTTAAGGTATCCATAGCTGCCTGCTCGTCCTCTCCGTCACAGATCAGAGTAATCTCTGTACCGCACTTAATGCCTGCTGCCATTACGTTTAATACGCTCTTTGCAACGATCTTCTTCTCACCACACTCGATGGTGATATCGCTCTTAAACTTCATAGCAGTCTGAGACAGAACGCCTGCTGGTCTTAAGTGTAAGCCGGATGGATTTACTACGGTTAAAGTCTTGCTGATCATAATTATACTCTCCTTATGGTGTATTCTGCATTCGGAAGGGAACCGCCGCTCCCTTGTCCTCTATATGAATTTTATTACATCTGCCTATCTATGTCAAGTTTGAGTTTCCCAAGTTTTATTTTCCTTTTCCTGAGAAAATACACAGCCACAGTAGTTCTGGCGGTAAAGGCCGTACTGGGCAGAAAGCTCGGTAGAACGCTTATAGCCGTTCTTCTTTTTAAAGTCCGACTGCAGGTAGGGAACGCCATATTCCTCTCCCAGGCGGATCCCGATTTCATTAAGCTTTTGGGCGTTCTTTAAAGGGCTGATAGAGAGTGTAGTGGTAAAATAGTCAAAACCGCCCTGTTTTGCCACAGCTGCTCCTTCCCGGAGACGCAGCTCATAGCAGCGAAAGCAGCGTTCTCCTCCCTCCAGGTCCTTTTCATGTCCCCTTGCCATGGCATAAAAAACGGATGGATCGTATGTTCCTTCCAAAAAATGAATAGGATTTTCTGTCTTCATCTCACAGATCAGCCGTTCCTGCTCCCTGGCCCGTTCCCTGTATTCTGTTTCCGGGTAAATATTGGGATTGTAATAAAAAACAGTGATCTCAAAATACTGTGACAGATACTCCAATACATAGCTGCTGCAGGGAGCGCAGCAGCTGTGGAGTAAAAGAGTCGGAACGGCTCCGTTTTTTCCAATTTCTTCCAATGTGTGTTCTAAAATTCTCTGATAATTCTGCTTCTGCTGCTGTGCAGCCATAACAATTTCCTCCTTTACAGCAGGGACAAACGCATCAATATCCCGCCACGCACAAAAGGGCTGCTTTTGTGAGCAGCCCTTTTTATTTTATTTCATTTACAGGAAATCCCTGATGCGCTTGCTTCTTACCGGATTGCGCAGCTTGCGCAGAGCCTTGGCCTCGATCTGTCGGATACGCTCTCTGGTAACATTAAACTCTTTTCCCACTTCCTCAAGGGTTCTGGGATGGCCGTCTTCCAGACCAAAACGCAGGACAATGACCTGGCGCTCTCTCTCTTTTAAATCGCCTAAGAGGGCATCGATATGTTCTCTTAACATCACAGACTCTACATTTCCCTCAGGAGTCACTACGTTGCTGTCCGCTACGAAATCGCCCAGATTGGAGTCATCCTCTTCGCCGATGGGCGTCTCTAAGGAAGCCGGTTCGCGGGCGATCTGCATGATCTCCATCACCTTGTCCTCAGACATATCGAGAGCTTCTGCCAGCTCGGTGACAGAAGGCTCATAGCCCAGCTCCAAAGTCAGCTTACGCTGCATCTTTGACATCTTATTGATCGTCTCAACCATATGCACCGGCACACGGATGGTTCTCGCCTGATCAGCCAGAGCTCTTGTCACTGACTGACGGATCCACCAGGTCGCATATGTACTTAACTTATAACCCTTTGTATAATCAAATTTCTCAACGCCTTTGATCAGCCCCAGATTGCCTTCCTGCACCAGATCAAGGAAGCTCATGCCTCTTCCCGTGTAGCGCTTTGCAATGCTGACCACAAGACGCAGGTTTGCCTCGATCAGTCTCTCCTTTGCAGATTCATCTCCGTCTGCCTTGCGCTGTGCAAGCTCCAGCTCTTCATCTGCCGTAAGAAGGGGTACGGTACCAATCTCCTTTAAGTACATACGAACCGGGTCTTCGGTTCCGATGCCCTCCAGAAGATCCACTGCATCCAGGTCGATTTCTTCTTCCTCTGCATCCTTCATGAAGCTGTCATCGTCCAGATCAAGATCCAGGCCAATGTCATCCAGAGCGGGATCTGCATTCAACATCGCTTCGTCCAGTACGGGAACTACGTCAATATTACGGTTCTCCAGGTAACTGTAAATCTGATCCATCTGCTCGGGAGACAGGTTGTCCCCTGTGAAAAAGTCATTGATCTCGCCTGCATCCAGCGTATTGTGCTTGGATTTGGCATGCTCCACCAGCTTTTCCAGTTTTTTTAAAAAATCGTCCTTTTCCAATGATAAACGTCCTTTCATTTAAAGGTAAATGTGGAAACTCTCACAACTTATCATTATATACCATTTGTTTCGGGATTTCAACATCTATCGACAAGAATCCTTATTTTCTCCCTTAAACAGCCGATCTGAGCCTGGGTTCTGGCTCCGCCATACTCTCCGTCCAGAACCCAGTCCACCGGAGCTGCCGACTGAAAACAGATGGAAGCTGTCTTAAAACGGTATACATATTCATTCGGTTCTTCCTTTAAAAACAGATGAGAAATGATATTGCTCAGATCTCCGGGAGTTTTTGGCATACGAATCAAAAGCACCTCAAAGGCACCATCATTTAAGGCAACAGTCTGGTTTACCAGATTTTTAAAGCCGCCCACGCTCCTTGTATTCGTCACCATGCCGAACACGAAATCCTCCTCTAATTCCCCCTCTTCCCACTGCACTAACATATGGTATGGCTTAATAGAAGAAATACTTTTTAAGGCCTCCAGCATATAGGCCGGATGGCCCAGCAGATTCTTTCGATCCTGGGAGGTAGCATAGGCCACCTCTGTAAAAGCGCCGAAACCGGCAATATATACAAAATTCCGATCCCCGCAGAAGCTTCCCACATCCACTGCAAAAGGCGCCCCGTTTACAACATTAAGAGCAGCCCGCTCCATATCCTTCGGGATCTGAAGGCTGACTGCAAAATCATTGGTAGAACCCGCAGGAATATACCCCAATGGCGGCTGATCCTTAAGAGCCAGCATCCCGCAGATGGTTTCATTTAAGGTTCCGTCTCCTCCGCTGCACAGGATAAGGTCCATGCCCTCTCCCAGCTCTTTTACGATACGGGAGGCATCTCCCTGGCTCTGGGTTACATGAACATGGATATCATACCCATCCTTTGTAAAAATATCCAGGATCCGCAAAAGGCTTCCCCGGATCTGTTCCTTTCCGGAGCGCGGATTAAATACAAAGAGCATTTGCTTCACTGTCCATCCTCCTTTTTAAACAGGATCTCTCTGTAAGCGGAAAATGCATTGGGAAGGGGATACTGTTTTTCTATCTCCTCTCTGGATGCCATAAAAACACCGTCCGGCAGTTCCCTCCAGGGTTCTTTAAGGACAGCATGGTATCCGCTCATACGCCACTCAATATGAGAAAACACATGACGGGCATCTGGAAGAGGTTTCAAACATACCAGATCATCCTCAGACACTGCCAGATACGCCTCCGCCTCTTTTGGCGACAGCTTTCCCTCTGCATTGGGAAGCTCATAAAGAGAGGCCAAAAGCCCCTTTGGAGGCCTTTTGCGGATAGCGGCCTTCTCCTGGTATTCAATAATAAATACCGTCCTTTCTTCCACCTTCCGCTCCTTGGGCGGGGACTTCCACGGGATTTTCTTCCAAAGGCCATTTTGGGCCGTAAGGCATACGGATTCCATTGGGCATTCCCTGCATTTGGGTTCTCCGCCGGGGATGCACACCAGCGCTCCGGTCTCAATCAATGCCTGATTATAGCTTCCCGCGCAGTCCTTCGGCATCACTTCCTTTAAAAGAGCCTCCATGGATGTTTTTACAGAGGCTTTTCGGATGTCCGAGGAATCTGCCAGAATACGGGAAACGACCCGAAGCACATTTCCATCCACAGCCGGAACGGAGATACCGTAGGCAATCGAAGCAATGGCTCCCGCCGTATAACTGCCGATTCCGGGAAGGCTCAAAAGCGCTTCATAGGAAGCAGGAAGCGCTCCGTTAAAGCGCTCCATCACCTGAATGGCAGCTGCCTTTAGATTTCTGGCCCGGCTGTAATAGCCCAGCCCTTCCCACAGTTTCATCAGGCGGTCATCCTCTGCCTGCGCCAGATCACGAATTTCGGGAAACGCCTCCATAAACCGCTCAAAATACGGCTTTACCGCCTCTACCCGGGTCTGCTGCAGCATAATTTCCGATATCCATACCCTGTAGGGCTTTGGATCTTCTCTCCAGGGCAGCTTTCTGGCTCTGGAGGCGTACCAGGCAAGGAGCGGCTTTTCTACCGCCCGAAGCCGCTCCCTCTGCTCAAGAGACCGATCCTTCTCTTCCAGAATCTGGAGCCTGTCATAAAAATGCAGCCTTCCGTCACACATAGCCGTATATCCCCCGCACAGATACCTCTCCTGAAATAACTGCTGATACAGAATCATCTTCTCTCTTCACCAAAAGACAGCCTTCTTTATCTATTCCAAGAGCCATACCCTCATAGGAACCGTGAGGGTCTAACACGCGAACCTGTCGTTTCCGGTTTGCAAGCATTTCATTGTACTCATCCATAAGCCCTGTCATATCACCATATTCCATAAAACGGCTGTAATACTGCTCAAAGCTCTTAAGCACCGCTCCGATCAAAGGCGCCCGTTTAAGCTCATGGCCCAGAGACAGCTTTAAAGAGGTAGCAGTGTCTGAAATTTCAGGTGGAAAGCTTTCTGTATTTACATTGATACCGATCCCCACTACTACATAGCGGATGGAATCCTCCTCTGTGCTCATCTCCGTTAAGATGCCGCAAATCTTTTTCCCATCGATCACAGCATCATTTGGCCACTTGATCTGAGGGGACAGACCCGAAATCTGCCGGATCCCGGCCACCACTGCCATCCCGGCCACCAGCGTCAGCATAGAGGCTTTTGACGGAGACAACTCAGGGCGAAGTATAAAACTCATCCAGACTCCCACACCGCGAGGAGAGGCCCAGGCCCGTCCTCTTCTTCCTTTTCCTGCGCTCTGGCTGTCCGCAGCAACAAGAGTTCCATGGGGTGCACCCTCCTCCGCCAGTTTTCTGGCCTGACGGTTGGTGGAATCTGTCTCATAAAAGCAGTTCACCTGAGACCCCAGCCACACGGTGGAAAGAACTGTTTTAAGTTCCGGGGCTGTGATCACATCCGGAGAAGCCACGAGACGGTATCCTCTGTTTCTCACCGCCTCAATGGCATAGCCCTCCTCCTCCAGCTGGCGTATCGCTTTCCATACAGCTGTTCTGGAAACCCCCAGGCCCTCGCACAGCTGCTGGCCCGACAGAAAATCTGGTGTTTCCTTCAGCATTTTTAAAATTTCTGTTTTCATTCTTCTCTCCCATCATCTATCCGTGAAACCATAGACTTACGGCGCTTAACACGCCAAGAAGCCCAAGACCTGCTCCAAGAAGCAGCTGGAAGATTCCCAGCCTGAACCGCTTCTTATCTCTGGCACAGGTCTTAAGCTCAAATATGCCTTTGATCCCATTTAACAGCGCCGCCAGCAAAAATACCAGGGGAAACAGCATCCTGTTCCCTTCGGGGCTTATAAAGGACAGCACGGCGAATATGACAATGGCGATCCCAAGGATCAAGTGCGCCATGTCGAGAAATACCCCGGCACGGCGCTCATTTCTTCCTCTCTGGCCCTGCATATCTGCATTCTCCATTTCTCCGGATGCAGACCTTACAGAACCCAGAGCCTACTCCCCAAGGGTTGCAAGCATTACGGCCTTAATGGTGTGCATCCGGTTCTCAGCCTCGTCAAATACAACTGACTGGCTGGACTCAAATACTTCATCTGTTACTTCCAGCTCTGACACATGGAAGCGCTCGCCCATCTCCTTTCCAATCTTTGTCTTAAGATCGTGGAAGGAAGGCAGGCAGTGAAGGAAAATGGCCTGGGAACCTGCCCCGTCCATCACTTCCTTTGTTACCTTATAGGGGCTTAATTCCCGGATTCTCTCTTCCCATACCTCGTCTGGTTCTCCCATGGATACCCAAACGTCTGTATCGATCACATCTGCGCCCTTTACAGCCTCTGCCACATCCTCTGTCAGGGTGATCGTACCGCCGCTTTCTGCCGCAAAGGCCTCACATTCTTTTACCAGTGCCGGATCCGGGAAATACTTTTTCGGTGCACAGGCAGTAAAATGCATTCCCATTTTGGCACAGGCGATCATAAGGGAATTACCCATATTATAGCGCGCATCGCCCATATACACAAGCTTAACTCCCTTAAGCCGGCCCAGATGTTCTCTGATAGTGAGCAGATCCGCCAGCATCTGGGTAGGGTGATCCTCATTTGTAAGTCCGTTCCATACAGGAACTCCTGCATAATGAGCCAGCTCCTCTACAATCTCCTGTCCAAAGCCTCTGTACTCAATACCGTCGTACATCCGGCCCAGAACTCTGGCTGTATCTGCAATACTCTCCTTTTTTCCGATCTGAGAGCCGGATGGATCCAGATAAGTGGAACCCATTCCCAGATCATGGGCTGCCACCTCAAAGGCACAGCGGGTTCTGGTACTGGTCTTTTCAAAGATCAGCGCCACATTTTTTCCCTTTAAGGTATCCGTAAGAATCCCTTTTTTCTTCTTGTCCTTTAATTCTGCCGCCAGATCCAGCAGATACAGGATTTCCTCCTGTGTATAATCTTTCAATGTCAAAAAATTTCTTCCCTTTAAATTCATAGCATCCTCCGTGATCTTTTCCAGACTTATTTGGCCAGAAATTTATATTTATGCATCTTTTATGCATAATATACCACCATGAGAATGCGATGTCAAGAATTTTTATCTCCAGCTGCGCCTTCTTAAAACCGTTAAAAGCTGATCCGGCGTATAGATCCGAAACCGGCTGACCCGATATTTCTTTGCAGCTTCTTCCAGAAGGGAAAAATAAAGCTGCCTGTAATCCCATTTTTCCTTTAATCCCAGCTTTGCGGCAAGACGCGGAAACAGCTCCTCCATATAAATCCGCAGGGAACCGCCCTCTTTATTTTCTGTATGTTCCGCCCCCATCCCGCACCAGTCCATAAGCTCCAAAACTTCAGCCATCAGACGGTTAAAATAATACTCCTCGCTTTCAGGAGCATCCAGATAATAGATCCTTCCCTCCAGCCCATAGAGCATACGCATGGCATCAAAATATCCAAGGAGCATATTCCTTCTGGCCTTTTTCCGGTCAAATTCCAGAATGCCTCCCAGTTCCTGCCTTGGCGCTACATGATAAAGGCGAACGCCGTCAGGCACCTGAAGACGGCGTTCCGTATCTACCCCATAGCCGTAGATCCGAAGGACGATAATATCCTCATACCCCCGGTCGATCAGCACATCTACAGGCACATTATTGACCCTGGCACCGTCCATGTAATACTTTCCGCCCAGCTTTTCCGGTTTAAAGCCGATCAGATACGCACTTGCCATAAGCATGTCGCAGATCTGTCCCGGAGGTACTTCCTTTATATCAACCACAAGAGGCTGATGTTCCGTCAGGGAATAGGTAACTGTATATAAATCCCTGTCAGAGGTGCGTATTTTCTCCTCATCAATCGCCCCGCGGATCAGCTCCCGCAAAGGTGTGATATCAAAGCCGCCTTCTTTTAACAGGCGTTTTACTCCGTTTAGAAGATCCGAAAGTCTTACGGCTGTACCGTTTTTTAAGTTCCACTCCCTCAAAGCTTCCATTCTTTTGTCATCTACATCCATAACCTGGGAATAGCGGATATTTTCCCAGATTTTCTCCGCCGTTTCGAAGTCATCCATACAGATCAGGGCGCCGTTTAAAGCTCCCACAGAGGTTCCTGCTGCCCCCTGTATCTGTATGCCCGCTTCTTTTAAAGCCTTCCAGGCTCCGATCTGATACGCTCCTCTGGCTCCTCCGCCCTCCAGTACAATACCGTACCTGCGGCCTTTATCCAACTGCAGCTTCACCTTCTCCTCCTTGCGGCCGCTCCGATGATCCACAGTGAAAAAACAGACACAAGAAGAAACACAAAAAGCTGCTCCTCTGCCGTCCGCCCCATAAGAGCCCCTATCCAGGCTCCTAAAGCCCCTGCACAAAACCAGAGCGAAATAAGGCTGCGGAAAAAGAGCTCCACAGCCATAAAGAATAAATATGCAAAAAACCAGCCTGCAATCCCTGTCATGGATTTTCTCCTTTCAGGGGCCTCCCACGCTCAGGCCACGCCGCAGACTGTCTCTGTCAGATATTTCTGCGCTGTCTGGCTGCCTCAAACATCAGCACGGAGGCTGCTACCGCCGCATTTAAGGACTCAACCTTTCCTGCCATGGGAATCTGGATACAGCAGTCTGCCGCCTCTGCCGCTGCCTCTGTAAGACCGTTTGCCTCATTTCCAATGAGAAAGCCCACATTTCCAGTATAATCCTGGCGGTCATAATTATTCATTCCCTTCAAATGTGCCGCAAAAAGACGCACGCCCTCTCTGCCAAGCCTTTTGCAGACAGCTGTAAAATCCTCCGTATAAAGGAAGGGCATTCGCAGCACGGAACCCATGGTAGAGCGGATCACCTTGGGGCTGTAGATATCTACGGTGTCACGGCTCATGATCACACCGGTTACTCCTGCCCCCTCTCCGGCCCGAAGGATCGTCCCCAGATTGCCGGGATCCTGAATATTCTCAAGGAGCATGAGAAGAAGGGGAGTTCCGGAAGATGCTGGCTTTAAAAGCTCCTCCAGGGTGTATTTCTTCTGCCTTGCCACCGCCAGCACACCCTGAGGCGTCTTTGTATCCGCCATGGCCTTCATAACTTCTTCGGTGACAATTTCGTAGGAATAGGAGTGAAGCCACTCCCTGTTTTCCTTCTGGCTCTCAAAGGACGGCGTAACATAAAGAGCCTCTACGTCTTTTGGTGTAAATTCCCGGCACATCCGCAGTCCTTCTGCCACATAGACGCCCTCTTCCCGCCTGGCTTTTGCCTTTGCCTGAAGATTTACAACCCGCTTTACCTGCTTATTTGAAGTGCTGTTGATCATTTTGCTCTGGCTCCTTTCCCGTTTCCGGTCCCGGACAGTTCCAACTCCTTAAGTTCATCCAGCCACAGACGGCTTACGGCATCGCTTGGCATACGCAGATCTCCTCTGGGAGATACGGCCACAGAGCCCACCTTCGGTCCATCCGGCAGACAGGAGCGCTTAAACTGCTGGCTGAAAAATCTTCGGTAAAAGGTGGTAAGCCATTTTAAAATAGTCTCCCTATCATACTGTCCTTCAAACGCGCAAAGAGCCAGACGGTAAATTTTACCCGGACGAAAGCCGAAACGCAGTACATAGTACATATAAAAATCGTGAAGCTCATAAGGGCCTACCAGGTCCTCGGTCTTTTGGGATATTTTCCCATCCTCAGGCGGAAGAAGCTCCGGGCTCACAGGCGTATCAAGTACATCCAGGAGCACATCTGAAAGCTCTTTTTCCCCGCAGGTATCTGCATAATAGCGGACCAGATGGCGGACCAGTGTCTTGGGAACAGAAGCATTGACCCCGTACATGGACATGTGGTCTCCGTTATAAGTGGCCCAGCCCAAAGCAAGCTCGGACATATCTCCGGTTCCGATCACAAGCCCTCCTACCTGATTGGAAATATCCATCAGGATCTGGGTACGCTCTCTGGCCTGTCCGTTTTCGTAGGTTACATCATGGCAGTTTACGTCCTGTCCAATATCCTCAAAATGGCTTGTAACGGACTTGCGGATATTGATTTCCTTAAGGGATGCCCCTACCTTCTTTGCCATCACGCAGGCGTTGGTATAGGTACGGTCCGTAGTGCCGAAGCAGGGCATGGTAATGCAGTGGATCTGTTCTCTGGGAAGATTTAAAAGGTCAAAGGCCCGAACCGTCACCAAAAGAGCCAGCGTGGAATCCAGACCGCCGGAAAGGCCGATGACCGCATTTTTACAGCCCGTATGCTCCAGACGCTTCTTTAAGCCCATAGCCTGAATGGACAGAATCTCCTCACAGCGGCGTTCTCTCTGGACAGGATCCGCAGGCACAAAGGGAGCCGCATCCACATAGCGCAGAATGGAGCCCTCCGCTTCTTTCGCTCCCCGCTCCAGCTCAAACGGCACAGTCACATAGCCGCCTTTTTCCTGATACGGATCTGCTGCCGGGAAGGTTGTCATCCTGCGGCGCTCCGCTGTGATCCGTTCCAGATCCATATCCGCACAGATACATTCATTGGAAAAGCGCCGCGATTCCATCAGGCAGGTTCCATTTTCCGCCAGGATATTCTGTCCGCCGAATACCAGATCCTGAGTGGATTCCCCTTCTCCTGCATTGGCATAGATATATCCGCAGACCAGACGGGCCGACTGGCCACAGATCAGGCTCCTGCGGTAAGCATCCTTTCCTGTGGTTTCATCGCTGGCAGAGCAGTTTGCGATCACCGTGGCTCCTGCCATAGCATGAGAAATGCTCGGAGGGCAGGGAACCCACACGTCCTCGCAGATTTCCGCTGCCAGCACAAGTCCCGGAATATCCTCACAGGAAAACAGAAGGTTCATGCCAAAAGGAACCCTTTCCCCGTCAATCTTTATCCAGCGTACCGTTTCCTGTCCGGGACAGAAATGACGCAGCTCATAAAATTCCGAATAGTTGGGCAGATTCTTTTTGGGAACCAGTCCCAGGATCCTTCCTCCGCTTATGGCAGCTGCCGCATTGTAAAGCTTTCCCTCATGCTCCCAGGGAAGACCCACAAACGCGATCATATGCAGCTTCTTTGATGCTTCTACGATATGTTTCAGTTCCCTTTTTACTGATTCCAAAAGGGAAGCCTGCAAAAAAAGATCCGAACAGGTGTAGCCTGTAAGACACAGTTCCGGAAATACCATCACCTTTACTCCCCGGCTCTCTCCCTGTTCCATCAGCTCTATGATCTGTTTTGCATTATACTGCGGATCTGCCACCCTGATTTTAGGAGTAGCAGCTGCAGTCCTTAAAAATCCGTCTTTCATCTTGACCTCCAGCTCTTATGCATAGAAATTTTCTGACCGTAGTATAGCATAGATCCGCATAAAATCCCAGAGTGAATTTTCTCTGTTCTTCCCTTGACTATTCATAAAATCTGCTGTATACTTAGGCTGTTCAGAACGCCTGTTCTGTATGTTTTATAAAGCCCTGCACCACTACTACCACACTTGCCAGGGCTTTATTTTTTTACCAAAAGGAGGTTTTCCATGATCACTGAATTTTCACGCACGGAAATGCTGATCGGCCCCAAGGCCCTGAATGCCTTAAAAGGATCCTGTGTGGTTGTTTTCGGAGCAGGAGGCGTAGGCTCTCATGCCATTGAAGCCCTGGCCAGGTCTGGTATCGGCCATCTGATCCTTATAGACAGCGATACGGTTTCCCTGACAAATATAAACCGCCAAAGCATTGCTTATCACAGCACTGTGGGCCAGTATAAAACCAGAGTAATGGCAGACCGGATACGGGATATCTGCCCTGATACAAGGACAGATACCTTTGAAGAATTTGTGCTCCCTGATACAATGGAGACGCTTTTTTGCCGGATCAATGCCCTTTTAGAAGAAGAACATATTAAAAAAAGCCAGATTTCTTCCTCCGGCTCTTCTTCCATTACCTATATTTTAGATGCCATTGACACCGTTTCCGCCAAGATTGCACTTGCTGCTTATGCAGACGAGCACTCCATCCCACTGATCTCATCCATGGGGACAGGGAACAAGCTTCACCCCGAACTGTTTCGTATCTCTGATTTAAAAGACACTTCGGTCTGCCCCCTGTGCCGTGTGATGCGCAAGGAGCTGAAGACAAGAGGCATTCAAAGCCTGAAAGTCTGCTGGTCCCCGGAAAAGCCTCTGACGCCCGCGCCTGCTGAGGAAGATACAGGCAGCCGCCGCTCCACCCCCGGAAGCATATCCTTTGTGCCTCCCGCAGCAGGCCTTATGATCGCCGGAGAAATCGTAAGAAATATCTGCGGCCTCTAACAAAACCTACTTTGCAGCCTCCTGCCACCGGGCCAGATCCTCAATGGTATACTGGTCTACCACACCCCGGATTGCATCATCCAGCTCCTGCCACAGCCGCAGGGTGACGCAGTCATCCCTTCGCTGGCAGGGGTTGTCCTCACCGGCCAGACAGTCTACCGGAGCCAGATTTCCTTCTGTGATCCGCAGGATCATCCCTACGGTATACTCGCTGGCCGGCCGGGTTAAATAATAGCCTCCCTGATTTCCACGGACACTTCTCACACAGCCGGCCCGGGACAGGATCGATATGATCTGCTCCAGATACTTTCCTGAAATATCCTGACGCCTTGCAATATCTTTTATTTTCACCGGCTCCCCACTCCCATGAAGAGCCAGATCGATCATCGTTCTTAACGCATACCGCCCTTTTGTGGATACAAGCATATAAAAACAGTCCTTTTCTTTTTATTTGGGTTTGGGCATCTGGCAGTATGCCCAAACCCATATTTGATTCATGCCCTTATCATACTATTCCTGTAGGAAAAATGTCAATAGTATTTTCCGGAAATACAAGAAGAGCTGCCCTTCCCCCACAGAAGGCAGCTCTCAGTCACGATCAAAAACCGTCACACTATAAGTTGTGTTGGCATCCCCATACCAAACAAAAACCCGTAAGGCACATCTCTGTACTTCTTACGAGGGATACTATACCACCTGTGTCAATTTCTGTCAACTATTTTTGTGCAATTTAACATATGCTTTTCCATAATACGGAAATTCTATATCTATTTCAACAATTTTATTTTTCTGTTCCCCAAAACAGTATTGACATATTTTTCAGAAATCAGGTCATACTATTGCCTGTCTTACTGCTATATGCAAAGACAGAAAGGATCCTTATTATGAAATTTTCTCAGGATTTACAGGAAACAATGAAATATCTGAACAACGAGCTTCATACTGATCGAAACTTTGATGTGGTGTACCGCGTCCTCACTATCGGAGGAAAAAATGCCTGTCTCTATTTTATCGACGGCTTTACAAAGGATGATACGCTTTTAAAGCTCCTCCAGGCGCTTTCCTCCATCCAGGCAGACCGGATGCCAAAGGATGCACACAGCTTTTCCAAGCAGTACCTTCCCTATGGAGAGATAGGCCTGATCCATGAAAGCAGCGAAATGGTCCTCCAGCTTCTCTCTGGCGTATCCTGTCTCTTTATCGACGGCTATGACGCCTGTCTTACCATCGACTGCCGCACCTATCCGGCAAGAGGGGTCAGTGAACCGGAAAAGGATAAGGTAATGCGGGGTTCCAGAGACGGATTTGTGGAAACCCTTGTATTTAATACGGCGCTGATCCGCCGAAGGATCCGCGATCCAAAGCTTTCCATTGAAATCATGACAGCCGGTGAAAGCTCCCATACGGATATCGCCATCTGCTATATGGAAAACCGGGTGGATCAAAAGCTGCTTTCCACCATAAAAAAAAGAATCCGGGATCTGGAGGTCGATGCTCTGACCATGAACCAGGAAAGTCTGGCAGAATGCCTCTTTCCCTATAAGTGGTTCAATCCATTTCCCAAATTCAAATTTTCCGAGCGGCCCGATTCCTCTGCAGCCTCTCTTTTAGAGGGGAATATCGTAATCCTGGTGGATACCTCTCCCTCCGCCATGATTCTTCCATCCTCTGTCTTTGATATCATCGAGGAGGCGGACGACTACTATTTTCCTCCCATTACCGGAACGTACCTCAGGCTTACCCGGATGACCATTTCCGCGTTATCTCTTTTTCTTACGCCTACCTGGCTGATGTTTATGCAGAATACGGAGCTGATTCCCGACTGGCTGGCCTTTATCCGTCTGTCCGATCCCTACAACGTGCCTTTAATCTGGCAGCTTCTGATCCTGGAATTTGCCATTGACGGCCTGCGGCTGGCAGCTGTCAATACCCCCAGCATGCTGACCACCCCGCTCAGTGTGATCGCCGGTATCGTGCTGGGCGAATACGCCGTAAAATCGGGGTGGTTTAACAGTGAAACCATGCTGTATATGGCCTTTGTAACCGTTGCCAATTATTCCCAGGCCAGCTTTGAATTAGGATACGCCATGAAGTTCATGCGTGTGATCATCCTGATCCTCACAGCCCTGTTTAACCTCTGGGGATATGCGGCAGGCATTGTATTTACCATCTGCGCCATCGTATTTAACAGAACCATCGCGGGAAAGAGCTATATTTATCCTCTGATCCCCTTCCACTGGAGTGAGCTGCGCAAACGTTTCTTCCGCGGACGCCTGCCCCACAGGGAAAAATAAACGTTTTTATACGAAATCTTCCCGCATGGGATTAAAGATATCTAAAAGGATGCCTCTCTCTTTGCAGACACAGCCGTGCTCCACGCCGTTTAACTTTAACATGGTATCTCCGGCTTTTACCGTCTTTATCTCGCCGTCAATATTAAACTCAAACACACCGCTTACAACATAGGTGATCTGAGTATGGGGGTGGTGGTGAAGTTTTCCCTCTGCCCCTGTCTCAAAGGTGTTTTCCACACACATAAGATCCTTGCTATAAGCCAGCACTCTGCGCACTACGCCTTCTCCGGCAGGCTCTGCCTTTGCATTTTCATGAAATACCCATCTTTCATCCAACATCTGTAAGTCCTCCTGATTCTTTATGATTATTTATGCTTCTTTAAAGCCTGCGGCCTTTAAGAAACGGCCAAAAGCTTCTCTGCCCTCTTCAGTGCATTTGTATACGCCCGCATCCTCCAGAACTCTGGCAAATACAAGACCCACCTCCTCCTTGAGGATCTCCTCTGCATTATCAGCCGTGATCCGGATTCCCCGGCTCTCATACTTGGGAAGAAATTCCTCTACCCAGTCTGCATGCTTGCTTATGGCATCGTTAGAACGGATATCCTTTCCCTCTGCCATGTATTCTCCCAGCTCTGCCAGCTCGCTCTTTAATCGGGAAGGCAGCACTGCCAGACCCATAACCTCGATCAGGCCGATATTTTCCTTTTTAATATGGTGCAGCTCCTGATGGGGATGATATACGCCCAGAGGAAATTCCTCTGTGGTAATGTTATTGCGCAGCACCAGATCCAGCTCATACATATTCCCGTTTTTGCGGGCAATGGGCGTAATGGTATTGTGAGGCTCTCCCTCTGTTTCTGCGAATACAAAGGCCGCCTCATCGGTATAGCTGCGCCACATCTTCAGCACATGGTCACCCAACTCAATGAGCCTGTCGCTGTCCATACACCGCAGACGCAGCACAGACATGGGCCAGAATACGATTCCCGCCTCTACATCCTCATAGCCTTCCATGGTGAAATGCCGCTCAATGGGCGCCTTTGCCATGGCAAAAGTATAGTGACCGCCCTGAAAATGGTCATGGCTTAAAATAGAGCCGCCCACAATGGGAAGATCCGCGTTGGAACCCAGAAAGTAATGGGGGAACTGGCGGATAAAATCAAACAGCTTCTTAAAGGTGGCTTTTTCAATCTTCATGGGAACGTGCTCGCCATTAAACACGATGCAGTGTTCATTGTAATACACATAAGGAGAATACTGGAAGCCCCACTGGCTGTCATTGACCCGGATCGGGATCACACGGTGGTTATTGCGGGCCGGATGGTCAGCCCGTCCTGCATATCCCACATTTTCCATGCACAGCTGGCATTTGGGATAACCGCTCTGTTTTGCCTTTCTTGCTGCTGCAATGGCCTTTGGATCCTTTTCAGGCTTTGACAGATTGATCGTAATATCAAGAGTGCCGTAGCGTGTTTGTGCCGTCCATTTCATATCCTTTGCGATGCGGTATCTGCGGATATAATCGGAATCCTGACTCAGCTTATAATAGTAATCCGTAGCAGCCTGGGGAGATTTTTCATAGTGTTTCCAGAACTCTGCCGTCACTTCGCTGGGTCTTGGCATCAGACAGTTCATAAGCTTTGTATCAAAAAGATCTTTGTATACAACGCTGTTCCCTCCTAAAAGCCCCTTTTCTGCCGCATAATCCAAAAGAGTTTTTAAAATTTCCTCCAGCTCCGGTTCTTCTCCCTCTGCCTTCGGCTCTTCATATTCATTTATCCTCAGCACATCCAGGATCTGGTTTCTGGCATAAACCGCATCCTCCTCTTTCAGAAGTCCCGTTTTCAGCCCATAGCTTACCAGATCTTTGACTGCTTTACTGATCATGTCTGTAACCTCCCTGTGATTTTTTATTGAAAAGACGGCTTTTTTAACCAGAAAACCGGCCTGACTTTATACCTCTATTATAAAAGGAACGCTTCGGTATGACAATGTCATTTTTTTCTGTCATATTACAATTTTTATGGATTTTTCGGTTTTAATGAGTCAATTTTTGCTTATTTAATGCAATGCCGATCAGATTACAGATTTTTTATCACATTCCCGATCCGTTTTAACACCAGACCGCCTAAAAGCCCTATGGCTGCCCCGGCAGCGGTTCCTGCAAACAGCAGCACGGGAAGATAAGAAAACACGCCAAAGGTTTTGACCACATAAGCCGCCATCAAAAACTGGCCTATATTGTGAAATACGCCTCCCAGTATGCTCACTCCCACCATATCAAAAAGAGAAAAACGGCAGCAGATCCACATAACAAGCAGGCTTAGGGCCGCTCCAGCCAGGCTGAACAGAATGGAGGACATTCCCCCAAAGGCAAAGCCGGAAAGAAGGATCCGGGCAAGGCTGATCCATACTGCCGGCCACAATCCCAAAACATAAAGGGACAGGATCGTCACCAGATTTGCAAGTCCCAGCTTCACCCCCGGCGCTCCCAGATAGATGGGAAGAATACGTTCAATATAGCCGAATACAAAGGCAAGAGCAATCAAAAGTCCATAAACCGCCACCCGGCGGGTTCGTATATTCATACAGCAAGTTCCTCCTTTACAACCGTTCTGTTTGTATGATAAAATAAACGGGAATCTAACATCCACGCAAAAAGGAGTGTATCTGACTATGAAGCAAAACCACCTCATGAAGCATAACCTGGCAGGCTTCATCCTTATGGCAGCCCTGTCTCTGGTATTTATAGCTGCTTCTGGATCTATTTACCAGCTGCTTCGGGGACCTGTTACTGTAAACCAGCCGGAATTTCCTTTAAAGGACGGCCAGTATTCCTATGACAGCGAATTTGACTCCAAGGGTTTTTATAACCATGTGGAGCTGACCGTTGAAAACGGCATCATCACTGCCTGCAGCTGGGACTGCTTCGGTGAGGACGGCATTGGCAAACAGCAGCTCTCTCTGGACGGTCTGTACATCATGACCGAGGACGGCCCCACATGGAAAGCCCAGTCGGAAGCTCTGGCTGCCTATGTGATCGAGCATCAGACGGTAAGCCAGCTGGCAGATGAAAACGGCTATGCCAAAGATGCCATTGCTTCTGTAAGCATCAATGTATCCGGCTTTATCAACGGGATCAATGAGTGCTTAAAGCAGGCGGCAGCCTGATGGCCCGCACTTCGGCAGCCGGAAGGAGAACCTGTTTTTTAATAATCGTTCTGCTTCTTCTGGCCGCAGTCCTTATGGGATATCAGTATCTTTTCCCTGCTCCCAAAGGCCAGACGGCTCATATTTTTGTGGACGGAAAAGAGGCTGCTTCCTTTCCTTTAAATAAGGATCTGGAATACAGGGTTTCGGGAGCAGACGGCGGAACAAATCTTTTGATCATCCAAGACGGACAGATCTGGTGTCAGGAGGCCGACTGTCCCGATAAAAACTGTGTCCGGCAGGGAAAAAAACAGCTTTCCACCGATACCATCATATGTAAACCCCATAAAATGGCTGTAACGATCACAGGAGAGGAATAAACTTCCTCTCCTGTTTTTTATCCCTCTGGTATCCGTATCACAAAAACAGTTCCATGGCTCTCTCTACAGCCCCACTGTCCTCTATAAACAGCTTTACGATCCACCCGGCTGCCATCACACAGGCTCTGTGGAAATGAATGAGCAGGCTGTCAAAGGCCAGGCCAAACAGAACCCCCGTTGCAAACCGCCTGCCATTTTTGCTTTCATAGGATGTAAAAAGCTGTAAAAAACCGTCTGCTGTCATAGGAAGCATAAAAAGGATCATCAGCCGCAGCTTCATATCTCCCCATAGAAGGATCAGAGGTATCCCGGCGATCATGCCGGCCAGCTCCCCCGTACATCGGGCACAGATAGGAAACGGTTTTCCGTTCCAGTAAAAGGAACGGTCCGGACGGGCATGACAGCCAAAAAAGATCCGAAGGAAACGCCCCATCCTCTTTTACTCCTTACATTCCGCCAATCAGCGCTGCCGTAGCAATGGACATAACGAATACACCTACATAGATGAGTATGGTAAGGATCACGGATACCAGTGCTCCGATGCCTGCCACTTTCGCCGTTTTGGGCTTTTCATCTCTCCATACCAGAAATAAGACCAGGCCTACCACCGGAATGCAGCATCCCAAAAGGCCCCACAAAAAACCGCCTCTGTCTTTTGGATTTTCCACCGTATCGTCGTATCTTCTGTCTTCCATATGATTTCCTCCCTTTTTCTCAATATTATACAGATTTCTTGCTTAATCGGCAAGATACCTTCGCTTTAAGCTTTCTCCCCTACAGCGACAGTCCTCCCCTTGCTCTTGCTCTGCGGTCACAGATCGACTGGATCACAGGCACCAGGAAAATTGCCACAATTCCCCCTGCAAACCCATTATTGTAAAGATTCACGCCTCCATAGACGATCCCCACCTGCAAAGCCACAGAGGAATGGAGATACCCTGCAATAAGTCCCGCCACGACTCCGAATTTTCCCGCAACCGGCGCCAGCGTGGTCGAAAGAAGAAGGGCCAGAATGGGAGACGGATCATTGATATTCCATTTTTTGGTAAAGCTTGCAAGATATACGCCAAACATAACCGGTGCTATATTCCGTATATGTTTTCCCGTAGAGCTGAAGCCCACGATCGTAAGGATACCGCAGATTGTAGGCCCGTTCATATCTCCGCCTACCATGAGCACAAAAAAGGTGGCAAACAGGCCATTGATCCCCATATTAAAGACCGTAGTTGCCCCGCCCTCAGCCTTAAAAAAGTCGGCTCCCGCCAAACCTGGATCTGCCAGGATCCGGCGGTAGGATTCCCACAGCGTCTTTCCTCTCACAGCAACTGCTGCTGCGATCATAGTTCCGAAAAACAAGGACAAAAGCACTGCAAAGAGTTCCTGGTTGCCCTTGGACCAGATCAGCCTTGATTCAATCCGGATCCCAAAGGATTTTTCCAGAGATACGACCACCGTAGCGATAATCCCTGCTGCAAAACCTACGTTATAAAGGGAATATCCATTGTGCGCATAGTGGACATGGGTACTTAAAGGCGGGAGCACAAAACCAATGCTGATCCCCACCGCCAGAGAGATCAAAACTCTGGCATAGACCGGCAGATGGCCGATCTGCATGATCTGCGTCATAATAGGCGAAAGGCTGGTTCCGTAAAGGCCGATATAAAGATACCGGTGAAAGGATGTCTTATGATATCTGGAATACAGAAATACACCTGCCAGAATGGCCCAGATATTCATAATATTCTTTCCGAACAGCGAAAAGCCGAACATGAGAAACACTGCCGTGATCGTATGGCCGCTCATTTCCATTTTCAGGAAATAAATCATCGCCAGACTGATCAGCGTGATGATTCCTGCATTGATCATGGCTGCTCCGATTCCGCCTACGGCAAAGTAATCCGTGATCAGAAGATCGGGTTCTATGACAATGCGGATGAGCCCCTTAAGGATATCAGGAAAAGGCTGGACCACAAGGCCAATCACAATAAAATACAGTGGAAACAGGGATAAAATAAGAAATTTTCCCTTCCGGGTCAGTGTTTTCATTTCATGAAAATGTTCCAGGTGGTGTTTCACGCCATCCTCCTTTTTACATCAATCCGGTTATCATTCAGTGTCGTAGCCTCCATATCGGAAAGCCTCTCATGGTTCAGAGCATTAAATAAAAGAACCGAGCCTGTCTGAGAACTGCTGTAAATGCCGGAAACAGCAGCCGTTCCCTTTGCAATCCGGTCTGTGATCACCGCCCGAAAGTCTACCTCGGCCAGATCGTTCCATGCAGTAACCATATCTCCCTCCCGGACTTTTCGTTCTGCGGCATCCAGGGGATGGAGCATCAGGGCAGCCGGCCCCCGCTTTTGTACTAAATCCCTGCGCTCCAGAAAAATAGAATTTAAGGTATGGGAATCAGGTATGCTGATCAGGCTTAACGGATACGCTCCGCCGTAAGGTTCCTTATAGCAGGGCACAGGTTCCTTTTCCTCCTGATTGACAATCCGAAGCTTACCGGAAGGCGTTTTAAAATGGCCATGATCCCCAAAGGGCTGACGTACTGTGCCATTTTCCCGCAGAAACTTCCACTGTTTTTCTGTAAGTTCCAAAAGCCCCTCTTCAGGATGGCTTAAAAGCTCCTCTAACATTTCTTCCTCGGTACGCTTAAAAAACGGCTCTTCAAAGCCCATGGCCTCTGCCAGAAGTCCAAAGAGCTCCCAGTTGCTTTTGCACTCTCCCTGAGGCTCAACCAGTTTTTTTGCTACGCTAAAGGTCCGATAGCCATATGCCCTGAAACAGTCGGTCTGCTCTACGGAAAAGACTGCCGGAAGAAGGATATCTGCATAGCGGGCCGTATCGGTGAGAAACCGCTCATGTACCACTGTAAATAAATCCTCCCGCATCAGCCCCTTAAGAATCGCCTTCTGATCACACACAGAGCCCACAGGATTGCCTCCATAGACGAAAAAGGCCTTCACTGCATCCTCTCCTTCTGCCGTAAGCGCCGAACCGAGACAGTTGATGTTCACGCCAGGCCCTGAAACCTTCCTGAAATTCGGTCTTGTAACACGTTTCGCATCCACGAAGGGACCGCCGTTATGCTCCGCTGCGCAGATACCGCCGCCCGGCTTTCCCCAGGCGCCTGTAAATGCAGATAAAACCGTGATCAGGCGGGAGGTCATTCCTCCGTTTCCATATCTGGAAAAGCCGCTTCCCAAAAGAATCGCCGGAGCTTTGGCCTGTCCGAAGAAAAGAGCCAGCCTGCGGATGTTTTTTTCAGGTATGCCTGTGATCTGTTCGGCCCACTTTGGAGTGCTTTTTCTCACAATCGGCAAAAAAGCCTCATAGCCCTCACACCGTTCTCTTAAAAACACCTCATCTGCCAGCCCTTTTTCCTCCAGCACATGCATCATGGCAAGAGCCAGTGCTCCGTCTGTACCGGGACGGATCAGAATCGTTTCGTCACAGTAGGCGTCCATTTCTCTGGCGCAGGCTTCAATAAGGAGCACTTTTTTCCCGGCAGCCCTTGCTTCCTTTAAAACGGGCATCACATGGAGGCGTGTGGCCTTTACATTGCTGCTCCACACCAGGATCAGATCACTGCTTTTTAATTCCTCCGGCTCCAGGCAGGGGGTCTGCCCCATGACAGAGGCATATCCCATTCCTTTTGCATTGGCGCAGAGTCTTAAAATAAGTGGGCGTGCTCCCAGACGGTTAAAAAAGGCATCCCCGCACTTTCGCTGGATCACGCCCATAGTGCCGGAATAATAGGACGGAAGAATCGCCAACGGGCCATTTTCCCTTATGATCTGCCGAAAATGTCCTGCGATCTCCCTTACCGCCTCTTCCCAGGTGATAGGTTCAAACTTCCCTTCCCCCTTATTCCCAGTCCGTCTCATAGGAAAAAGGATCCGGTCCGGGCTGTTGACGGACAGCTGATACTGCTGCATTTTTTTACAGATCAATCCTTTTGAGGCCGGATGCTCCGGATCCCCGGCCACCCCTGCCACGCGCCCGTTCTCTATGGTGGCTAAAAGGCCGCAGGAGGCCGGGCAGTCATAGGGGCAGGTAGTCCTGCGGATATCAGTCATTCCATTCCTCCTACAGCATATGCTTCCTCAGATATGCGCCGTCCTTTGGGCTTAAGTAGGCCGGAGCAATATCAAATACGGTCTTGCAGCCCTTTGCGCCCTCCTTATTCATACGGTAGGCAGCTCTTGCATAGGCGGCAAGGACGGAAGCAGTAAACTCCGGATTAGAATCCAGCTTTAAGCTGTACTCGATCACATGGGAATGCTCATCCTTCATGCCTGTAGTTCCTGTGCGGATCACAAAGCCGCCGTGAGGGATTCCCGCATGATCTCTTAAAAGCTCTTCCTGGCTGATAAAATGCACCGTTGTGTCATAATCTGCAAAATAATTGGGCATAGTAACGATGGCTTCACGGATTGCATCCTGATCGGCTCCCTCTTCTGCCACTACAAAGCACTCTCTGGTGTGCTTCTGCCGTGTAGTAAGCTCCGGCTGGCTTCCGCTGCGCACTGCCTCCAATGCGCTCTCAACCGGAATCGTATACTGTCTCGCATCCCTTACACCAGGGATCCGGCGGATGGCATCAGAATGTCCCTGGCTTACGCCTCTGCCCCAGAAGGTATAGTCCTTTCCTCCGGGAAGGACCGCATCCGCATAAAGACGGTTTAAGGAAAACATACCGGGATCCCAGCCCACAGAGATCACTGCCACATGGCCGCTCTCAAAAGCGCTCCGGTCTACTGCCTCAAAATGCTCCGGAATCTTTGCGTGGGTATCAAAACTGTCGATCACATTAAAATACTTCGCCATTTCCGGTGTCTGCTTTGGAAGATCCGTAGCGCTGCCTCCGCAGATGATCATTACATCAATCTCATCTTTCATTGTGAGAATGTCATTAACTGAATATACCTTTACTCCCTCTGTCAGGAGAGAAAGGGACGATGGGTCTCTCCGGGTAAACACTGCCTTCAGTTCCATATCCGGATTGTGCTTAACTGCACACTCCACTCCCCTTCCCAGGTTTCCGTATCCAAGAATTCCGATTCTGATGCTCATAATTTTGTCTTCCTTTCTCTTAGGGTCTTTTAGCCGGATGCAGATATCCGTTCCGGCCACTGTAAAAAGTATACTATATGAAATTTTCCTTTGCAAGCGCAAACATTCGCGTAAGAAGCAGCCAGCCGGGGCGGTAAAAATACATCAGCTGCCAGAAACCCGCGCCAGTGAGTTTTTTCTCCCTTATAAGTTCAAACTTGGCCTTTAAGCTTCGCACATCCTCAAACCATACCTCATGGCGGATGCCGTACTGCCAGTAATGAAAATAGGGAGACTGTGCCAGCTCATCAAAATAGATCACAGAGCCATGGTCAATGGCCAGCTGTATGGCCTGGCGGGTATTTAATGTAACTGCCCGTGTGCGTCCCCGCTCATAAGGAAGGGGCCAGTCATATCCATAATTTGGAATGCCAAGGCTGATCTTTTCTGCCGGGATCCTGCTTAATGCATAATCCGCCACCCGACGGACCATATGGATGGGCGCCACTGCCATAGGCGGCCCCTGGGAATATCCCCACTCATAGGCCATAAGCATCACCCTGTCTGCCGCTTCGCCGATGGCCCGGTAATCAATGCCTTCATAGAGAAGCCCCGGCTGGTCATCGGAGGTCTTTGGCGCCAGGGCAGCACTGACAAAAATCCCCAATGCCCTAAACACCCCTGCACAGAGGCGGACAAACTCCGCAAACCGCTCCCTGTCACCGGCCGGCACATATTCAAAATCAATATCCAGTCCCTCATACTCCTTTTGCTCTATCACAGCCATCAGCTGCCAGACCAGCCGGCGCACGGCCCGGTCATTCGAAAGAAGCTCTGTGATCAGCCGGTTATTAAACCGCCCGTCCGGGCCCAGAGGCGTGAGTACCATCACCGGACGGACGCCCGCAGTCCGGGCGGACTGGATGACCGGCGTATCCTCGATATGAGGAGAGACCAGATCCCCCTCTGCCGTAAAACCATAGGAGAAAATGTAAATATCTGTAAGAAATGGCAGGGTTTCATCCAATGTATCCCGATCAATAAAAGGATAGGCATATCCAAAGGAATAAAGAAGGGGACTTCCGGCCCCTATACTGCCTTCTGCCCCCACATAAAGAGACTGGCCCACTGCCAGGCGGTAGGGATATTCCAGCTGGTTGGCCCAGATCAGTTCTCCAACCGGCCTTCCGGTTTTTGCGGCTATCTCATCCACTGTATCCCCTTCTTCTACTACATAAATCCATTCATCTTCCAGCATGTTTCTGCCTCTTTGCTTTTTGTAAAACTATATGCAGGCAGAAAGGAAGTTTTCCCTCTTTTCTTTCAGACCCCATTCCTGGCGCACAGGTCTGATACGCAGCAGTGTTCGCAGTCCGGCTTTGTCCTCGCACTGCAGACTGCTCTTCCGTGGAATACCAGACGGTGGCAGAAATCACTGCCTTCCTTTGGAGGAATCAGCTTCCAGAGAGCCATTTCCACCTTTTTAGGATCTTTTATGCCCTCTACCAATCCCATACGGTTCACCAGACGGATGCAATGGGTATCTGTTACAATGGCAGGCTTTCCAAATACGTCACCCATGATCAGATTGGCGCTTTTACGTCCCACACCCGGAAGCTTCAACAGATCATCAAAGGTTTCAGGCACCTGTCCGCCATATTGCTCTTTTAAGATCCGCATACAGGCGCTTATATCTCTGGCCTTGCTCCGTCCCAGGCCGCAGGGCCTTACGATCTCCTCAATCTCCTCCGGCGAAGCAGCCGCCAGGGCATCCACATCCGGAAACTTTTTGTACAGCTTCTCCGTTACAATGTTGACCCGCTCATCCGTACACTGGGCCGCCAGACGGACGCCTACCAAAAGCTTCCACGCCTGATTATAATCCAGGGTACAGGAAGCCTCCGGATAGGCTTTCTTCAGACGCTCGATCAGCTTTAAGGCCAGTTCCTTTTTCGTCATTTCCATATTTATCCAAATACCTTTCTTCCTCCCAGATACGCAGCATGAACCGGTATCGTATGAAGCTGTTCCGGAGCCGTTTCAAAGGGCGACTGCTCCAGGATCACAAAGTCTGCCAGCATACCGGGACAGATCTTTCCTTTTATCTTCTCCTCAAAGCTTCCTTCTGCCCCACGGATCGTATAGCTGTCAAGAGCTTCCTGCACTGTAAAAGCTTCATCTGGAAGATAGGGTCCTACATGATCCTTTATGGTAGTGCGGGTCACGGCACACTCCATAGAAGCCAGAGCGTCGGGCAGCTCCACCGGACAGTCCGTACCGTTGCTGACAGAAACACCCTGTTTCATAAGGGTTTTCCAGCTGTAGCTGGTCGATGCCAGTTCCTCTCCCACTCTGTCTTTTACAATATGATTATCATAATCCAGAAAAATACTCTGGGCATACACATGAAGCTTTAAGCGGGCAATCCGCTCAAGCTGATCCGGACGGGTAATCTGGCAGTGAACAATCCCATGGCGGTGATCCTCTCTCGGATGCTCCTTTAATGCCTTTTCATAGGCATCTAAAACACGGTCCAGACAGGCATCTCCGATGGCATGGACGGCTGCCTGCATTCCGTGCGCATTTGCATAGCCGATCATTTCGTCAAAAACCTCCTGGGAAAATACAGGGATCCCGCAGGTGGACGGATCATCCGCATAAGGGCGGCTCAGATACGCAGTTCTGGCTCCCAATGCTCCGTCTCCCAGCATCTTAAGAGGCCCGACCTTAAAAAGCTCTGTACCGCTGCCCGTAACATTTCCCGCCTCTACAAAAGCCTTAAGCTCTGAAAGCTCTGTGAAGTTACACTGTTCATAGACACGAACCGTAAGCTCTCCCTCTGCCTCCAGCTCCCTGTAGGCCTCATTCACAGTCTGCCACGGCACATCCCGGTACATGCAGTAGTCATCCGTCTGGCTGCTGGTAACACCGTAGGAATTTAAAGCCCTGCAGGCCAGACGAATCCTGTTTTTGATCCCTTCCTTATCCGGAACGGGAATTGCATGGTACACCAGATCCATGGCATTGTCAAAGAAACGGCCGTCCGGCCCCTCCTCATCCATACCGATACATCCGCCCTCCGGCTGGGGCGTATCCTTTGTGATGCCAAGCAGCTGTAATGCCTTTGTATTTACGACCAGACAGTGACCGCAGGCCCGGACCGCACAGACGGGCACGTCCTCTGATACCTGATCCAGATCATGACGGTCCGGCATCCGGTCTGCATCTGTAAAATAATCTTGATTCCATCCCCGGCCCATCAGCCATTCGCCCTCTGCGCAGGGATTCTCCCTGTAAAACTCCTTCAGGCACTGAAGCATATCCGCCAGGCTCTCTGTACGGGCAGCCAGCCGGGCAGAACACAGGCTGTTTCCGTATCCTAAAAGATGCATATGGCTGTCATTAAAACCGCTGCATACAAAACGGCCCTTAAGATCGGTACACACATCTCCCTCCCCGGCCAGTTTTAGAACGGATTTGCTGGAACCGGCAAAGATAAATTTACCATTTTCTACCGCAAAGGCCTCAGCCAGCGGAAGACTGCCTGTATAAACCTTTCCATTAAAATAAATATGTTTCATGGCACATTCTCCTTTCGTCAGTGCTTTTCTTCATAGAACAGGCAGGCATCCGGCTCTGCTGTTCCCTCTCCAAGATACCGTGCCTTATAATCCTTTAACAGACGGAAATAGTCCTTTGACAGCAGCAGGATCACAGCCACATTCACAAAGGTAGGAATGGCAGAAGTAATGTCTACCACGGTCCAGATAAAGCCCTGATTATTTGTCTTTACCAGATAAATCGTCCAGATAAGGCCCGGAAGCGCACGGACTGCGTAAAACAGCTTCAGCATCACTTTTTTCATGGGGCCTTCCTTTTTGCAAAGGTGCTCCAGGATTGACAGATAGTAGGTAAACCAGCCGCCGGAGGTGGTGACAGTAAAAATAACCATGATCAAAGCTAAAAGCAGGCTTCCTGCAGTACCAAAACTCTGGGAAAAGGCGCTTAATGCCAGAGTGCCGCCGTCTGTGCCGTTGGTCCAGTTTCCGCTTAAAAGCACAGAAACAGATGTGATGGAGCAGACTACAAAGGTATCAAAAAATACTTCAAAGGAACCCCAAAGTCCCTGTGCAACAGGATGGGGTGTTCTGGCAGAGGAATGGATCATGGGAGAAGTACCCCAGCCGGCCTCATTGGAGTATACGGAACGTGCCATACCTACCCGGATCATCTCACTGACTGCACAGCCGGCAAAGCCGCCGATGGCTGCCGTACCAGTGAACGCATTTGTTACAATGGCAGCAAACACAGAGGGCACTCTGGAAAGATTTGCCAGAATCATGCCAATTCCCATTAAAATGTAGAAAACGCTCATTAAGGGGACCAGCTTGCTGAACAAAGACGCAATCTTTTTGGTGCCTCCGTCCGTTACAATATAGGTCAGAACGCAAAGAGCCGCTCCCACCAGAATAACGCCCTCAATCTGAAAGCCTCCGATATTCACCGTATCCATTTTAAAGGCTCCTGCTACCACCTGGGAAGCAGTCAGCGTAGAGGAGGTTACAAAGAATGTAGAGAAAATACCTGCGCCGAAAATAACTGCCGGTATCAGCCACAGCTTTCCCCAGCGGCGCTCCTCTCCCAGTCCCCGCTCCATATAATAGGTAGGGCCGCCGTAATATTCACCCTTTTCATTGGTATGGCGGTAATAGCAGCCCAGCGTTACCTCTACCTGCTTCAAGATCATTCCAAGACAGGCAGACAGCCACATCCACAGCACAGCGCCAGGGCCTCCTGCCGCAACTGCCGTAGCCACACCGGCAATATTTCCAAAGCCTACCGTACCGCCGATTGCTGTGGAAATTGCTTCAAAGGAACTTAACATTCCCTTTGCATTATCCTCCTGCTTCTGGCTTTTTTTGTTTAAAATCGTGCCACCGGTATTCTTTAAAATCCAGCCAAAGCGCCTGAACTGAAAGAATCCGGAACGGACTGTGAAATAAATACCGGTAGAAATCATCAGTACGATTAACGGAAGCCCCCACAGGACGCCGTCTAACCAGTTGAGAAATTCGATCATTTTTATGATCCCCCTTTTCTTTTGTTTATGTACAGCAATCTATTCCACCTGGGCTCTGCCCGCAAAAAAGGAGCAGCGGTTTTTGCATCCCACTGCTCCATAAATCATCCATCCATGAAACAATAGCGCCTCCACCGTTTGGTGAGAGTGTGCAGCCTGTTCGACTGCACCCCAACATACTGCCTGCGAAAGCAGTACATTTCGGCGGCTCCTCCTTTCCCTGCTCTTCCCTGGCTTCGCTGCCTCCAAACAGGTACTGATAGTATCCGCACCTCTATTGCCGTACTCTTTTTGTAGTATCATAGCTGGTTTCACGCTGGCTGTCAACTGTTTTTGCAAGTTTATTTCTTCGGCCAAATTTCACTTGATACAATCTTTTTTTCGTCCTATACTAAAAAATCATATGTTTTATCCGGAGGTACACATTATGTCACTCACACCACCCATCACCATCCGCCCCGTTTCCACCGCTGACAGCCAGGCTCTCCTTGATATTTACCGTCCCTATGTGGAGCATACTGCCATTACCTTTGAATATGAGGTTCCCACTGCGGAGGAATTTACCCGCCGGATCCGCCACACCTTAAAGCGCTACCCCTATCTGGCAGCAGAAAAAGACGGACAGCTTTTAGGCTATGCTTATGCAGGCCCTTTTCATGAACGGGCAGCCTATGACTGGTGCGCTGAGGTTTCCATTTATATACGGACTGATGCCCGCGGCACAGGGATTGGAAAAAAACTCTATGAAGCTCTGGAGCACGCACTTACTGCCCAGAATATCCTCAATCTTTACGCCTGCATCGCATGGCCGGATAAGGAAGATGAATATCTTACCAGAAACAGCGCTGATTTCCACCGCCATCTGGGCTATGAACTGGCAGGAATGTTTAAAAACTGCGGCTATAAATTCGACCGCTGGTACAGTATGATCTGGATGGAAAAACAGCTTGGCCCCCATTCCGGCCATGCAGAACCCATTATCCCTTTCCAGGAACTGCTTCACCGGATGCCTGTTTAAAGCATCTTCTATTATGCATGATTTTGCACTTTGTCTTTTGAATATTGTATTCATGTTCTTTTTTTACAAAATACTGTCCGTTTTTACCGATTTGTGCTACAATTCTAACAGAACATTCCTGAAATGTTTTTCGTTGGGAATGCTGCCCGGTAAGCAGAGTGGCTTATGTGTTCTGCGGACCGAGGCGTCGCTACTATACAAGGGGAGAATTTGAAATGGCAAAAGAAATGATCGCAATGCTGCTTGCCGGCGGCCAGGGTTCACGGCTTTATGCCCTGACTCAAAAGCTGGCAAAACCTGCAGTTCCTTTTGGCGGAAAATACCGTATTATCGACTTTCCGCTGTCAAACTGCGTAAATTCAGGAATTGACACAGTAGGTATCCTGACCCAGTATCAGCCTCTGGTACTGAATGAATATATCGGAAATGGACAGCCCTGGGATCTGGACCGCCTTCACGGCGGAGTTCATGTGCTTCCGCCCTATCAGAAAGCCTCCGGCTCGGACTGGTACAAGGGTACAGCCAATGCAATTTATCAGAATATATCCTTTATTGAACGCTATGATCCCCAGTATGTGATCATCCTTTCTGGCGATCAGATCTGTAAGCAGGATTACAGCGATTTTCTCCGCTTCCATAAGGAAAAGAATGCGGAATTCAGCGTGGCTGTCATGGAAGTCCCCTGGGAGGATGCTTCCCGCTTTGGCCTGATGGTAGCGGATGAAAACGACCGCATCACCGAATTCCAGGAAAAACCCAAAAATCCTAAATCCAATCTGGCATCTATGGGTATCTATATCTTTAACTGGGATATTTTAAGAAAATATCTCATTGAAGATGAGGAAGATCCGGATTCTGAAAATGATTTCGGCAACAATATCATCCCTAATCTCTTAAAGGACGGACGCAGGATGTACGCCTACCACTTTGACGGCTACTGGAAGGATGTAGGAACGATCCCTTCTCTCTGGGAGGCCAATATGGAGGTTCTGGATCCGGAGCACAGCGGCATCAACCTGTTTGACGAAAACTGGAAGATTTATAGCCGTAACAGCGGTATGACCGGACACAAGATTTCAGACGGAGGCGTTGTAGAAAACTCCATGATCACCGACGGCTGCCGTATTGCAGGCACCGTACGCCACTCCGTACTCTTCATATCTGCGTTATGTCAAGAGAACTCTTGATCGATCTCATCAATACAGCCTCTATCCGCGGCTATGTATATTTTGAACGCGACATTTTAGCGCCGCAGATTGACAAACTGGATATCCGATCCTTCCGTTTTGACGGCTATACCGCCCGGATCTGTGATATGAATAGCTACTTTGACGAAAACATGAAGCTGCTGGATGATGAAAATCTGGATGCTCTGTTTTCCCCCAGTCCCGTATATACAAAGATCCGTGATGACAACCCCACCCGCTACATCAACGGCTCCCGTGCAAATAATATCATGGCAGCGGACGGTTGTGTAATCGAGGGAGAAGCAGAAAACTCTATCCTGTTCCGCGGTGTAAAAATCGCAAAGGGCGCAAGGGTAAAAAACTGCGTTCTTATGCAGGATACTGTGATCGAAGAAGGCGCTGATCTTGAATATGTGATCACCGATAAGAACGTGACGGTTACAGCCGATAAGGAATTAAAGGGTTCAGACACCTTCCCGGTATATATCGCAAAATCCAGAACTGTATAACATCATATGCTTAAAAATCACCCCTCAGACTGGTCTTTCCATTCCCCCCTGAGGGGTGATCCTCTTTCCTATCCTGTATAAAGCCTCTTACCAGCTCTTTTTAAGCTTTAAATTCCAGTCCACCTCATAAGGATTCCACTGACTTGCTTTCAGATTTTCATAAATTTCTCTTCTCTCTTTTGAGCTGTCGCCGGAACGCTCTTCATAGCCCTTCAGATAATCCTCTACAAATTCCTCCCAGGAAGAAAAGCTCTTCTGTATTTCCTTTGCCACCTCTAACGCCCGATCCAAAGCTTCTGTCTCTGTATAATAATCCGCCAGATAATAAAAACCCAGATTGGACATGGCCCTGCTGTAATCATAGGCAGAATTTTCTGCTGATGCCGACGATAAAAGCTCCTGTAAAACACGGTCTGCCGAAGAACGGTCTGTGATCCCCCAGCTGGTCTTTAACATCTGACGATTCTGATCTTTTGCCGCCCTATCCATCTCCTCTCCGTTCTCTTCCTTTCCCGCAAGCTTTAAGCCACCGCCAAAGGCACGGATATTGCCGGCATTGTGCCGGGTAAGAATCGCACAGGCAGCATTAAACCACTGAACTGTCTGATTGTTCATATAGGGATTTGCTGTTTTGTTTAAATACTGCTGCCGGCTGCTGATAGCTGTAAAAGAAGAGCCTGATACACTGCTTTTACTCCCTTCCCCTGATCTGCGGGAAGGACTTGAGTCCATAGCGCCTCTTTCATTGAATGTATAAAGCTTTCCGTTGATTTCCCTTTGACAGTTCTTTAAAATATGGCCGTTTTCATCCAGGTAAAACCACTGATTGCCTGATCTACGGAAGTCATTGACCACCCGGGTGCCATCCTCTTCATAATACGCATAGGTATCTCCCTCTTTCTGCCAGCCTGCAAAGGCTGTAAGGGGAGTCATAAGCATCGCCGCGCAGGCAAGAGCTGCTGCTTTTATAAACCATTTTCGTCCTGTATTCATCCGAATCATCCTCTCACCTATCTCTGCTGTGCACCTTCTGTCTGAGCACATTTACAGTATAGCACAGGCGTTTCGGATTGCCAACTTACACATTTCTGACGAAATTATAATAAATGTCAGGAAATTTTAAAAAACACGCCGTCCCTGTACATAAGTTTCTTCTACCCCATCATTCTCATCCAACACCACAAAGTCTGCGAAAAGTCCCTGGCGGATAAATCCCCTCTGGCCATCCATGCCCAGAAGCTTTGCCGGATTTTCTGTGAGAAGCGGAATAAGCTCCTCTGCCGGCCGCCCTGTAAAGGCGATCAGATTTTTCAGTGCTTTTCCCGAAGTCAAGGTACTTCCTGCCCGTGTACCATTCTCTTTCAGTTTTGCATCCCCGTCAATGACCACAACCTCATTAACGCCCAGGCGATACTCTCCATCCGGCAGACCCGCAGCCATGATCGAATCAGTCACAGCTACTACCCGCTCAAGCCCCTTTGTCTTTAAGATCAAGCGCACCGTTCCCGGATGCAGATGGCGGCCGTCGCAGATCACCTCGCAGTAAACACGGTCATCCTCCAGCACTGCTCCCCAGATGGCAGGAAAATGCTGGTGGAGCAGCTTCATTGCATTTCCTGTATGGGTCGACGCCATTGCTCCATTTGCAACGGCCGCTCTGGCCGTATCATAATCTGCCCCAGAATGGCCGATGGCTACCTGGATGCCAAGAGCCTTTAATTTGGGGATATCCTCTACCATGCCATCTACCTCAGGCGAAACCGTAATGTAACGTATTTCCCCCTGGGCAGCCTTCTGGTATTCCTCGATCAGAGGAATATTTTTACTCTGCAGCAGATGCTCCGGCATAGCGCCCTTATACTCTGGGCTTAAAAATGGACCCTCCAGATGGATCCCCATCATGGCGGCGCCTCTGTGTTCCATGCCCTTCCACTGTTTATATGCTTCAATACAGGCCAGTGTCTGCTCCTTCGTATCTGTGAGCACAGAACCCAGCCAGCCAGTTGTACCCTGAGATGCCATAAAGCGGCTGATCTTCTCATATCCATCAGGGTCTGCGCTGTTTACATCCACCCCAGCAGCACCATGGGTATGGATATCTAAAAATCCCGGCACCAGACGGCGTCCCTTTAAATCAATGCGCTCTGCCTCAGGAGCAGAAATCCATTCTCCGATCTCGATGATCACACCATTTTCAGAAAGAACACAGAGCGTTTCAAACCGATGATCCCTGTATACACGTCCATTGTAAAATAACTGTCTGCCCATAATGATACCTCTCCCGTTCTTATATTTTTATTTCTGTCTTCATAGTAACACAGACCGGGGATACTTTGTGAAACTTTTACCCAAACGTTTGTGTCATGCTTTTAAGATTGTGCATTTTTTATCATTCGTATCAGAATCAGATACATGCCATTATGCACTGGCAACAGATTTTCTTTTATGATAAGATAGAAAAAAAGTAGAAAGGAAATCAATATGGCATTACATGTTATGGATGAAGCCAGCCGCTGCCTTGGCTGCAAAGTTCCCCAGTGTCAAAAGGGCTGCCCCATCAGCACTCCGATTCCCCAGGTGATCCGCCTCTTAAAGGAAGGGAAATTAGATGAGGCCGGGCGGATGCTCTTTGAAAATAATCCGCTGACCACTGTGTGCAGTCTGGTCTGCAACCATGAAAATCAGTGCGAGGGCCACTGCGTTTTGGGACGCAAGGGTGCTCCGGTCCATTTTTCAACCATTGAAAGCTATATTTCCACCACCTATGCCAACAAAATGACAAAGGGGCCGGCTCCATCAAACGGCATCCGTGCAGCGATCGTCGGCTCCGGCCCTGCCGGCCTGACCATCGCAGTGATTTTGGCACGGTACGGCTATGATGTGACTATCTTTGAGGGTAAGGACCAGATCGGAGGCGTACTGCGCTACGGCATTCCTGAATTCCGCCTTCCAAAGTCTGTTCTGGACGATTTCAAATACCGCCATCTGGATCTGAAAGGCATCAAATTCCGGCCAAACACCCATATCGGAGGGGCAATCGGTATTGACGACCTCTTCCGCGACGGCTATAAAGCTATTTTCGTAGGAACCGGTGTATGGAAGCCCAATGCCCTTCATATCAAAGGCGAAACGCTGGGACATGTACACTTTGGAATCAATTATCTGAATAATCCTGACAGTTACTGCCTGGGCGAACGGGTTATTGTGATCGGAGCGGGGAATGCCGCTATGGATGTGGCAAGAACCGCCATCCGAAAAGGCGTACGCTATCTGACCTGCTTTTCCATCACAAAAAAGGTGGCAGCCAGCCACCATGAATTCAGCTATGCCCAGCTGGAGGGAGTTCAGTTTGAATACAACAAGGCTCCTGTGGAAATCACAGATGAAGGAGTAATCTTTAAGGATATGGCCGAGGATGAAGAAGGCCGTCTCACCGAAATTCCCGGAAGCGAAACCCTTTACCCCGCTGACAGCGTGATTATTTCCATCAGTCAGGGTCCACAGAACCGGATTGTCAACACCACTGAGGGACTGGCTGCTGATGCCAAAGGTCTTTTGGTGGCAGATGAAACCGGTCATACCACCCGTCCCGGCATCTTTGCCTCCGGAGATGTGGTAAACGGTGCGCGGACAGTGGTGGAAGCCGTAGCCCACAGTAAAATTGTGGCCGAATCCATGCATCAGTATATGCAGAGCCTGAAACAGACAGAAGAGGCACCTGATTAAGGAAGAATCCGTTCCGGTTTAAATTTCAAATAATCAGAGGACACCAGACGGTAATTCACCCCATCTACATTTCCCAGAAAACTGTCCTGAAAGCGGTCTTTCCCATGGCAATGAGCGTAAATCACCTGATCTGCCCCATATTCCAGCGCCATCCGGGTAAAACCGCTTTCCTCTTCTCCAATACTGGTAGGCGGATAGTGAAGAAACTGAATAAAAGAGGTATAGCCTGCTGCCACAGCCAGCTCATAGGACAGCCGCAGGCGCTCCAGCTCCCGCTTTACCAGCTTTTCAAAATGCTCCGGGCTGTCCTTTCCCTCATAGCAATATCCTTTGGTTCCTACCAATGCCGTATTTCCATAAGAATAAAAATTGTTCTGGAGAAAGAAAAGACGGCCATTATATTTTTCATTCAGCCTTTTTGTCCTTCCTGCATCCCAGAACATATCGTGATTCCCCCGCAGAAGAATCTTGCGTCCGGGAAGGGACGCAATAAATTCCAGATCAGCCTCTGCTTCCTTTAAATTTCTCCCCCAGGAGTGATCCCCTGCGAGAACCACTGTATCCCCGGAAGAAATCATCTTATTCCAGTTCTTTTCGATCTTTTTTACATGATCCTTCCATTCTTTTCCAAATATATCCATAGGCTTGTTGGCCGTAAAGGACAAATGGAGATCACCTATGGCGTACAGGCTCATCCTTCACACTCCTCTGCATCCATAAGAGGGATTCCACGCTCTTTCAGCTCACGGGCAAAAATTCCCATCCCATCAATCTTTCTCCCTGTAAAGGTGCCGTCATAAATCTGGCGTACTCCGCAGGTAGGACTGCGCGACTGAAGAATGGCAAGGTCAATATCCATATCCTTTATCTGTTCCAGAGCCATTTCCACGCCCTTTCGGTACAGGGCATCTCTGTCCTTTCCTTCCCTGTCTACCACCCGGCCTCCGGACAGCTCTACAGGCGTACGAGGCGCACCCAGTCCGGTTAAAAGCTCCGGACAGATGGAAATAACCTCCTTATCCTCTACAAAACGAAGAACCGCCTCATTTCTGTTATTCTTTCCATTATACTTACAGTTTTCGCCCAGAAGACAGGCGCTGACTAAAACCTTCATATACTCTCCTAATTCCGGGAACATTTTTCCGCATCAATGGCAAGCACCACCATCAGGGCGCAGAGGGCGTCCCACGAATCTTCCACGTCGATTACATATGTATCTGTCATGCGGAATAGTTCCTTTGAAACCGCCGCTGCCAGCCTTCCGTTCCGGTCTAAGATCTTATAATCCCATTCCAGAAAATCCCCTTCCACATGCCAGCCATTGCAGTCAATATTGTAGCGCGGCTTAAAAAAGGTCAATTCCTTACTGATGCAGCCTGCATATTCCTGTCCCAGATACAGCTCAAATCTGGGCAGCATGGTAAAAATACGTTCCTTCACCATACCGGCCTCACGTCCCTGACCATCGTATATTTTCAGGCAGTGTCCCCAGGAAAGCTGTCCTTTTACAGTATAGGCAGTGGTTCCGTCTTCGTAATAGATATCATAGCTGTCAAACCATGAAAACAGTCTCTGCTTAAATATAAGTTTCATGCCGCTTCCTCCTTTATCATACAGAATACAAACTGGCTTCCGAAATGCTCCCACTGCTCCAGCTCTTCTATATAACGGCCCTTCCGGTCCGTTTCTGCCGCCACATACCAGACTCCTGCCGGAAGCTTATCAAGCTCTGCATCCCGTCTCCGTCATACGTTTGTCCATATACGGGAAGCTCCGAAAGCTCAGCAAGCTGCTCTCCCTGTCTTATACACACAGTCTGTTTCTCCCGTCTGGTATCCGGGCCGGAAAAAAGTTCTGCCTCCTTTTCATCCGGCAGTCCCAAAGAGGGAATCCGGCAAAAAAACATCCATGCTGCCAGAAATACCAGAAGAACAGCTGTACCGTTTCCGACAGTTTTATTTATGGATTTCTTCATAGGCATCCATAACTCCATGCTTAACTGCGGTCCGTATCACACGGTATGCAATATAAAAAAACAGCGCGATCATACCGGCCCAGATGGTCAGTGCCATAAGGATTCCAAACAGTCCTCCAATCATATTCATATGCATTTCCTCCTGCAATACATCATATTTGTTTGGTACATCTCCATTATAGCATGCTTTTATATTTTACTCCCTTACTTTTTTATTACAAAAAGGCAGCGGATAACATTCCTTCCGCTGCCATAAAGCACTCTTTATTTTTTTCTACAATACACAAACGCAGCAAATATCACAGTAACTGGAACACTGAGAACAATGCCAAAACTGCCGGAAAGCCCCTGCATGACTGCAATTCCTATGTTATTTGAGTTGATGATCTGAAGAAATGGCAGATCATAGGCATAATCCATAAGAAGCATCGATACACTGCTTCCTGCAAATGCCAGAATCAGGGTATTGGAATCTGTTCCCATCATATCCCGTCCTACCCGCATTCCCGACTTCATCAGCTCCATTCTGGTAATTGACGGATTCTGGTCGCAGAGTTCTTTCATCGCACTGGAAATAGACATTGCCACATCCATAACGGCTCCAAGAGAACTGATCAGAAGGCCGGAAAAAAGCAGCCCTCCTATTTTAATCCCATTTGTTTCGTATAAAGTAAGCAGGCTTTCTATGTCTGATACATTCCATCCGGTAATTCCGGAAAGCTGTGAAAAAACAGTAGCTGTGAAGCCTGCAATAATTACTCCCGATAACGTCCCAACAGTAGCGCACAGTGTCTTTTCTCCCGCTCCGCCGATCAGATACATCGTAACCAGCGTGGTCACTGCGCAGATAAAAACAGCCGTCCAAAACGGTGAATTTCCCAGATAAACAGCCGGAAGATAAACATACACAATTGCACCAAACGTAAAAACCAGCCCTAAGGCTCCGCGCAGCCCCTTTTTACCGCCTACAATACATAAAATCGCCAGATACAGGACTGCAAAACCAATCATTACGGCTGTCCTGTCCCTGGAATATACGCTTGTGATCACAGAATCGCCTGCTATGCTTTGAATGACCACCACACGCATCCCTACTGTACACGCCGCTCCAAATAAATATCCGGCGCTGCTGGTTGTGATAAGCTCCTGTCCTTTTTTTTCGCCGCTTGTCATCCGCACAACCACCGTCTGCTGTCCCACTCTCATGCCGTCTTCCTGAATGTTGTCCTCCAGGATACGTACGACCACTCCCGTTTCAAAGCTCTGCCCTGTCCGATTGACCAGTCTGATTTTTGAAATATGGTTCAGATTTACGACGGCCAGAGCGCTAAGAAGCACAACGGCCGCCAGGATCAGTAATTTTTTTACAGCTAAGTTTTCTATATCTTTCATTTCCCTGTTATCTGCTGCCTGTCTTGTGAATGGTAAAGGTATTGTCTATTGTCTCTACCTTTCCATTATCCGTAATCTGATAACTGGTAATCTTGAAATCATCATAAGTAAGATTGATCACAGAATAGCTGGGGAGCCAGTTCTGGCTTCTTACCTCAATATAATCCTGCTGGGTATTTGTAAGCTCATAATATTTGGATCCGGATGCAGAGTTAGCCGTCATATACAGCGTTCCCTTAGGATTTGTTACAACGGACTGACCGGAACCTTCGATCGTATAACAATGGTTATCCTGGGCAAAGGCTTCCTTTAAGGCTGCCGACGGCTCATCCTCCGGATACAGCGCAATAGACTCATCTGTATTTACATTATAGGCGTGATCCCAGTCATAGTCACTGCCTGTTTCATCCAGACGGAATTCATACGCGCCATGCGTTTTTCCATCCCCATAAAGCAGCTTAGAACGGCTGTATGTATGGTCATGTCCCTGCAAAACCACATCTACATCATATTTGTCAAATACAGGCGTCAGCTGAGTACGGAGGATCATACCGTCTGTATCGGAATGATCCAGACCGGATCCGTAAATATCCTGATGGATCGTAACAATACGCCACTTTGTATCAGGGAAATTCTCTACCGCCTGTTTAATGGCCTGCTCATGTTCTGCCACATTGTAATTATTCGTATTTAAAACAATAAACAAACCCGGGCCATATGTATAGTAATAATCCCCGCCGGCCTCAGTCATGCCTAAATTGGTAGGATTGGGATTATTAAAATGATAGCTGTAGTCTTTATTTAAAGAGTCATGGTTTCCGATGGTAGTGGCTACCGGAAGGCTCTTTAACGCGCTTGCGGATAGGTATGCAGCATACTCTTCTTCCTTAGGCTTTCCGGTTTTATTCACCTGATCACCAGCAGAAATCACAAAATTAAGATCAGGGTTTTCTGCCAGGGCAATATCCAGCGTACGATCCCAGCCAAATCCATCATTACGGGCCGCAGTGTTCGCTGCGCCTGGATCCGCTGACAGCTTACCCTCTCCCTGGGGCTGTCCCTTTGAAGCGCCCACCTGCGGATCGCCGACGTAAAGAATATTTACATTGCTGAAGCTGCCCGTTTTATAAACCTCTGCCGGAGTCCTGACGCCGTTTTTTTCAACAGAATAGTAATATGTACTGTTCTCTTTCAGTCCGTCTACAGTCACATAATTGTAAGAATAAACTTTTCCACCTGTAAGGTTTGTATCCACACCAGATGCCTGACCTTCCCAGGCCTTTAAGTCATCTGCGTCCATTCCAAAATATACCACCGGAGTTGCATTTTCGCCCTCGCTATACCATGCAAAATTCAGCTGAGACGCTGCCGCTCCCGGAGTAAGGGATACCTGAGTATAGTCATTTGCCAGCTGCTCCCACTGCCTGGTCCACGCCTGCCATTCTGCACTCCCTCCGGTTACGGATGAGTCATTGTAATGGACAGTCGCAGCCCACACCTGATGACCGCCTACAGCCAACGCTCCGACCAGAATTCCGGCCATAACTCTCTTCTTTTTCATAACATTTCCCTTCTTCTTTTAGTTTTCAGGCCTGCTATTCCCTGATAAATATAAGTATAGAAAGGAAATGTAAAATTTACTATCAGGTTTATGTATGAAATACATCAATTTTTGTTACTCTTTTCCTGTTTCCGGCAAAAACAGCTCTCCGGCTGCTTTTGCATGACTGACAAACAGATGCCGTATCAGTTCAATCTCTCCCAGTCCTTTTAAAACACAGCTGACTTCATATCCGGCCCTTTCAAATTCCCTTTTCCAGGATCCTTCTTCGTCTCCTGCCATATCATTGTTTGCATGGTCTCCTGCCACGATCATAAGCGGCTGAAGTACAACCTTCTTATAGGATCCTTTTTTCACTTCCCTGAGTACATCTTCAATAGACGGCTCCGCTTCTACAGTCCCTATATAATAATTCGTAAACCCCTTTTGCAGGAGAATACTCTGAAGCTTTTTATATACCTGATTAGCTTCTGCCTCTGTACCGTGTCCCATAAAGCAAACAGCTGTCTCACCATCATCATATTCCTTTGTATCTTCGGTAATAGCGCGGATCACTGTTTCAAAATCTTCCTCTGATGTCAAAAGCGGCTCTCCCACAGCCATGTATTCAAAGAATGCCCTGTACTCCGATGCTTCTTCAGCCAGATCCTGGTATTCAAATCCCTTCATCATATGTGTAGGCTGAATGATCAGTGTTTTTACACCATTCTCTACCGCATGCTTTAAAGCATCTCTTACATTATCAATAACCAGATTTTCTTTTTGTTTTACCCGGTTAATAATAATCTGACTTGTAAAAGCCCGATGCAGGATATATTCCGGCATAGCGCTCTCCATATCTCTTTCTATGGCTTCAATGGTTCTTTCTCTTGTGTTTTTGTAGCTGGTTCCAAAACTGACTGCCAGCAGTTCCCGTTCTCCTGTTTTATTCTGATTTGTACCCTTGATTTCCGATACTGTTTTCAGATTCATTCGTTCATTCTCCTGTTGTGTTTTTAATGAGTATTTACAGTTTAATGGAAATCATTTTTTCTGTCAATTTTTTTACAGCCGATGCAGCTCCTGCATCTCTCCAAAGGCACTTCTTCCCATACAGTCTGAAAGTTCTCTTCTGATCGACTCAAAATCCTCATAAACCAATTTTTTATCCTGAACCAGGCAGGTACCTGCCACATATACATCTCTCACATTGGATGCATTGGCACTGTAAACCAGGGCAGAATAGGGATCGTAAACAGGAAACATATTGGGAGAATCTGTTTCCACCAGTACCAGGTCTGCTTCTTTGCCAGGTTCAATAGAACCTGTTTTTTCTTCCAGTCCCAGAACCCTGGCTCCCTGACGGGTCGCCATGGAAACAATATCTTTTGCAGGCATGGCACTTCTGTCATGGCTGTTGTTTTTCTGAAATCCGGCGCACAAACGCATCTGCGTAAAGAGATCCAGAGTATTGCCGCTGGCCGGTCCATCTGTTCCAAGGCCTACCGAAACACCTTCCTTTAACAGCTTAAGCACCGGTGCTACTCCCTTCGCCGCCTTGGCATTGGAGCCGATACAGTGACACACTCCGCTTCCTCTCTGCCTTAAAATTTCTATGTCACGATCCGTCAGATGGATGCAGTGAGCTGCAGCCGTTTGATTTGAAAGGACCCCCAGCTGATCCAGGTATCCAACCGGCGTACAGCCCCGTGTTTGTGCCAGCCAGGTCATCTCGTAATCCATTTCTGCTGCATGAAGAGTAAATGGTACCTGATTGGCAGTATCAAGTTCCCAGGCTTTTTTCAGAATCTGCGGACTGCAAGTATTAGTAGCATGAGGTGCAGCACATCCACTGATACGTGGATGCATTCTGTATGTTTCTATCAGTTCTTTTGCCATACTCAGAGACTGATCTGCATCAGAAGCGTCACATCCGCCTTCATCCATTAATGTCTGTCCGGCAATTCCCCTGATTCCTGTCTGATCCATAACCTGAGCTACAGCAGCCTCAAAATAATACATATCCATTACGGAAGTAACTCCGGACAGCAGCAGCTCGCAAATTGCATAGCGGCTGGAAAGTGCTGCCATTCTCCGGCTCATAGCCTTCTGCTCCATTGGAAGCAGAAACACACGAAGCCGGTCTTTACAGTCATCGCCCAGTCCCCGAAATGGAATCATTCCCAGATGGCAGTGTGTATTAACCATACCAGGCATAAGAATTCCTCTTTTTCCGTCTTTTATCTGCCAGCCAGCAGCTCTTAATTCTTCTGTTGTCTCCTTCAGATCACAGGAAGGCCCTGTCTCCAGAATCTTCGTACCTTCTATTTTCACATAGCCGTCAGGAAACACCTCCATATCAGAATTCATTGTAATGATAATAGAGTTAGTGATTATGGTTTTCATCTTTATACCTCGATAAGCTCTACTTGTTTCTGGGTTTTTACATCCAGCAATCCTCTGTCTGTAAGCTTTAATGCCGGGGAAACAGGAAGCGCCAGAGTAGACATGGACATGATTTCATTATTATTTTTATATCCCAGAGAAGCCATGCTCTTTCTTATCTGTCCCAGTTCACAGGAAAGTTTTTCAAGAGAACCTTCATTTATAATTCCTGCCACATTCAGCTGTACCTGCCCCAGACAACAGCCGTCTGAAAAAATACAGTATCCTCCCTCAAGCTCTAAAATACGTTTCTGAGCCAAAACCATATCCTCAGGAGAAGTTCCTAAAACCAGCAGATTATGACTGTCATGACACCAGGTTGTAGCTGCAGCTCCCTTCTTTGCAAATGCTCCTTCCACAAGTCCGTAACCTATATTTCCATTTTTTCCGTGGCGCTCATAGAGGACTGCCAGACTCAGCCCTGCTTCCTGCCAGCAGATAATTCCATCCTTTACCGGAAGCTGGCGCTTTATGTGTCGGGTTGCTGTTCCGAATGTATTAATCTGCATCACATTGGCTGTAACATGCCCAAATTTCACCGGTGCTTTCAGGATGAAATCCTCCAGTACAGCCGGCCTACAGTGGACGGAATGATAAAAATGCTCCGGAAAGTTCGTTTCTTCTTCCATACCGCAGCGGGAATCTCCCTCAATCCAGGCAAGGCGTCCTTCTTTCACCACTGCTTCCGGTTCCATGGTATCCAGATCTTTAAGGAACACAAAATCAGCCAATTTTCCCGGACCAATCATTCCTCTGTCATCCAGATGCATTCTTCTGGCCGGTGTATAAGTGGCACAGTAAATTGCCTTTTCCACCGGCATTCCTGCCAGAACAGCTGTCCGCACAATCTGATTCAGATGCCCCTTCAAAAGCTGATCCGGCATAACATCATCCGTTACAAGTGCAGTATTTTCGTACAGATTATAATGGTTCAGCGTTTCTACCACCTCGGGCGTCAGGGATTTTCTCTGCAGTTCCAGAAACATTCCAAGATCTGTCTTTTCCAGAACAGACTCGGGAGTCTGCTGAGTATGATCCGCATCAATTCCTTCATAAATAAACCGGTTTAAGTCAGCACCGGAAATTCTGGGGCAATGTCCCTCCAAACGGATATCCCTTCCTCTTTTCTTCCGACACAGACGAATCATCTGCCGAATCGGCGTATCTCTGTCATCTTCAGGAGCCAGCTGCTTAAAATTCATCACTTCTCCCAGACAAAGGATATTTCTGTCCTCCAAAAGAGCTGCTGCATCCTCAGGTGTAATAGTGGCTCCAGATGTTTCCAAAGCTGTATCTGTAGCCGGAACGCTGGAAGGAATAGCCCAGAAAATATCCATTTCTGTTTTCTGAGATTGAAATTCCGCAATCCCTTTCATGCCGAACACATTGGCAATCTCATGTGCATCTGCCACTACCGTTGTAGTCCCATGAGACAGAGCCAGCGGTCCGAAACGGGACGGACAGGTCATGGAGCTTTCTATATGCATATGAATATCAATCAGCCCCGGGATCATATAACGCCCCTGCGCATCATAGACGGGAACGCCTTCGGGATAAACACCCGAATTAACAGGAAGGACGGCATAAAAACGGCCGTCCTTTACAGCTGCATCCCGGAGTTCAAAACACTGACGGAAAGTCTGGTAGATATTGACATTTCTTATAATATAATCCGGGGACATAGTTCCTGCTCCTTTAGTTATTGATAATTCTGTTCCACTGATCGATCCACTGATTTAAAAGAGGATTAACAAAGCCATAGTCCAGAACTTTTGCTTTTTCTGCTGCCGGACCGTATGTCATATTTTGGGACTCCTCCTCTGTAAACGTAACTGTTCTATTCGTTGGAGCCTCATTTAAGGCTTTTCCTGTCTTAGACTGAAGCTCTGCACTTAAACGGTAATTTAAATACTCATAAGCCAGTTCTTTATTCTGGCAATTCTTCGTAATACTGATGGTGTTAAAATTCGCATAGGTTCCTTCCGGAGTTACATATACAAGATCAGGATTTGCTGCCTTAATCGTCGGAACACCAAAGTCTCCCACTACAGCAGCTGCTACTTCACCGGACGTAAACATGTTGATCAGGTCTGAGGATTTGGCATATGTTTTTACCAGATTTGGCTTTAATTCCTCCAGTGCCTTAAAAGCAGCCTCTCCGTTATCGGTTTTAATATCAACTCCTGCATGATCACTGGCCATATATACCATAGCCGGTCCGAAGGTTGTAGTAATCTCGGGAATAGATACCATACCTGCCAGTTCCGGCTTCCACAGATCATCAAAGCCTGTAATCTCAAACCCTACTGCTTCCGGATTATACATAATCCCAATACTGTTAATAGTATAAGGAACACCCTGACCATTGTCAGCCAGCGTCTTTGCTGCCGCGATCAGATCAGAGGCATGTTCAATTTTACTTAAATCAATGGTCTCAAACAAACCTTCCTCTGCACCCTTGGCAGCCATAGCCTGAGACAGTTCAATTACATCAATCGTAGTTTCACTGTCTGCCTTCAGCTTAGTATATCTGTCATTGGTTCCTCCGGTTTCTGTCACAATCTGGCAGTTAAACTGCTCTTCAAAAGGAGCATAAACCTCCTCTGCTGAAATATCCTCACTCAAACCATACGTAGACAGAACCAGTTTCTGCTTTCCACCTGCCTGTGCACCTTCTCCTTCTGCTCCACCGGAACAGGCTGTTACTGCCATAGCTGCCATGCAGACTGCTGCTAATACTCTCTTTTTCATCTTTTTTCTCCTTTTATAATAATTTCAATTTTCTGCTTTTTACCGCCGTACCAGAACCAGCTTATCCTCAGGAAGATACAGACGAATCTGATCCCCCTCAGCATAGATACATTCCGTATTCATGTTAACCTTCAGAACACCAGCAGCTGTTTCCACTTCATACTGATAGCTCTTTCCAAGAAAGGTGCGAACGCCGATTCTTCCGGTAATAACATTTTCCTGCTGATCCGGTTCTGCAATACGGATATCATCCGGTCTGATCGTTCCTGTAAATTCTCCTTCCGGACATTCCATAAAAGAACAGAAACGGCTCTGACCGCCTGCAAGATAACTTCCGTCCTCACATCTTTCCAGATTCAGGAAATTTTCAAATCCAATAAACCGGGCTACAAACTCTGTGGCAGGCTGTCTGTAAATCTGTTCCGGTGTGTCATATTGTTCGATGATCCCTCTATTCATAACAGCCACTTTATCAGAAATAGAGAAACATTCTTCCTGATCGTGAGTAACAAACAAAGTAGTAATTCCCAGTTTTTTCTGAAGGCGCTTAATTTCGACTCTCATACTGATGCGAAGTTTTGCATCAAGATTACTCAGGGGCTCATCTAAAAGAAGAAGCTTAGGTTCGATTACCAGTGCTCTCGCAAGAGCAACTCTCTGTCTTTGTCCACCGGACATTTCTCTCGGAAAACGGCCAGACAGCTCTGTCAGGCCGCAAACCTCCAGAATCTCTTTTACCTTTCTGTCAATCTGTGCCTTATCCATCTTGCGCGTACGCAGTCCAAAAGTCACATTATCATATACCGTCAGATGCGGAAAAAGGGCATAGCTTTGAAATACTATTCCAAAATTTCGTTTGTGTACCGGAACCTTTGTCATATCTTCTCCGTCCAGTGTAAAGGTTCCTTCACCTGGTTCAATAAAGCCGGCCACTACCCGAAGAGTCGTAGTCTTTCCGCATCCGCTGGGACCAAGGAGTGATACCAGCTCGCCTTTTTCCACAGACAGATCCAGGCCCTTTAAGATCTGTTTTTTCTTATCATAGCTGACGCCGATTTTCTCTAATGTCATAAATGCCATTTTCTTATCCTCCTATTTTGCCAGTGAAGCAATTCCCAGGGTCCTGTCCACGATCACCATAATAAGTACAGTAGCTGCCATTAAAAGCACAGAAACAGCGGACACCGTAGGGTCATAATTGTATTCAATATAATTCATCAGTGTTGCCGGGAAGGTGCTGACACCGGGACCCGTTAAAAACATGGATACAGGAATATTATTAAATGAGTTGATAAAAGCCAGCATAAAAGCAGATGAAATACCGGAGGTTACATTGGGGAGAACCACTTTAAAAAATGCTGCTCCCTTAGGACATCCCAGACTCCAGGCAGCTTCTTCAATAGAAAAATCAAACTGCTCCATAGCAGAACCAACTACACGGATTACATAAGGCAGAGTTACAAGAAAATGGCCTGCCAGAAGACTTGCCATAACCGGAAGGCGGAAAGTCAGGATCAGGAACTGATACAGGATAAAACCTACTACAATCCCAGGAACAATGGTTGGAGACAAAAATACGGATCGCAGAAGCTGTTTTCCGCGGATTCCTGACCGTGCCAATGCGTATGCTGCAGGAATTCCCACCAAAAGAGCAATAAAGGTTGCAAGGAATGCCACTTCCAGACTGGTCAGAAAGGAACGCCGGAAAGACTTCAAAGCAAAAACATTTCCAAACCATTTTAGGGAAAAAGAATCAATTGGAAATGTAATCGCACTTCCTCCTCCAAAAGCCGTAACGGTAATAATCACCAGAGGGATCATCAAAAACAAAAATACCAGGACAGCGTAAACTGTCAGCCAACGGTTCTTTTTCATTATTTTCCTCCTCTTTTATCCAATCTTGCTGCCAGAGCATTAAAGCCCCTGATTACTATAAGAGTAATTACGATCATAATCAGCGCTACTGCAGAAGCCCCGTTCCAATCCCCTACAGACATGGCTCTCTGATAAATCAGAGTTGCCAGAACCATATTGCTGTTTCCTCCAAGCAGCTGAGGTGTTGTATATGCAGTGAGGGTTCCTGTGAAAACAAGGATACCTCCTACTATAATTCCCGGAAGACTCATAGGGAAAATCACTTTCATAAAAGCCTCAAATCGTCCTGCTCCCAGACTCTGAGCCGCCTCCATCATATCATCATCTATATTCTCCATTACACCTGTAACCGTAACGATCATAAGAGGAAGAAACAGATACACAGAACCGATAATAATAGCAAAATCTGTATAAAGAAGCTTCATGGGCTTATCAGCTACATTGAGAGCCAGCAGAATGCGGTTGATTATACCGTTGCTTCCTAAAATATTGATCCAGGCAAAACTTCGGATCACAGAATTTGTCATCATTGGAAAAATGGATGCTGCCAGAAGAAGACCTCTCCATTTTTTATCACACCGGCTTATAAAATATGCGGTGGGAATCCCTCCTGCCATGCAGATCCCTGTGGTAATAACTGCAATTTTCAGGGTGCGAAACAGAATTTTTCTGTAGTACTCATCCTGAAAAAACTCCACATACGCACTGAGAGGATATTGTCCTGCTGTAAATGTAGGGGTCAGCACACTTATAAGGGGCAGACCCAGACACAACAGCAAAATGATCAGCCCGGGAGCCAGCATCATCCATGTACTGCTTTTCTTCATGTTCTTCCTCCATTCTGAATATATTCATTAATTATACTAATTTTTAATTCTGAATTTATTATAAAAAGTAATATACATTCCGTCCAATACATAATTTCTATATTTTTTATGCAGTAAAGCTATGATATACTGATTAAAAAGGAGGTTAATCCATGGATTTAAAAGAAGCACGCTACATTCTGGCTATTGCACACTATAAAAGCATCGGAAAAGCAGCAAAAGCCCTGTTTATCTCCCAGCCTTCTCTCAGCAAATACCTCAAGAATCTGGAACAGCAGCTTGGCTCCCCCCTCTTTTCCCGTCTGGAACAGGGATACATCCCTACTTATATGGGAGAACGCTATCTATACTATGCCGAACAGATCGCAGCCTTTGGCCAGGAATGGGATCAGGAATATGAAGATATTACCCGAAGAGCCCATGGACGGCTCAATATTGCCATTCCCATCATGCTCGGAAGCACTTTACTGCAGCCTACTCTGATGGAATTCCACCGGCGCTATCCTCATGTGACAATTAACATTATGGAGGAAGTCAGCTTTGTCGCTGAACAGACGCTGAAAAATACCTCTATTGACCTTACAATTTATAATGTACATACTTTTCCAAAATTATTAGATTATCAGGTTATCCGCACAGAGGAAATCGTACTGATACTGCCGGAAGGCCATCCTCTTGAAAAAGAGGCCGAAAAAAAAGAGGGCTTTTCTCATCCATGGCTGGATTTAAAAAAGCTCTCTCAGGAAAATTTTATTCTTTTATATCCGGATCAGAACACCGGCGGCATCGCCAGGGATCTCTTCGCCCGGCATGAAATTAATCCTCCGGTACTTCTGCATACACGCAACAGCCAGATGTCCATCAAACTTGCTATGGACGGAATGGGAGCTGCCTTTGCACCGGAAAGTTATTTCAACTATATGGCATCTCTTCGTTCAGATCGGCCAGGCTGCTATTGTGTAGGAGAAAAGCCTGTCCTTACCACAACCATTGCAGCCTGCCGGCCCGGAAGGTATATGCCAAAACATGTTAAAGATTATATAGATCTGTTAAAAATATATGGAAACAGCTCTTCCTAAGCTTCTTTTCCATAAACCTCAATCTGGGTTAAAGCCGGGAATGGAGATGGATCGTCTGCCTTGATCAGATCAGACAGGCGTACCCAGGTAATACCCTTCTTTGTAATGGCAAAGGTATGAGCCTTCTCGCTCTTTTCCATATTTACCACCTCTCTGGTGCCGTCTGAAAAGGTAAGAACTGCGCTGACCCACCAGTTATCATGCGGAAAATCAGCTCTGGTCCACAAACGCACCTGATCGATGTCCACCGGACGGCCAAACTCCAGCAAAAGTTCCGCATCATCTCTGCGGTTGATGCCCCAGGACTCATATGGCCATTTTCCGTGACTCAGAGTAGCGGTTACGCCATCAATTGCATTACGGGCTGCAAAAACAGACTCCCCTCTTGTTTCCACATTTGCAGAAGCATGAGGATAGCAGCCTCTGTCCCCGTGCTGATCAAGCACATTTTTAGCCAGATTACGATAAATACCGGTTTCCCATGAAGCAGCCTTACGGCAGGTCAGATAATGACGCACACCAGTAAAACTCTTGGGATTGTAGGAGAATTTCTTTTCATCAAACGGTACCTCAAACGTAAGATCCTTCTTTGTCATATATACCAGAGCTTCATCCATGGTATCATCTACACGTACCATATAATACCCTTCTGTTTCAGGAAAATGAAACTGAATGATATCTCCCGGCTCATATACATCCTTAAATGCCAGTATGCTTTCCTCCGGATCCTGTGCAAATGCCTTGGTATGACCCTTCCAGTCTGAAACACGGATAGAAATCTGATCCTCTTTTGTCTCCTTTGCCTCTGCCGGGATCCAGGAGCAGATAAGAGTCATATTTCCCTTAAATTCACAGACATTATGACCTGCCGGGACAATAAAGTGCGTTCCCTTCTTTACCGGAATTCCATCTACCGTTCCTTCTCCTTCCAGAACGCTCACATTGGCAAAACGATCTGAAAACTTATGCTGCCAGCAGCCATGAACCTCGAATTTCTCTACGGTATAAAATGGGCAGGTTTCCAGATGCTCCTGATCCGCCGCCTCTGTATGGTACGATTTTCTCTGATCCTTTGCAGGTACAAAGGGGGTCTTGATCACGTCCAGGCTTTCCTTTACATGGAGCATTCTGGGCGCTCCGTTCCACTTTCTGTCATAATCGTACACACGATACGTTACATCACTGGACTGCTGCGTCTCCAGAATCACAGTACCGCCTTTGATAGCATGAACACAGCCCGGATCGATCTGGAAGAAATCTCCCTTATGAACCGGGATCTGACGGATCAGCTGAGAATAATTTCCCTGCTCCACCATCTGCTTCAGCTCTTCCTTATCTTTTGCATGGTGCCCTATAACAATAGAAGTATCTGGCTCACAATCCAGAATGTACCAGCATTCTGTCTTTCCCAGAGAACCATTTTCATTGGCTGCGGCATATGCATCATCCGGATGAACCTGGATGCTTAAATCATCCTTTGCATCAATAATCTTTATAAGAAGAGGGAAGCGATCTCCCAGACACCCATCCTCATTGCCAAATAATTCCGGATGCTCTGCCCATAAGACAGACAAACGCTGTCCCTTATATTCTCCCTCTGCCACTTCACAGTCTCCATTTTCATGAGCACTGATAGCCCAGCACTCACCGGTATGGTCGCTTGGGATTTCATAGCCAAACTGATCCTTCAGCCGGTTTCCGCCCCATACGGCCTCTTTGAAAATCGGTTTCAAAAATAACAGTTCGTACATTTTACACACACCTTTCTATCTTTACTGTATCTGATCCTGTTTCAAAACAGAGACAGCACTCATGTTCATCTTAGCCGTACCTGGCTTATCCGTCAAGCGTTTTCCTTTTAAAAGGTGAGCTAAACTGTAAAACACATACAAAAAGAAGCAGTCCGTGCATTGACATATCTGCTTCTTCATGCTATATTTCATAAATATTTTTTTGAGGTGATACATATGGAACTTCTTCAATTGCGATATTTTCTCACAGCAGCCGAATACCAGCATATAACAAAGGCTGCTGAACATCTTCAGATTGCCCAGCCCGCTCTTTCTCAGGCAATCCACCGTCTGGAAGCGGAACTTGGCGTTCCTCTGTTTGAACGCAAAAGCCGCTCTATTGAATTAAATGACGCCGGGCGCTTCCTGCAAAAACGGCTGATTCCTATTATAAGCAGCCTGGACCAGCTGGCAGCAGAGCTGCAGATGGGAAGAGAACAGGCTATTCATACCATACGGCTTCGTCTTTTATCTGCGTCTGCTTTAATCACCAACAGGATTATTGCCTTTCGCAGTCTCCGTCCGGATGTGAATTTCCAGCTGTATCAGACTTCTGATCAGTCTGATGACTATGATCTCTGTGTTTCCGCCCGACGGGCAGATATTCCTTCGCCCACAGGCGAACAGCCCATTGTAATGCTGGAAGAAGACCTTTACCTTGCAGTTCCCACCCATTCTCCATATGGTCACCGCACTTCCATACGGCTGACAGATACAAAAGATGCCGGATATATCTGTCTGGCAGGATCAAGACCCATCCGCCAGATTACCAACAGTTATTTTATGGAGGCTGGCTTTACACCCAGAATTGTTTTTGAAAGTGACACAACTGAGTCTGTACGCAATCTGATTGCCGCCGGAATGGGAATCGGCTTCTGGCCCCAGTATTCATGGGGACCTCTCCCCTCCGAATGGAATTCCCAGAGCAGTTCCCCCGTCAGGCTTCTCCCTATAGAAGGACAGGTGTGCCGCCGTCAGATCACGCTTACCCGATCCCCTAAAAGTGTGGATAAATCTGTATTAAACGATTTCTGCAGCTTTCTGGTCCGCAATTCCCGCTGGATCTGAGCGTTGTGCAGACCGCTTATAAATCTTCCTACAGGCCGTTATAATAAGTTCCCTTTTTCTGGCTAACCTGCAGCCTGTTCAGGGCCCGCGCCAGGGCCGCCTGAGACATTTTGTATTCCGCAATGCTCTGTTTCTGGCGCAGCTGCTCCCTGGCTCTTTCCAAAGCCTGCTCAGCCCTGATCCGGTCAATATCCTCCGGCCGCTCTGCTGTGTCAGTAACAACAGTGACTCTGTTGTTCGCTACCTGAACAATCCCTGTTCCCACTACAGCCTCTTCTATCTCCTTGGATCCGGGAATGCGGAATTTCAATACGCCTTCCCGGATCGCCAGGATCATTGCCTCCATATGTGGAAGAATTCCAAATTCCCCATCATGGGCAGGAACGACCAGCATTTCACAGTTTCCATTATAAAACGTATGGTCACTTGCGATGACCTTAAGCCAGAATGTTGACATATTACCGCTCCTTTTCCTCCATGGACCTGGCTTTTTCGATCACTTCATCAATGGTTCCCACATTAAAGAAGGCTGCTTCCGGATAAGAATCCATTTCTCCGTCAATGATCATCTTAAAGCCCCGGACCGTTTCCTTAACAGGTACATATTTTCCCGGAACACCGGTAAAATTCTCAGCTACATGGAAGGGCTGAGACAAAAATCTCTGTATTTTTCTGGCGCGCCCTACCGTAAGCTTATCCTCCTCAGACAACTCCTCCATACCGAGGATGGCGATAATGTCCTGCAGCTCCTTGTATTTCTGAAGCATCTGCTGCACCTTATTTGCCACCTCATAATGCTCTTTACCTACTACATCCTCTTCCAGAATACGCGATGTGGATTCCAGAGGATCCACTGCCGGATAAATTCCCTGTTCTACAATTTTTCTGGAAAGGACTGTGGTTGCATCCAGGTGGGCAAAGGTTGTGGCGGGCGCCGGATCTGTCAAATCATCCGCAGGCACATAAACTGCCTGTACCGAGGTAACAGATCCGTTTTTTGTAGATGCGATCCGCTCCTGAAGTGCGCCTACATCGGTTGCCAGCGTCGGCTGATATCCTACAGCAGAGGGCATACGTCCCAAAAGAGCCGAGACCTCAGAGCCTGCCTGAACAAAACGGAAAATATTATCAATAAACAGCAGCACATCCTGATGCTGTACATCGCGGAAGTATTCTGCCATGGTAAGCCCTGTTTCCGCTACTCTCATACGGGCCCCCGGCGGCTCGTTCATCTGTCCAAATACCAGCGCTGTTTTTTTTAGCACTCCGGATTCTCCCATTTCTGTCCAAAGATCATTTCCCTCTCTGGAACGTTCACCGACTCCGGTAAAAATGGAGTATCCGCCATGTTCCATTGCTATGTTGGTGATCAGCTCCTGGATCAGCACTGTCTTTCCTACTCCGGCGCCGCCAAAAAGTCCGATTTTTCCTCCTTTTGCATACGGAGCAAGAAGGTCAATCACCTTGATTCCTGTTTCCAGCATTTCAACTACGGGACTCTGGTCTTCAAAGGATGGCGGATCTCTGTGAATAACCCACTTTTCCTCTTTTTCCAGACTTTCTCCGCCGTCAATTGTTTCACCCAGAACATTAAAGAGCCGTCCCAGTGTTTTCTCTCCTACCGGCACACAGATCCCTCTTCCGGTCGCCTCAACCTCCATATCCTTATACAGGCCCTCGCTGGAAGCCAGCATTACGCAGCGGACTACATCTCCGCCAATATGCTGAGCCACCTCCATTACACAGCGTTTTCCTTCGTTGTATGTCACAAGGGCATCCTGAATATGGGGAAGAGCGCCATTCTCAAATGCCACATCTACTACAGGTCCCATAACCTGCACGATCTTTCCTTTATTCATGGCTCCTCCTATCGTTTCTTTCTCTGTGATCTGGCTCCGCCTATTACCTCAGTGATTTCCTGAGTAATGGCAGCCTGACGCACACGATTATATTCAATAGCCAGCTCATTCAGCAGCTTTGCCCCATTATCACTTGCAGACTGCATAGCCATCATTCGTGAATTCTGTTCACTGCAGAAAGACTCCACCAGGGCGCCAAATACAAAGCCGGTTACATAATTGGGTACTACATGATCCAGTACTGCTTCAGGAGAAGGAACCATCTGGATCTCCTCCTGATGAGTATCCGCCGGAATCACAAGACTTCCAAAATCTTCTTTTTTCAGAGGCAGGAGCTGTTCTGTCCGTGCCTCCATTTTCATGGAATTTACCATTTCTGTATAAATAACCCAGACTTCATCCAGACGTTTATCCATAAAATCCTGAAGGACACGGGAAGCAATCATTCTTGCCCGGTGCATGGATGGATTCTGAACCGTATAATGGAACTGCTCTTCTATGGGAATATGCCGGGCAGAAAAATACTGTCTTCCCAGTTCTCCAACCACATACAGGTGATTATTCCCGCTTTCTTCCATCCACTCACCTGCCAATTTCAGAATATTGTGGTTATACGCACCTGCAAGCCCCTTATCTCCTGTGATCACAACCAACCCTCTGGAACGCTGACCGTTGGGAATATCTTCTCTCATGTCAAAAAACGGATGCTCTGTAACCTCCATATGACGCAGAATACGTCGTATTACTCCCTGCAGAGTATAAAAATAAGGTTCTGTATCTGCCAGAAGCTTTCTGCTTTTTTTCAGCTTGGTTGATGAGATCAAATACATGGCATTTGTGATCTTGCGTGTATCCTTAATACTTTTTATACGGCTCTGGATCTCTCTTGCGTTTGCCATACTGCCTCCTTAAACTCGTTCGCCGCAGCCACGATCCTGTCTGCAAGCTCATCGCTTAAGACCTTCGTTTCCTCAATCTCATTTCCAAGTTCCGGATGTTTCCGGTCAAACCACTCCAGCATTCCCATCTGGAATTCCTTGATCTGTCTGACCTCTGCCGTAAGCATGACCTTATGTGTCACGGCACACAGCGTAATCACCTGTTCATGAAGAGATAAGGGACGGCCCAAAGGCTGCTTTAACAGCTCCATCAGACGTTTTCCGTAAGCCAGCTGCTCCTTTGTAGCCTCATCCAAATCTGAACTGAACTGAGTAAAAACCTCCATCTCGCGATACTGGGCCAGATCAATTCGTATACTTCCGCTGGCCTTTTTCATGGCCTTGGTCTGAGCAGCTCCTCCCACACGTGATACGGAAAGTCCCACATTCACTGCCGGACGCATACCTGCAAAAAACAGATCGCTTTCCAGGAAAATCTGTCCGTCTGTAATAGAAATAACATTAGTGGGAATATAAGCTGACACGTCTCCCGCCTGTGTTTCTATAACAGGGAGAGCTGTGATCGACCCTCCTCCAAGCTGGTCATTTAACCGGCAGGACCGTTCCAGAAGTCTGGAATGAAGATAGAATACATCTCCCGGATATGCTTCACGGCCCGGAGAGCGTTCCAAAAGCAGAGACAGCGCTCTGTACGCTACAGCATGCTTGGACAGATCGTCATAGACGATCAGCACATCTTTTCCCTGATGCATAAAATATTCCGCCATTGCAGTTCCTGCGTAGGGGGCAATATACTGCAGAGGAGCCGGATCGCTGGCTGTAGACGCCATCACCACCGTATAATCCAGTGCATCCTTATTTTTCAGAGTATTAACCAGCTTTGCAACTGTAGATGCCTTCTGTCCTATAGCAACATAGATACAGATTACATCCTTTCCTTTCTGATTGATAATAGTATCCAGTGCAATGGATGTTTTCCCAGTCTGACGGTCACCGATAATCAGCTCTCGCTGCCCCCGGCCAATAGGGAACATGGAATCAATAGCAAGAATACCCGTTTCCATTGGAACACTTACGGATTTTCTTTCCACTATTCCAGGAGCCTCCCGCTCTACCGGATAATAATCCTCTTCTTTTACAGGACCAAGACCGTCTATAGTATCACCGAGCGCATTGACGACACGGCCTAAAAATCCGCTTCCCACAGGAACTCCAGCCCGTTTTCTTGTCCTTGTTACCTTTGTACCTTCCATAATTCCTGTATCTTTTCCAAAAAGGATACAGCCAATCTCATTTTTACGAATGTCCTGAACCATACCGCGAACACCGTTTTCAAATATCACAATCTCTCCATACATAGCGTGATCGATTCCATATACAATGGCAATTCCATCTCCCACCCAGATTACAGATCCGGTTTCACGAATTCTGCCTGCATGAGCATCGTAATCCTCAATCTCGCCCTTTACGATGGAGATAACTTCCTGAGAACTGATTGTACTCATAATGATAACTCCTATTCTCCTATATACCAAAAAGTTCTTCTAACCGGCTTTTCAGACTATAGTCATATTCCACATTTTCTGTTCGAAGAAGAAAACCTCCGATCAGTTCCGGGGCAGACGCCAGTATAAACTGAACCTCTTTTTTTCCATATTTTCCACACAAAAATCTGCGGATTTTCTGAAGTTCCTCCTCATCTGGCGGTGTAACGTAAAAAAGTTCTGCCTGAATAATTCCTTTTTCATCCCTCAGGCACTGTTCCCATACTGACAGTATGGAATCCATACTGCCAATACAGCCTGCTGCACATACCTTTTTCAGAAAGGAAGGTACTATTTCCGTAAACTCAGAGGCCCGCCACACTTTTTCAATTATTCTGTCCTTTTTAAATGACGGCAGCACCGGATCTGACAGGATCTGAACCAACAGTGGATTTTCCCGAATAACCTTTACCATCTCACATACCATTTTTTCAGGAAGATGCAATTCATAAAGAACCCTTCCGTACATCCGTGTCTGTTCAGTCATTCTTCTCACCTTCACCTGCCAGAAATACATCATACTGCCGTTTATTCCATTCCGGGCTGTTCTTCTCTGTCAAAAGCCTTGCGGCAGCTGTCATGGCAAGTCCTGTTACAGAGGTTCTCAATTCATTTAATACCTTTTCCCGTTCCAGTTCCATGGTCTTTTCAGAAGCCTGCAGTTTTTTCCTGGCATCCTGATCTGCCTGTTCCATCATACGTTCATATTCACTCTGCGCCTGCTGCCTGGCCTTTGCTACGATACAGTCGGCCTCTTTTTTAGCAGCTGCAAGAGATGCCTCATACCTCTCTTTGAGTTCTGCTGCCTGGATTTTTGATCTGTCTGCCTCGTCCAGATCCTTTTCCACCAGCTTCTTTCTTTCCTCCAGAATTTCCATGACAGGTTTCATCAGGAAGTGCCTCATGAAGAAAAACAGCACCAGAATATTAATGATCGTAAAAGCAATATTCCAAACGCTTATTCTTAACATATTCAAAATGCCTTTCTATTCCAACTTACTTTAAAAACAGGATAATCAGAAGGCCGATAACAAAACCATAAATTGCAGTAGCCTCTGCAAGGGCACATCCCAGCAGAAGAGCCTTTGTGATCTTACCGTCTGCCTCAGGCTGTCTTGCGATTGCATCAACTGCTTTAGAAGTTGCCATACCGATTCCAATTCCTGCTCCAATTCCTGTAATAACTGCTACTGCTGCTCCAATTGCGATAATTCCTGACATTTTTTCAATCTCCTTTTATTTGTTTTTGTTTATTCAATTGCCTCTTTTATATATAATGATGTAAGAAAAACAAACACGTATGCCTGTATCACTCCATCAAATATATCAAAATATCCGCTGAACGGAAGGGGAAGCACCAGAGGCACAAGATACTTTATTAAAGCCATGACCACAATTGCTCCCAATACATTTCCAAACAAACGCATGCACAGTGACAGCGGACGGATAAAAAGCTCCAACACATTAATCGGCGCAACAATGGGTATTGGCTCCGCAAAACTTCTGATCCAGCCCTTTACGCCTTTACTGCGGATTCCTGCAGCCTCTACTAAAATAATACTCATAACCGCCAGTGATGCAGTTACATTCAGATCCTTTGTGGGAGATTTAAATCCCAAAAGGCCGATCATGTTTGCAATTGCAATATAAACCGCTACTGTGATCAGATAGGGAATATATTCTTTTCCCTCTTCTCCCAGCAGATCTGAAAAGAAGCTGTAAACAAATGAAAAGCCACTTTCCAGCGCTGCTTGACGTGTACTTATATTCCTGACCTTCAAATGTCTGGTCAGGATCAGGGAAGCCCCCATCAGAACTGCCATGATTATCCAGGTTACCACCACAGATTCAAAGACCTGAATTCCTCCAAATATGGGAATTGTAAATACAGTGTTACAATTCAATTCTTCCATCAATGATTCAACCAGCTGATCCAACTTATCTCACCATCCTTTCCTCCAAAACGGTTTCTTTTTCATTTCGACGCTATTATAGCCACCTGATATTCCCATTTCAAATATGGAAATTGTTATAAATTGATAACTTTCACATTATGAAAATAAAATATGCATAATTTTCCCATAATAGGCTTTGGGGATTTTGGAAAATTATTTGTGATTTTTTAATGGAAGACTTATTTTTATTTCATTGTGATTTAAAAATATATGAATTGTTATCCTGTTTTTAAACCTATTTTTATAGACAAAAAACTGCGGAGCGAAATTTTCGCTACCGCAGTTCACGGGCTAAACGGATAAATTCCTCCATTTCCGGAGTTTTCCATTTGTTTTTATAATAAAAGATCTGACGATACATCTGAAGCTTAAAATCAGGCACATTAAGTACCATAAGATTTTTTTCTTCTATATTCTTCTCCACGGCAAAATACGGCAGATAGGTAATTCCTCTGTTTTCACACACCATACGTATAATAAATTCCGTACTGCTGATTTCCAAAAACGGAGTCAGTGTTACTCCTCTGGATTCCAGAAACTGATCCAGCTCCCTGCGGTAGTTTTCGTTTCTCTCTGTCAGAAGAAAAGGCTCTTTCAGAAGCTGCTCCAGATAAATCTCCTTCTGCCCGGCCAAATGAAACCGTGGAGAAGCCACAAACATCACCGGTTCCGGTACCTCCATCACCTTTTCCCATCGATCACTGTAGCGTGAACGATCCAACAGGTAAACCAGATCCAGCTGATTATGCTCCATCATGTCAATCAGTTCTCCCGGAGATGCAGTGGTAATACGAATAGGAACCCTGGGATGGTGCTCTCTGAAATACTGCAGAATCGGAGGAAACTTTGAAAAGCAGATGGATGTCAGGGTACCGATATGAAGAGGATCCTTAAGCTCTTCCCCTGTATTTTTCAACTCTCCTGCCATTTGTACCTGCTTTAGTATCTCATCTGCGCAAAGTAAAAAACGCTTTCCCTGGGAAGTCAGACCTATCTTTTTACCCATACGGTCAAACAGCCTGACTCCCAGTTCTTCCTCCAGAAGACGAATCTGAACCGTAATTGCTGACTGGGAATATCCCAGTAACTGGGCTGCTCCGGAAAAGCTTCCTGTCTGAGTAATGGTTACAAAAGACTGTATCTGACGTATCTCCACCTCATTCTCTCCTTTTCAATCCTGTTATGAATTTTTTTCAATCAATCTATATAATCCATGAATTTGATTCTTCCTATTCTACATGATATACTTTATATATAGTAACGTCAAGGATAAAACTATACTCCAGATCTATGGCAATACCAGAAAACAGAAAGGAACTGCATTATGGCATTTATCAGTGTTTTTGATGTAATAGGCCCCAACATGATCGGGCCTTCCAGCTCCCATACCGCAGGTGCTGATTCCCTGGCCTTTTTGGCTCAGAAAATGATAAACGGACCTTTAAAAAAAGTGGATTTTACCCTCTACGGCTCTTTTGCCAAAACCTACCGTGGTCACGGAACTGACCGGGCTCTTCTGGGCGGTATTATGGGATTTACGACTGATGACAAACGTATCCCTGACTCTTTCTCCATTGCTGAAGAAAAAGGACTTGAATACCATTTTCATATCAACGAGACAGAAGAGGTAGATCATCCCAATACTGTAGATATTACCATGGTTAATGAAGACGGTCAGACACTTACAGTGCGGGGAGAATCTTTAGGCGGCGGAAAAATCCGCATCAGCCGTATCAATCAGGTAGACGTAGACTTTACCGGTGAATACAGCACTGCTATTGTAATCCATCAGGATACTCCCGGTGTTGTGGCCCACATTACACGCTGTCTGGCAGAAGAAAACATCAATATTGCCTTTATGAAACTCTTCCGTGAAGAAAAAGGACAGACTGCTTACTCTATCGTAGAATCTGATGATGAGCTTCCGGATTCTGTCAGCGAAAAAATCTGCCAGAATCCTTCTGTGCGAAATGTAATGCTGGTTCATCTGTAACTCATTTTCCGAATACGTTTCATATACAAAAGGAGAATCCAGATCATGAATACTGATTTTAAGAACGGAAAAGAATTGTTGGAATTTTGTGAAAAAGAAAAAATAAGCATTTCCAGAGCTATGCTTTTACGCGAAAGTGACCAGACAGAAAAAACAGAATCTTCCATATACACACGAATGGAAACTGCATGGAATATTATGAAAGAGGCAGCCCTCTCCCCTATTTCCTCCCCCGGAAAATCCATCGGCGGCCTCATCGGAGGAGAAGCAAAACAGCTGAATCAGCTTTTTAAAGCTGAAAAAAACATCTGCGGTACAGCAGTCAGCCGGGGAATTACCTATGCCATGGCTGTACTGGAGGTCAATGCCTCCATGGGTCTGATCGTAGCTGCCCCCACTGCAGGCTCCTCAGGTATTGTCCCCGGAGTAGTTCTTTCTTTAAAAGAGGAACATGATTTTTCTGACAGTCAGGCTGTTGATGCTTTGTTTAATGCCGGAGCAATCGGATATCTGGCCATGCGCAATGCCACTGTAGCAGGCGCAGTAGGCGGCTGTCAGGCCGAAGTAGGCGTTGCTTCTGCCATGGCTGCTTCTGCCGCCGTAGAACTTATGGGAGGCTCACCTCGCCAGTGTCTCTATGCTGCAAGCACAGTTCTTATGAATATGCTGGGACTGGTCTGCGATCCGGTAGGCGGTCTGGTTGAATATCCCTGCCAGATGAGAAATGCTTCCGGTGTAGCAAATGCCATGATCGCTGCAGAACTGGCTTTGGCTGGAATCCCCCAGCTGATTCCCTTTGATGAAATGCTGGAAGCTATGTATACCGTAGGCAAAAAACTTCCCGGCGAACTTCGGGAAACTGCCATGGGCGGCTGTGCCGTAACGCCTACGGGATGTCAGTACGGCTGCAACGGACACTGTTCTTAAAAATCAGATATCCCCGTCTCTTCTTCAATCCAGACAATTTGCTCCAGCGGGATCTTCCTTCCGTCCGTGAAGACAAGAAGCCCCTGGACCGGATCCAGCTTTTTTACCCTTCCGGCAGCCCTTTCATAGGAGCCTCCGTTCTTTCTCTCATCCGGCAAAAACCAGGTAAGAGAAACACGGGGGCAGACGGAAAGATGCTGCCGGATCTGTCTGAGCCTTTCGTCCAGCCGGCCCGCTTCTTCCTCATCCAGTTCTATTTTCCCCTCTGTAAGCCTCTCTGTTTCCCTTATTGCCCCTTCAAAGCCACTCAGGGCAGCAAAGGGCGAAAACTGAGCCGCCCGGTCGTGAAGAGACATGGGAGGATGGACAGAGGATACATGGTGAGGCAGATGAATGATATCATCATACGCATGGGACGGAACTTTAAAAGCCCATTCTTTTCCTGCCTCCATGCTCTCTCTTACCCTTCGCTCCCATTCTGCATCCGGGCCTGTATAAAGCCTGTTATTTTTCCCGATCATGCTTTATGACCTCCGATCTGACGGTTTCGTTCTCTGGCCGTAGCGCCTTCCTCCAGATTCATTCCCTTTAAAATAGCGTTTTTCCCAAACTTTTTCCGAATATCCACCATAGCCTGCTGCATTTTCTTTTCCCGTTCCAGCGCCTCATTTTCCTTCTTTCTCTGCTGCTCTAACGCCATATAATCGGTAAACAGATCCAGCTGTTCATAAACCTCTTCTTTTTTTATATTTTCCTCCGGCACGGCCCGTCCGGCTGTCACATAAAGCCTGCGAACCAGAAGCCCCGGATCCGCGATCCGGTCAAAAAGAGCTGCCGCCGCTTCCCTGAGCTTTCTGGCTGAGGAGGTGGGCTGATCCAGATTCCGGGTACCGTGTGCATGCTTTGGAACAGGACGGCCATACCGGTCGGAGGTGATCTCTCCCCCATAGGCGCCTCTGCGCAACGGATCGGTCAGATTTTCCCTGTCATAGCCCACAGTAAGCACGATCTGATCCGTAACCAGCCCTTTTTCTACCAAATCTAACGCAAGCTGATCAGCCATTTCCTTCACCACCAGTCTGGCCTGATCCCAGGAGGACGGACCGCGCAGCACCTGACCGGAACAAAGGCTGTTCGTCTGAGGCTTATAGGACTTGATATCCTGAATCGTGCAGGGTTCCCATCCCCAGGCGTGATCGATCAAAAGCTCTGCATTGATCCCAAACAGCCGGTACAACAGTTCCTCGCTGTGGGCCTCTCCCTGCTTTCCCAGGGAACATCTTGCCACATCTCCCATGGTATAGATTCCATTTTCTTCCAGTTTCCGGGCATATCCCTTTCCAACTCTCCAAAAATCCGTCAAAGGCCGGTGATTCCATAAGAGCCTGCGGTAAGACATCTCATTTAGCTGGGCGATCCGCACCCCATCCTCATCCGGGGACACATGCTTTGCAACAATGTCCAAGGCAGCTTTACACAGGTAAAGATTCGGTGCAATCCCTCCTGCTGCCGTTATCCCGGTCTGTGCCAGCACATCCCTGATTATTTTTCCAGCCAGCTGTGCCGGAGTCATACCATAAATTTCCAGATACTGGGTTACATCCATAAACACCTCGTCAATGGAATAGACATGAATATCCTCCGGCGCAATGTATTTCAGATAAATATTGTAAATCCTGGCGCTCCATTTCATATATTCCGCCATTCTGGGCGGAGCAATGATGTAAGAAAGAGCCAGAGACGGGTCTGCCTTTAATTCATCATCCTTCCAGGACTCCCCTGTAAGCTTCCTTCCCGGTGCGTTTAATCTGCGAAGGGCATTTACCTCCTTTGTCCTCTGAACCACCTCAAAAAGCCTTGCGCGGCCGGGAATGCCATGGGCCTTAAGGGAGGGGGACACTGCCAGACAGATGGTTTTTTCCGTACGGCTTATATCCGCAACTACCAGATTGGTCTTTAAAGGATCCAGCCCCCGCTCCACACACTCTACGGAGGCGTAAAAGGATTTTAAATCAATGGCTATATACATGACAGGAACCAAAAATTTTTTTTGATCGAATAACGTCGATTTTTCTTTTTTATCGGTATCTGCCTCCATGATCAAACCTCCATTATTTACTATAAATAAGTCCAAATATTCTTGATTTTTTTATTTCTGGCTTTTGCGCAAATATCAATCAAATCAATTCTGTTATCTTCCGGTCTAAGTTATTCCAAGATTTTTTCATCATATTTCGAACAACTCTATCCCTATTTTAGTAACCATACGTAACAGTTCTTTGAACACGATTAAGTGCCACAATTAATTATGGCACTTTTTGCTCGCTGGAACATTGTCTCTCAAAGCCTAACAAACGGCTCACTCCAGTAATATTTATTCTTCATACAATAGAGTGTCACAATTAATTACGGCACTTTTAAATCGCAAAAACTTTCCACAGCAATAATGTATCCTGAAACTTCAAAATTCAATATTTCAGCCAGTAAAAAAATCATAAACCGATTCCGTTTGCTACAAATTGCTGGAACTCTGGTGTGAAATACCAACTGCTTTAGACTGATTTTTTAAATGCGAGGTCACGTTTTCATCAGGATTGATTGTATCCTGCTTCTTACACGTTTTAACATAAGGATTTTTTCTTGGCTTTAAATTCATGATATTATATTCTTCACGCATAATCTTGCCTCCAAAAAAAGTTGCCCATTGTAGGCTTTTATCCTACTCTTATTGACTTTCTTGCAGATATGATTCTGATTTTTCATCCTGCCAACAATATGCTGGCAATACAAACCCGCGATTTTAATCGATGTATTTTAGATTTTACAGCACCACTCGTGCCACGGTTAATCATGGCACGCTCCTTGTTCTCCAATTCAAGTTTCATTTCATCTCACCAATAACAAACTTATCATGTACGTTCTTTAATTCCCGCATCACAAATATTTAATATTTTCTCACCTTTTCCCTGTACATGCAGACTTTTCAATAAATATATGGTAGCATAAAATCAGTTTTTTCTCAAACTACAAGTGCCAAATACTTTTAAATCTGAAACAAGCTCTGAAATTTAATTAAAAAAATTCTATTCATGTGCATTATTAATACATTGTATTGACAATATAAAATGCATAAAATATAATATCAATCAAAGGAAAGGAGTGGCATAAATGGCAAATACAAATGTAACCATGCGAATTGATGAAACGCTAAAGGCTCAGTTACAGGAACTTTTATCCAATCTCGGAATGGACATGACAACCTTTTTTACCATGGCAGCTAAACAGGCAGTAAGAGAACAAGCATTGCCATTTCAACCAAATATGAATACTGGAATATACGGATTGCAAGCATATAAATTGGCACTCCAAAACACTAATTATAACAAAGAAGGTAAAGCAACCATATCATCTGATAATGAATGGATTAATGAGACTGAATGGGATGACATGTTTGAACAAATGAAAAAGTAGAATTATGATTCCTATCATTTTGGGAGGAAAATTTAATGGAAAATTATTGTGCATTCAGCAAGAATCATAAATGTATCAAATGGAACAATTATATAATCACAAAACATGAGTTAGAAGAAGCCGATTCCTTATGCCACGCAAATTGGATTGAAATCGAAAGAAAAAATAAATACATACAGCAGTTACAGACTTTGCTCACTGCACACAACATCCCTTACCCGTTTGAATAATCATCTTTATACATTTAGAGGGCGTGTGAAAAAATGAGAAATCATTTTTCACACGCTCTTTTAAACTAAAAAATCATAAACGAAGTAGTCTCTAAAAGCGCACTTCCCCCTTACCCCATAAATTTGTTGATTTTCAAATCTATGCAGCTGATTTTGTTTTCATCTGTTTGTTGTGGAATTTATAAAGATTGTGTCCCAGTGAAACAAGGTATACTTCAAGTTGAACGGATTTTATCCCTCTTCGCACAATCCGTTTATACCAGCGGTCATTTTTTATAATACCAAAAGTACCTTCTGCCTGGATGGAACGGTTCATTCTAAGCAGCGCGCCCTGGATACTCTCAAGGTTTTCAATTACCTCCTGATGCATCTTTGTTAGTTCCTGATTGACACGCACGGTACGATTTCCTTCTCCCTTTTTGCATTTTTCCGCGTAAGGACATCCACTGCAGTCTTCGCACTGATAAATTTCCTCTTCCCGTCCATACGCATTTCCTTTTATTGCCTTACGGTACTGCAAATGGAATCCCTTTCCATTAGGGCACCGCATTTTTCCATCTCCGTCGATCTTGAAATTAACTGCCCGGAATGGGTCTTCATGATAGTTTCTGTCGGTGGTTTCTTTCTTAAACATTGGGAATTTCATATATTTTTCCAGTCCATTCTGTTCACAGAAAATATAGTTATTATAAGAGCCGTAACCGGCATCCGCTACCGGATATTTGGGGTAGAATCCATAAATATCATGGAACTTATTCATGAGGGGGATGAAACAGTCCATATCTGACCGGTATTGGTTCACATCAACAACCGCTATATACTCATCCGCCACACCGACCTGGACATTATACGCCGGGAGCAGCTGATCATTCCCCATATAGTCCTTTTTGATTCGCATGAAAGTAGCGGAATGATCAGTCTTGGAATAGCTATTGCGTCCATCTCCACAGATTTGGATCTTTTCTACATATTCATTCAGCTTTGACAGATATTCCTTCAGTTTTTCATAATGGCGCTGCTGGACTGACTTTCGATGTCCTTTACCGGCGACAAACGTTGTTTCATCCAACTGCCAGATTTCTACGTATTTCGATGCGGCTTCCTTTAAGTATTCTGGCGAGTATTCCGTATTAATACTGAACTTTATCCCCGTGTATTGAAGCTCAAGATTGATTTCCTGAAACAGGGAAGTGATCTTCTCAAATAAGCGGTATCTGGATTTTTCAGTCGCTTTCTTCCATACCCAGGAATACTTGTTTGCGTTGGCTTCAAACTTAGAACCGTCAATATATAAATGTTGCAGGTCCGTATGTTCTTTCTCAAAAATTTTTTGGTTGATATCATAGAATAGTTTCTCAATAGAATCGCTGAGTATCTCATTGATAAAATATCCAAAAGTCCGATAGGATGGGACTTCATGATCCATCAGATACATGAACCTTAGATTCACTTTGCAACTATCTTCCAGCTCACGAAGAGAGACATATCCATTTGTCATAAATCCGAACAGGATTGTTTTCAGCATACTGACCGGGTTATACCGAAGTCTTCCCATCTCATGTTTCGGGATTTCCTTCAGATATTTCTCCAAATCGATTTCTCCCATAAATCGATCAAATGTCAGCACCGGATCACAAATGTCCAGATAATCTTGAATTAGTATTGGCAAAACTGCCTGTTTGGGGTTAGAATAAATATGTGTTATTTTTTTCATTGCAGATTAATTTTAACACAAAAAGAGGACCTTGGATTCATTATGA
>NZ_JBBKBT010000009.1:0-114464 GCF_037890305.1 Enterocloster sp. HCN-30185
CATTATGAACCCTTGGTCCTTCTTTTTTATAGGCTATGTTTTTTCACAGCCCCCTGGATAGACTTTCTCTTTCGTGAAATTGGTTTTGGTGCTTTTTTGTTTTTGCTTTCTGCTGAAGCAGCTTTTGCATTTACAACCTCATACACTATGGAATCAATATCTTCTTGAGAAAAATCGATGGTATCCATTTTATATGTCCATTTGTAGGGCACTGGTTCTTTGTTGATTTCATCAAAGTATCTGTAGATTCTATCTTCGAGTTCTTTCTTGCTTTCCACACGGATTCCATCCAGCATCTGCTTTGTCATTTTACTGAAAAAACCTTCAATCATGTTTAACCAGGAACCATGTTTGGGTGTAAATACAAACTCAAAACGTCCAGAAACCGTATTCAGATATTCCTGGGTTTCTTTGGAGGTATGTGCAGAGTGATTATCCAGAATAATCTGAATAATATCGCCCTTTGGATATTTTTCATCAAGTTTCTTTAGAAAAGTCACAAAGTAAGAACTTTTATGAGTTTCACTTACTAATGGAATTGCTTCTCCTGAGAGCAAATCAATCGCTGCAAGCAGGGAGAGGGTTCCCAGCCTGACATACTCATAATCTCGCTGATAGCCATTGCTTTTATCTGTATTCGGAATCGGTGGACGGTCTTCACCTGTGGTAGCAATTGCCTGAATTCCTGGCTTTTCATCATAAGACAGGGTATGTACGGCATCTTTCTCAAAGGGAATCAGTTTTCCATCCTTGTCAAACTGCATTTCAATCTGCTTGTAGATAACAAGGACATCATGCATTTTTGCATCAAACTCAGGATCCCGTCTTTCGCAGTAATAGGACACCTGAAACGGTTTGATCCTTGCATTGCTCAGAATTTTCCGAAGCGTTGTTTCAGCTACTGTTGCCATACGAGGATGTCCTTCCGTTTCTGCTATAGAGTTGATGAATTTCCTGAAACTCATGGGATACCAGAATTCAGCAGAATAGCCGTAATCCTTCGGTTTTTGGCAGGCTTTACTGATTCCCCAGGTGATATCGTCATCGGTGATTTCCGTTTTTCTTCCACGGCCGTTGTTATCATGTAAAGAAGCTTCAACACCGTTCTCTTTAGATTTATTAAGACAACGTTTTACCACACCGATTCCAATATCCAGTTTGTCAGCAATTGCTTCGTTAGATGCACCCTCAGATTTGAGCAGAAGGATCCTAGCACGTTGATAAACGCGAATTTCCAAAGTGCTCTGAGTCAGCAGTTTATTTAAGTAAGATTTATCATCATCTGTTAAAGAAATAGTTTTAATTGTATTAGGCATAATTGACACCTCCGATGGTTCAATTATACCATAATAGGAATGTGAATTAAAATAGTTTGTTATTTAAAGTGGATTATACTAGTGTAACGGTTTTAAATTAACTACACCATATCACTTGCCTATTTTCCCGAGAATACATGCCAAAAAGCCTCAGCGTAGCCCCGCTACGCCTACGTTTTTTGACATGTACTCTTGAAAAAACATTCTGCGTGAATGGTGCAGTTATTTAGAAACCGTTACACTACATGTTTTCCAACAGCCTAGGAAGCTCTCCCAGCCGGTTAATATAACAATCCGCCCCCTCCTGATTCATAGAAAACCGGGTCTCACGCCTGGCTACCACATAAAGGCCGGCTCTTTTTGCCGCCTCAATTCCATAAGCGGAATCCTCCACCACAATACACTGCTCCCCGGATAATCCCAGCTGTTCCAAACATTTCAGGTAAATCTCGGGATTAGGCTTGCTTTCCTTAACCATATCCCCACACAGCACAATCTCCATAAAACTGCCAAAACCGCACAACTCCTTCGTCTCCATTGCCTTTTCCCTTGGCGTGGAGGTTGCCATAGCCAGACGCAGACCCATGGCCTTCAGTCTTTTCAGCGTAGGAATGGTATCCTCAAACACAATATCCTGATAAGACACCGGATGGCTTCTTCCGTAAACTCTATAAGCCTCAAAAAATTGTTCTCTGGTCCATTCAGGCGGAAAATACGCCCGGACCGCCTTCCAGTGCCCCTCCGAGGTAGCTCCCACCATCTTTAAAAGCTGTTTCCTTGGAACCTCCCTTTGGGCTGCCTCACGGGTAAATTCTTTAAGCCTTCTCATATAGACAATCTCTGAATCAATCAAAACACCGTCCATATCAAAAATGACCGCCTTTATCCTTCCGTCCATCCGCCTGCACCTTTCCTCGTTCTTACCGCTGAACTGGCTTTGCCTTTGTCTGTAATGCATCCCTTGTGCGCGGATAATTGCGCACATTCAGATCAATCCCCTTTGCTGTATAAGTCAGATAAGCCAAAAGTTGCATCGGAATACAGTATTCCAGGGCAGAAAAGTCCTCATCGTTTATAAAATCCGCTTCCAGAACATGGCCGGACTCCACTCCGTCCTGTGCGCCGATGGAATATACATGCTCGTTCTGGTCATTCATGATTTTGAATAATGTATTGATTCTGTCATAACCCCAGGTCTTTGGAGAAATAAGCACCGTGTACACATCCGGCTTTACAGAGGCCAGAGGGCCATGAAGAAATTCCTCAGACTCAAACCAGAAATAGGGATAGCGGACCGTTTCCATAGATTTCAGTGCTCCCTCCATTGCCGTTCCCACATTTGCGCCATAACCGATCACATAACATTTCTCACAGGCTTTCCAATCTTCTTTATTCGTCTCAAACCATGCCTTGGTTTTTTCAACCACCGCGTTTGTGTGACCCAACACCTTATTCAGTCTTTCCTTATAGTTCCTGTATGTATCTTCATCCACCCGCTTACTGTACCTTGCCGCTTCCAGAGCCATCACATAAAGCGTCAGCACCGTGCAGGTGTACCCCTTCGTTTTTGGCCCCACAAACTCACGTCCGCAGTCGATTGTCACCTTGTTCTTTGCGGTCTGGGTGCATGTGTTGTTCAAATACTCTGTCACAACAAAGTTATCCATTCCAAGGGTATTTGCTTTCTGAAGGGCATCAATGGTATTCGTGCTCTCCCCCTCCTGGGTCACAGCTACCATCAGATCAGTCTCCGGCTTCAGTGTGTCTTCAAAATGCGCAAATGCGTAGGAAGTCACTGTCACGCAGGGAACTCCCAGCATCTTCTCCATAAAATACCTTGCTGTCACACATGCGTTATAGGAGGTTCCGCTGGCCGCCAAAATTACTCTCTCATATGGCTTTTTTGCAAAATTTTCAGCAAAAACGCGGCAGAGGTCTTCACTCTTATCTACAATATGCAGTGCTGCCTCCTGCGTTTCATTGATATAATCCATCATTACAAAATCACTCATTTCAATTCTCCTTTAAATCTACAGTATTCCGAAAAATTTTCCTACAATGCCTACCGCAATAATTCCAAGCATGATCCAGTATGCCTTTACGCCCTTCTTTAACAGCTTGTATACAATAAAGGTTGCCGCAAGGGGAAGCATACAGGGGCAGATTTCATCAAAAATTGACTGAACATCCAATGTAACATCAGAGCCAAAATTAGCTACCAACGCTATTTTTATGGATACCATGGATGCAATCATGCCGCCTATTACCGTAAGTCCCATAACCGATGCCGCCCTGGTCGCGCGGTTCATAAGACCGCCGGAAACCAATGTGTCGATTGAGTCCGCTCCCAGCTTGTAGCCAAACAGGACGCCATAGTAGCGCACCAGGAAGTTAGGGATGTTATAAATCAGCAGGAACAGAAGGGGGCCAAGAAGATTCCTCTGCATAGCCAGTGATATACCAATACCGGAGCCAATGATACGGAAGGTTCCCCAGAAAAAGGTATCGCCGATTCCTGACAGCGGACCCATAAGGGCTACCTTTATGGCGTTTATGGAAGATACATCGAAATCCTCATTTTCGGAAGCTTCCTCCTCCATTGCGGCCGCAATGCCCAGAACAAAGGGAGAACAGGCAAATGTATTGTTATATACCTCAGAGTGGCGGCTCAAAGCCTGCGATAATTTTTCCTTATTATCCCCATACAGCTTTTTAAGTACAGGGATAATGGAATAGGCAAAGCCCGGTGCCTGCATACGGTCCATGGAATAACAGGCCGGAAGAAGAAAAGAGCGGAAAAACAAAGACATAAGATCCTTTTTCGTTATTTTTTTGCCTGTTGCCTCTTCATTAGATTTCGTTGTCATTGACAGCCACCTCCTTATTTGCATGATTGCTGGAATTAAATACTAAAACCGCCAGAATCGCTCCCACAATCGCAACACCTACATTGCTCATTCCTAAAAATGCAACGAATACAAAACCGATAAACAGGTATGGTGCCAGCTCCTTATTGTAGGTAAGCTGCATCAGCAGCGCAAAGCCCAGAGCCGGAAGCATATTGGAAGCCACTTTGATTCCGTCTGTAATAAATGCAGGAATCACTTTAATCAGATATTCAAACAGCGGCGCTCCTACCAGCATGCCTAAAAGGACTACCAAAAACGGGAAGAAGAAATAATTGAACAGTCCCATCCACTGACAGATCTCCATAGTACGGGTATTCCCGTCCTCTGCCGCCCGTTTTGCCCGCTCACTGAGCAGATGGTTTAACGGAATCCATGTCAGGTATCCTATGGTTGTTGCGAAAGTAGAAATCGGAAGTGCCAGCGCCAGCGCTACCTCGGTTCCTGTTCCGCTCCCCAGAACAAAACCAGTACATAATGCGCTTCCCAGAGTGATTTCCGGCATACCGGAATGTGCGCCGATTCCCACCAGTCCCATACTGAGCAGTTCAAACTGCGCTCCTATTATCATTCCTTCTACCGGGTTCCCGTAAATGAATCCTACCAGTGTTCCAACGATTAATGGACGCTGTATCATCGTCATTCCGAAAATACGGTTATCAATTTTACATATTCCCGCGATCAGCGCCACTAAAAAAGCCTTCATAAACATATGGTTATCCCTCCTGATTTTTCAATGCCTTTACAAGAAGCTTCTCAAGATTTACGAATTTGTCACTGGGCGTCGGAAGCATTCCCACTGCCACTCCTGTTTTTATCACTTCAAGAAGTGCTTTCATGTCCTCATTTGTCAAATTCAGATTATCTGTAATATACTCCGCCCTTTTTCTCACTCCTCCGATGGTCAGACGCTGTACGTCCTTTACGCCCTTGCATACCTTCGCCGCATCCTGCGGGTCGCTGACCAATGCCATAATCTTATACTTCTGATTCTCCGGTGCGTTTAAAAAAGCAATTCCATCCTCCACGCTTCGGAAGCCATATTTCACCCCCGGCGGAACTGCCATTTTCAAAGTTTTTTTCCTGAGCTCGTTTTTTACAACCTCATCGTTGATTACTAAAAGTACGTTTGCATCCAGAAACCTTGTCCATGATATAGCAACCTGTCCGTGAATCAGACGGTCATCCAAATGCAGTGCCTTTATCATAGTTCATCCTCCTCTCCCGGCTGTGCAATCCGGTTCACATACCTGACGCCTTCTTTTCCTACGTTTTCCAGATATGCAGCCAATTCCTCTGTCTGCATATCCTTCGGTGCTAAAAGCGCTTCCAACACCATGCCCAGATTCATGCCCGCAACCAGATACAGCTTCTTAGCGGACAGATATTCCGTCAGAATGTTATTCACATTTCCTCCAAACACATCTGTCAGCGCTATGATTTCATCTCCGGCTTCAAATCCGGAAAGAATCTGCTCAACCTGTGTCCGGATGCGTTCGCCTGAATCCTCTCTTGCGACCATTATGGTTTTTACCGGACTTATCAGTGCACTTCCACAGATAAACGAAGCACTTTCCAGTATAGCTCCTGCTAATGGGCCATGGGAAGCTAACAGCAGATGCCTCATCCCACCATCCTCCCTTCTTTTTATTGATATTTACATTTATTTGTAATATATATACATTATTGGCGATTTTACATTTCTTTCCTCTACATATGTATATATATTTATGTAGGTTCATTATAACATACTCATACTTTTTTGCAATATTTTTTTACATTTTTCATACTTTTTTATACATTTAAAAGAAACATCTTTTGTTTCACGACAAACGCATGAGTAAATAAATTGTGAACACGCTCCTTTTCTGATAAAATTAAAAGAAAAGGGGCGTTGATACATGCAGGAATTATTAGATTGGCTGGAATACATAAAAGATGATCGTCAGCAAAGGAAAGTTCGTCATACATTAAAGGACATTCTTGTTATTGTGTTGTTTGCAACATTAGCAAATGCAGATGACTGGGTAGAAATGGCATTATTTGCAGAAAATTATCAGGATTATCTTCGCAAATATATAGAGTTAAAAAACGGAATACCATCTCATGATACAATAAGACGCGTAATGGGAATGATATCACCAGAAATCCTGCAGCAGCTCTATGGAAAATGGCAGGATCGTTTAAATCAGGACGATGGGGAACTGTTGAAGAAGATCATCTGTATCGATGGAAAAACCATGCGTTCCAATAAAAGAGGAGATGGGAAGGCGGCTCACATTGTATCAGGATGGAGTAAGGAGGATGGTTTTTGCCTTGGTCAAAAAGCAGTTGAAGAAAAAAGCAATGAGATCGTAGCGATCCCGGAATTGCTGGACAAGATCCAGATAAAAGGCCAGATCGTAACAATCGATGCAATGGGAACGCAGACTGCAATAGCGGAGAAAATAAAGAAAAAACGGGCAGACTATGTGCTGGCATTGAAGAGAAATCAAAACAGTCTGTATGAAGATGTACAAGAATACTTTTCAGACGAAGAGTTCCAAAAAGAGATCCGTGAAAGAGGTAATTACAAAAAAACCCAGGAAAAAGCACATGGTCAGATCGAGATAAGGGAGTATTATCAGACAGAGGATATAAAGTGGTTAAGCCAAAAAAAGAAGTGGAAAGGACTGTCCAGCATCATAATGGAAAAGAAAACCCTGAAGAAGGAAGGCAATACAGCCATAGAGTATCGTTATTTCATTAGCAGTTTGAGGGCAGATATCGAACAGGTCAGCCGTGCAGTTAGAGGACACTGGAGTATAGAAAGCATGCACTGGTATCTGGATGTAACCTTCCGGGAAGATGCGAACACAACAATAGATAAGCTGGCAGCACAAAATTTGAATATCATAAGGAAATGGAGCCTGAGTATTTTGAAACCGGCACAGATGACAAGGCATAAGCTGTCGATGAGAAAGAAAAGGTTTGTAGTTAGTTTGCACCCGATTCAATATCTGGAAGAACTTTTAGAAGCTTAAAAAAATGAAATATAGTAAAAAAAGAATTGACAGGGGATAATCATTCATGCGTTTGTCGTGTCTTTTGTTTGTATATACATTGACCTTTTTCTCCATTTCGATTATAATAATTAAGCTCAAACTTCCCACATAAAAAATGGGGCTCGCACCTTGAAAAATCAATACTTTAACTCATAAATTAACATTCTGACAGGCATTTTAAGCATAGCATAATGCCTGTTGCATATATTTTGGCAGTCGTCAAATAAAGTTGGATGTAAATTCTTCCAACTGACTTTCTGTTATATGAAAGTATTCCATAACAGCATCCATTAGGGCATCTATAATAATCCTCATGGATTGGCTGAATGTGATATCATCCAATTCATCCAGTAGGCAGAAAAATAGTTCACAGATGGTTTTCTCATCTGTATTACGTCTTTGTGCGATAGACAGCATCATGTATCTTGTAAAAACGATGGCAATATGAGCATTTAAGGCATCATAAGATGTGCTTCTGCATTCTTTCTCCAGATGAAGATACGATTTGCAGGATTTGAAGAAAACTTCAATATCCCATATGCCGATATCTGGAACGTCCACGCCTCTTTTTATTACGACTGTAGATTTCCTTGATATTCAGATTTTTATCTTGGTATCCAGATTTGATCTTGCTCCTTTTCTTGATCATGGCAATGATATCCAGATTTTCTTCCTTTTTTAAAGCCTGGATTGTCTTTGGAGAAGAAAACCAACTGTCAAAAACAACGTATTTTGCAGCAATCCCTGCTTTCTGAACAGAATGGATCAGTTCGACCATGACATCAGTAGCTTTCCGCCGGGATTGACTTCTTCGTTTCCTGGCAAGGGAACGTCCATCATAGCATTCAGCTCTGCACAGAAGATTTTTGTCATCTGCAGCTGAGAGAAAGCAATGATTAATTGAAACAAAGGAATTTCCATCAGACCAGCCAAGCTGCACCAAGTGTCAGCATACGATAGCCACGCTTATATTTCATCGAGCAGTGATCAAAGACTTTTGCAAGAAGTTCTGTTTTCTTAGAACGTGACCGGTCAAACAGGCTATCATCGATAATGAATACGTCCTTGCGGTCTTCGGAAGTCAGTGGCTTCATAAAATCATTGACGATATTTGCAGAAAGCAGTGTTGTAAACCTTTGCCAGTTCGTCTTCGGACTATTTATAAAGCGATAGACGGTATTTTTAGAAAAATCTTCCTTAAATATGCCTGTTTTTCGCTGCATATACATGCTTCTGTCAGAAAAAAGGAGGCAAAATAGATAGCGAAAGATATCCATTACCGGAATCCCCTTTTCTTTTCCGGCATTGCTCTTAAACAAAAGCTTGCCTATATGAAACTCCGCGATAAAATTTGTGACAAAATCTAAAACATTGTTTTCGTTTTGGGAATTACGTGGTATACTTGACATGGCATAAATCTCCTTGCTGTGTAATTGTTTTTCGTCAACTCAATTATACCACTAGCGAGCGGTTTATGTCTTTTTTATGGGTTAAAATATTGATTTTTCAATGTTAAACACACCAAATGGTGTGGGAAGTTTGAGTTAAATATATTTAAATCAGAGAGGATTTTATGGGAAAGCAGTTACCGAAATATAAAGAAATAGAACGGGATATTCTTAATCAGATACAGAGCGGCGCTCTCAAAACAGGGGATCAGATTGAAACAGAAAATGAACTATGCGAGCGCTACAAGGTCAGCCGTATGACTGCCCGAAAAGCCCTGGATCTGCTTTCTTCGCAAGGCTATATAAACCGCATGCCGGGAAGGGGAACCTTTGTAAGTTCTATACAAATTTCAAAAAAAGCCAACTTTACCCGAAGCTTTTCAGATGATATGCGGTCGATTGGAAAAGCTCCAGGCTCTATTTTAGTGTCTTATTCCATCCATCGGGCCGCTGAAATTCCCGAAGCCGCAAGAGAACTGGGACTTGGGGATGATGAGCTGGTCCATTCTATTATAAGAATTCGTACCGCAGACGACACGATCATGGCTCTCAACTACACCTACCTTCCTGTCAGCCTGTTTCCTAACTTTGATCTTCGTATGCTGGAGGGTTCCCTTTACAATTATATCTCGCAGCACTATGACATTGATCCCACAGACGGCTCCCGCACAATCAGTGCGGTTTTGCCTACCCCACAGCAAAAAAAATGGCTGAAAATCGACGATATCCCGCTTCTGAAAATTTCCCATCCGGGCCATCTGACTGACGGACGCCGTTTTGAGTATTCGGAAACCTACTATATTGGTTCTCACTTTATCTATCGATACGAACGGTCTGAATAAAAGGAAAAGGAGCTGTGAAAAATGAGATCATCATTTTTCACAGCCCCTCTAGTTTCCCCTAATGAAAAATCCTCAACAAATTTGATTATCCCCTTTTATTGGCTGAAATATTGAATTTTCAAAGTTCAACATATCTTTTAAGTCTGGGAAATTTAAGTTAATTATTCTTGTGCAGTTCGTTGGAACATTGCCTCTCATAACCCAGACAAATGAACCATACCACGCAATATTCATTTTTAACATGAAAAAGTGTCACCATTAAATATGACACTTTTTCATGTAGTAAAATTCATCACAATACTCACTTTAAACGCCAGAATTCTAATACATTAAAGCAATCAAGGACAGAATCCAAAAATCCGATTCTGCCCTCAATACTTTTCTTTCAAACTTTTTATTTTCTTATTATTTTATATAAATTCTCGGCTTTTTAGGATTTAGCATTTTAATGAAAGGCTCTAGAATATTAGCAGTATAATGTATTGGCTGCGATTTGCAGATTTCAACAATTCTTTTCATAATATATAAATCAGGTTTAAACTCATTTATCTTAATCGGTCCACATTGTGCCATGAGATGATATTCCAATTCATATGCCAACAGCACAGTATATGGTGTAAATTTTCCTGGTTGTAGTCTTTTTAGCAGTTCAATTCGTTCGGATACTACTTTCTTATCTACAATACAATTACCAAAATGACAACAGTTTGCATAGTTGCAAGTTTCACACACTAATTGCTTGATCTGTTGATCTACTAAATCTTGATCTGATGGTATCATATGTTCATTAATCTTTTTAATTTTGCTAGGGTTTTCCAAGGCATAATCAATCTTTTTTTTCTTTTTATACCGCATATATCTGTAAATCTCTGCCTCAAATTCTATACAATCCCCTGCCTGTATGCCCTCAAATCCTACTCGATCCATCCAAATATGATCTTCTTTGCCATATGTGCTGGTTATCTCATAATATGTTCCCAAAATTACAATTCTTTTGAAAAGCACTTTTGCTGCTTCGCAATCAATTTTTTCAATTTGTCCTTTAAAAAATATTTTTGTATCTGATGCATTGTAATATGCAAATTGTAAATACTTTCTAATTTTTCCACAAGAAGCCTCTTGAATATCTAAATATTCATCATAATTTTTAAAATTGCTTCCTCGAACATCATCCATACCTTCTGGATCAAAATCAATCATTCCACCTTTATAATCAATACAGTATGGTCCTTCATAATGTTCACTCTTTAATTCGTTCCATTTATTCATAATTATCTCTCTGCTTTTATCCATAAATGCATTGTAAATACTTATCTGTATATCATACAATATAACTTTTTTGCGGAGCATTAAATGACAACACCATTTCTACTTGCGGTACACCTCCCCACTGACTAATGCTAATATCATCAGCAGCCATTAAAACCATACGCATCTGCTTTTGCTTCTCTCCAATTATAAAACCTTGTTTATTGACTATAGTAACAGTAATATTTTCATCTGCATCCCGTTCAACATAAAGTTTTGCGAAAGATTCAACTGCAAAGTTTTGTAACACAGGAAAAAATGCCTTATCGAACCACTCTTTAAAACCCATTAATTTTAATGTATTTCCAACTCCATGAGTTCTTCTAATTGCCTCCAGTGCAGACAACGCTTCTTCTGAAGATAAACAATCTATTACATCATGTAACTTCTCAATTGAACTTTCATCCGAATAATCATATTCCGTTATTTTTTCACTTTCTAACGTATCATTATTATCCACCCCATATTCTCCATCTGTATTTGGGGTCTCTGGTTTTGTTTTTAAATTTTCGCTACCCTTCTCTATTTTTTCATTTATTTCCTGCATAATTTGTCTCCTTAATGCAAAACATTAATTAGCATACACCTGTATGCTATCTAGCTCACTATAGCATACAGGTGTTAAAAACACAATAATTTAAATATAATTAAACAATAAAGTAGAAATGGTTAGAACTTACGCTAGAGGCCTCTTACTGAAAAAGAGTAAATTCCCCGTGCAATTCGTTTCATATGCTGAATTAGGTAAATGTGCAATGCTTTTCCATTCTAACCAAACGATAGATTCTATTTTCTTATGCAGATATATAAAAGAGGAATTAATCATGAATGAATACGGATATTTGAAATTTCATATTGAAGATATTCTAAAAGAAAAAGGTATCTCTAAAAATCGTATGTGCCTTGATCTGCGCTTGCAAAGAACACAACTAAATAACTACTGTAAAGGTCTCATCCAACGAATTGATGTGAACACCCTATGCCATATGTGTCAATATTTGAATTGTTCTATTGGCGATTTGATAGAATATTGTGAAAATGATATTCCAAAATAAGATCAAAATGCCATTTGCATTTTATTTTCCATTATATAAAATACAGCCCTGTATTTGGTATCAAAATCAAATACAGGGCTGTTCAGATATATTTCTTCTCCTAGAAATGTTTTTGTTTATTAATCAATAGTTCTTATTCTTGCCACAACTCCTTTTTTGCGTGATTTCAAAATTAGTCTCATCATTTTGAACAATAAGGACAATTGCTTCCTCTACTTCTTATTGCCACCGTAGTTCTCCATTCATGACCATTTTTACATCTCCACCAGACTTTTTTGTTCGAATGTAGTGTTACTTCGTTCATTTTTATTTTTTTATTCTTCTCGAAATGCCATTCCTCTCTCAGATCAGGTCTCAACGTTTCCAAATCGGTTTCTCCCGGAATTGCATAACGTCCCGAGCAATATGGACATCCACATTTTTCTTTTCCAGTTCTCGTATTTATCACTGATTGCCATTCATGACCAAATGAACATATCCACCAGACTTTTCTACCTGATGAAATAGTACAATCAGATGGCTTACAAGTTTTATTTTTTTGTGTATGCCATTCAGCAGCAAGGTCAGGACGTAATGTCTCTAAGTCATTTTCGCCTGGAACAGGCCGTTTTCCAGAACAGAACGGACATCCGGAATCCATATTTGTGCGACTAATTACAGATGCTTGCCAACTGTGTCCTTTATCGCAGATCCACCAAACTTTCTTTCCTGACTTTGCAAATATTTTTTCTGGTAATTTGTTAGCATTTTTTACACAATCATATTCTTTAGCAATTTTCGGAAATAGCGTTTTAAGATCCGTTACACCTTCAATATTTAAATTTCCGGAACAATAGGGACATCCTGAGCCTTTTTTTCTCGTTCTATCACAAATTTTGGCTTGCCATTCATGACCTGCCGAACATATCCACCAAACTCTTCTATTAGAACCAGCTTTCACATCTATTGGACGTAATTTATTATTTTTCTCAGGATGCCATTCTCTTCCAATATCTGGATATAATGTTTGCAAATCATTTTCACCAGATATTGCATATCGCCCCGAGCAATAAGGACAACTTGATTTTTTATTTGTCCTGTGGTACACACTCGCTATCCACTCATGTCCCTTGGGACATATCCACCAGACTTCCTTGTTTGAGCCACGAGTAATATCTTGTGGGTTCAATTGCTTATTTTTTTCCCAATTCCATTCTTTCATCAATTCCGGACATTTATCATAAATATTTTCCAGTTTCAATCTATATTTTACCTGTCTTTTCTGTTTAATTTCGATTTCTATTTTTACAACCAAATTCTCCATTACAATACGGACATCCTTCTCCACCAACTCTATGATCTGGAGTTGCTCTCCATTCATGTCCATATTGACATATCCACCAAACTTTTTTGGCATGTCTTGGTTTAATATCAAATGGTTTTAATTTATTATTTTTAGTTGGATGCCATTCTGCAGCTATATCTGGATAAAGAGTCTCTAAATCATTCTCTCCTGGAATTACCTTCTTCCCAGAACAATATGGACATCTCCGCCCCCTCATAATATGTGCTGCATTGGTCTTCCATGAATGGTTGTTTTCGCATCTCCACCATGTTTTGATGCTTGTATGTGCTTTAATATTTTCTGGAAATATTTCCTCCTCAGCATTTTTGTCATAATCCCACATAAACATAAGTTCTGGATTTGTGGTTGCTATATCTGTTTCTCCAGGAATTGCCACACGTCCAGAGCAATATGGACATCCTTGATTTCTTGTTACTCGTTTCTCGATCGAAGCTGTCCATTTATGTCCTCTCCCGCAAATCCAACCAACCATACGTTTAGAATTAATATTGGCTTTATCAGGCGTATAATCACCATTTTTTTCAAAATCCCATTCTCTGCTTAAATCCGGTCTTTGAGATTCGATATCATTCTCACCTTTCGCAACATATTTACCAACACAATAAGGACAGTCATTATTACGTTGACATCTTACTCTTACCTCTGTTTTCCATTCATGTCCCTTAGAACAAATCCACCAAACTTTATCCGTAGAACCAGCCCGCACATCATTTGGCGTAAGCGTTCCATTTAATGTTGGATGCCATTGAATAGCCATTTGTGGATGTGTTGTGGCTATACAATTTTCTTTTGTGACTTCAATTCTCTTACCCATGTGTTACTCCTACAAATTCAGCCCCGACATAATATCACTGGTTATATCCGATGTTTTTTCCTCTTTTTCATCTACATCCGATAAATATCTCCGTAATGTTTTATTAATATCAATTACTTCTGACAATTTTTGTTGCAAACTTTCAGAGTATACATCCAAATCAACCTTTTTATCTGTTATACCCATCTGCGAAAGCATTTCTTTTCTTGCTGCTTCATCTGTAGCTTTCATTAAATATGTAATTCGTTTACTTAGAGCATCCTGAACTATTTGTAATTTATCTATTTTTTCTGTCAGCTTTAAAATATCAATTTTCATTGATTTATTTTCAGATTTCAAAGCTTCGTTCTCTCTCACGATATTCCCATTTTGTACGAGCAATTTGTCTACGGTTTTCCTTGTTTCAACAATCATTTTCCTTTTAACTATATCTGTTTGTTCCATAAAAGTATCTATATTTGATGCTCTAAGAAGGAGATTCGTATTTATACTTGCAGTCAAACTACGTGTTTTATTAATTTCTTCAATTTTTAAAGTACAAAGCTTAGATCTATCAATTACTTTCCCTGTTTTTTCATCTTTTTCTCTAATTGGACGAGTAAAATGATAATCCCGCACCTCTTCCAAACCTTCAATATTATTTCTGCACCATTTAGCAAGCTCGGTTGCTTTTATTTTCTTTCTTTCAATTTCGGCATATTTGACCACTGCATCTAGCAACTGGTCTTCGTCATATTTTTGAGTTTTTGCCATTCTTCCAGTTTCTCCCTTGCTTTTATATTACAGCCCATTCGCAAACGTGTAGCATCTGTCTGGACAGCTAAAAATACTTCTTCCAAAGTTATTTTTCTATTTTTCATGCTCATAGTATTATTCATAAATTCGATGACTCTTTTAGCACTATCGTCTGCTTTTTTCTTTTGCCCACAAATGAATGCTTCCAACTCCGATTTTGTTGGTTTATAGTATTTGCATCCCATGCAATCAGCTAAATGTCCCTGTTCAATGCAATCATCAATATTTTTCCCGTCTAATATTCGTTTTGGAGCTGTACAAACAGACTTCCCCATATTTACTACCATCAAGGCACTTTTTTCATATTGTTCTGCCGAATATCTCCATTCATAATCTAATTGTTTTTGCAAATGGACAATCGATGAAGCCCATATAGTATCCGAAATATTTGTATAATATCCAGAACTTGTACTGATATTTATATGATCCGCAAGCTGTCGACATATGTCTGCTCCTGATTTCTGGAAATATAAATTAGCCATTGCTATAGGTCTACTATCTCCTGCTGTCACACGCTCGTATTCCGTAATGCCAGATGCATATTTTGCAAAATCATACATATGATTACCAATAATATGTTTTTCCACGAAAGAAGCTATAAGCTGATTAAATGCCCCCAAAGAAAGCATCTTATTAATTGACAACTCACTATACACAAACAAAAATCTTCTATCTTCTTTTTCCGTTAATTCTATATATTTTTCAATATTGCGAACAACCTCTGTATCCGGAATTTCATAAACGAATTCTTTATAATCCTTATTTACATCATAATAAACAGCTTTATTCCCTTTTTTTAGTTTTGTGCGACGTACTGTCAAGAAAATTTTATTATTCTTTCTTTCGATACAATTTTTAGGTGTAAGCAACATTTCTGTTGCTCTAAGAGGCAAAATGAACGTAACATTAACCCAAAAATAAATAGGAAACCATTTTATAAAAACTTCTTCCTCACATTCTTCTTTGTAAATGCGATTTATTTCATTTTCTATCACCAGATAATTAATGATTGGTGACAGTTTTCTTTGCGAAGTTTTACTGCACTTTTTTAGTTTAATATATGAAATAATCTTTTCAATTTGTTCATTAGGAGTATTAATAAATCCAAGAAACTCTTTAACCGTAACAATATCTTCGGTTGTTAATTCAAAATCCTTATCCCTATATCTCATAAGGAAGTGTTTTATAATGTAAATCTTATTTCTTGCAATCGTGTTATATATATACACACCATTATAATAAATAGCATAACAACGAAGCATATTTTTCATTGTTTCGATTGGAATTTCAAACTCTTTTCCCATGTGCTTATAATATAGACTAGCATTCATAGTGAATTTTATTCCATATTTTCTTACGCCCGAATACCCCATCCACTTATCAGAATTGAACTCTCCTTCCATTTTTCCTTCAATTACTAATTTTCTATGTATTTCACGACATTTGTTCAATAAATCTGCACTATATACTTGATCTGTATAGATTACAACATCTTCGGATTCAATTTCTCGTAAAAAATTATCCATCCAAAACCTCCTTAAGTAATTTCTTCATGCCTTCTTTTTCTTCTTTTGACATTTCTTTTATGATTTCATTGATAATTGTCTGGAAAGCAGGGATTATTTTTGATTTAAGTGCAATTTCATATTTGTTATTTCCAGTTGCAATAGCTTTGCACTGATAGTCTTTAATTACTTTTATGAGAGAGGGAATTCCGTCGTTTGTAAACACATAATACGGGCAAAGATTTGCAAGACATGATTCGTAGGTTGGATATCCACAGCAAAATCCTAAAGCTTGTTTTTTGCAGTAAATACCTGCATCCTTGCCTTTGCCTCTATCCTGAACAATGTTGTACATCGCTTTTAATATTTCTTTCGGTTCTTCTACTTTTCCTTCTGCAAATTCTCCTGCTATTCTATTCGCTGCAATAAATGCTGCACCAGCAGTTTCTAGTTCAAATGCTGACAACGGGATTTTCGCCATAATTTCCGTTTGTTCTTTTGCCGGTAGTTGTTTAAATGCCTGTGGATATGCTGCAATAAGAGCATGATACAATGATACGCCAAATACACCTCTCTGCATCATCATATATAAGACTATTTCAGCACTTTCTCCCGTAAGGCCATGATCTCTAAGGTAAATAGCTGTAGTATTAATATTAGCATGATTGCGTGCATATGCAGCTACAACATGAGCCATTAACGTTGTATTGCCATTGTCTCTCGCTGCCTGTTCTAAACCTTGCAAATACGATTTATTAAGTCTCCTGGAAGAAATTGGCTGGCTACCGGTTATCGCAAAAATTTCTTCACCAAAGAATTCTTTGCATATAACCCAATTACGATACATATCAGTACGATAAGAATGCATATATCCTTCGCCAGACGTTATATGATGATACTCAGCTACTAAAATTAATTTTCCAAAATATTTTCTAAGTTCTGGTACTATTTCAGACCGCAACTTTCCCATTCCAGTCTTTTGAGGTGCGTTATTTGCCATCTCAATTCTTCGTATAGAATAAAGAGCAATTTTATCATAAGTATCATCTGTAATATTTTCATTTAATATATCTTCTTTTAGGGTTTTTATATTGATTTTAAAAGGATTATCATTACTTTTTATATCTGGATAAACCCATCTATTGCATATATCAGATGCACGCCAACCGCAAATATAATGGCAGGCAAGAAACATCCACGTCTCAATATATTTACTATTTTCAAGTGCTTTTATGGTAAGATTGTGCTCTTTGTCATAATCCGAATTAAACAGTATTCTGGCCAGTTTGACAAAATCCTCATAAGAATACGCTGGAGCTGGATTTCGTTCTTTTTTCTTTAATTCGATGTTGTGATAATTTACAATTTCATAATCGGCTACATACCTAAAAAAATCTACCAACAGTATTTTTGTTCTTGCTATATCTGCGTCTTCAATCACTGAAATGATTTCTTCATCAGTAATTCTTGTGATTTCCGATATATTAAATATAATTTTAACAAACTCAGTAAGTGCCGGAGTATATATGTTATTTTCATTTTCAATATACGTAATATATTTCTTGACATATTTTTTATTTAATGGATGCCATGCTGAAAGCTTTATCATTGATTCAATCTTTTCTTTTTCTGTAAGACCAAAATCACGAAAAAATTCTTCACTTTTGAATTCAAGAAATTGCGCATCTTCTTTTGTTACATAAAAATCTTCTTTATCTGGAAGATTAAATAATATATTTTCTGTTTCGACAATTTCTATGTTAAAATAATTATTTTCCTCGAGGAAGTCGATATATTTATCACGATTTTTTGCATATTTAGAATCAAATCTATCTGAGTCGTGCTTTTTTAAAAAGAATCTAATACCAATATAATTACTTTGCTGCTCTAATATTTTATTGCAAACAGACTTATGTATCTTACCATCTGTAGATTCAATTTTGCCGTTTTCGATGTGATATGTAAGAACTCGTGCTTTCACTTTAATAATTTGACTTGCTTTATATATTGTTACTAAATCATTCTCTTTTTTTGCAGTCTTTGACACTACTAAATATCCTCCAAAATCTGTGCCTGAAATATGTAAGAGCTTTCTCTAAAGACCTCTATTAATTCTGAATTTTCATGAATATAATCATTCATCGACTCCTGACTCGAATCACCACGCCATTTCATAATTTCTCCACTCGTAAGTTTTGCTTTTGTTAACAAATACATTGTAAACCAGTGTCTAAACATATGTGCACCCGGATATTCGATTTCATATGTTTCAATAAACGCGGCATTGTCAGCATATGTTCCCTGACGCTCACATGATTTTTTTAAGGATGGCAAAAATCTTTCATAAAACAGTTTTTTTATTCTGTCCGAGTAAGTTTGTACCGTCATTGGATTTCCTTGTTTATTAACAAATAATGGTGCATTTTTACCCGTGTCAAACCCTTTCTGTTCCATTAATGCTATGTGATAATCGTACAAATCTTTTATTTCTGCAATAAAATCATTATAAACTTTTTGAATACGATTTTTCTTGATCGCACCCGGATCTGTCTTCTTGCTCCAACTTTTGAAAAATGGAGCCTCATCTGTAAGATCTATTTCTATTCCTGCAATCATGCCAAACCCTCTTCTAAGTGTTTTAATTCTGCCACAGGTAACATTTACCACTTCTCCTTCGCGTAATCCCGCATAAGCTCCAAGAGCAATCCCAAGCGTAATGTCTGGCGCATATTTCTTCGCTTCGTATAGTAATAAATCGAGATAACCATCCACAAGAACTCGATTCTTTTTATGTATAGTTTTAGGAGGCGAAATACGAAAAGATGCGTTATGGACAATAGCAACTTTTTTATGATACTTCTCATCCTTTGCAATTGTTAATGACTTTAGTTCTTCCCCCATATATCGAAACGGTAATACATCTCTATTGTACGTATAGTACAATATTAAGAAATCCATAACGTAATCTCTGTAGCGAAGCCATGTTTCTTTGTTGTACTCGCTTCCATTTTCTTTCATTTTTATCGATTTTAAAAATCCTCTTACTGTCTCAAGCGTACATTCATGTAAAGAATTAATATTGGTTTTTCTTAATACATAGTTCAAAAAATGACAAATTGCATATGCTTTAATTGATAAGCTCTTTTCATCTAGTGATTCACTTTTTTGCAGATGACACAAATATCTTTCTAACCCCGTATATAAAATCGGAATGTTCGTTTCCATTTCATAAAGTACGATGCACGGATAATTTTTTAATTTTCCATCTTCTCCTTCTATCTGTACCGCTCTATTCATAAAGCAACATTCTTGTCTATATTCTTTCACACCATTATCAGGGAATGGGATAATATTGTGCATTTGATTCCTCCAGCAAAGTAAAAAATAAACGATATAATAAGTCTATATCTATTATATCGTTTATTTTTTATAATGTCAACTTTATTCATTTTTGTTTGTATTTACTTAATTTATAAGTAATAAATATAACGTATATATTTTTTTAGTTTCATGCGGTCTTGCTGTGGACGGGACAATGGAAAACCTCCTTTCCTTATGGGCTGTCAACGAACATAATAAACAACAAAGCTGCAAAACGTATCCTTAAATCGTGTACATCATATGGCAGGATCATGCAGTTAACAACCGGATCCACGGGCTTTACACCGGCTAAAATACAGCCCGTGTGCCTATAAACATAGTTTACCAGAAATAAACCAAAAAGAAACATCTTTTTTGCAGGGCTGAACTGCTGCGAAACACCCCGTATTTCCACTTCAGTGATTGAAAAAACGGAATCCCTGTGATATACTTTATATCTGCATCAGACTTTTTTAACATACAATAAAAGAAATATAGAGAAAGGCAGAAACCCGCATAAATCAAGGGTTTCTGAACAGGTAAAGATAAAAATGAAATTAGGTATCGTCGGACTTCCGAATGTAGGAAAAAGTACACTTTTTAATTCTCTCACAAAAGCAGGCGCCGAGTCTGCCAATTATCCCTTCTGTACCATCGATCCCAATGTAGGCGTTGTACCGGTTCCCGATGAGAGGCTGGACAAGCTGACCGCCATGTATAACTCCGAAAAAACCACCCATGCAGTGATTGAATTTGTAGATATTGCAGGTCTGGTAAAGGGAGCTTCCAAAGGTGAAGGTCTGGGAAATCAGTTTCTTTCCAATATCCGGGAGGTAGACGCGATCGTCCATGTGGTGCGCTGCTTTGATGACCCTAATGTGATTCATGTAGACGGAAGCGTAGATCCGGTCCGCGACATTGAAACCATCAATCTGGAACTGATCTTCTCTGATATCGAAATCCTGGAGCGCCGGATCGCAAAGCAGTCCAAAGGCGCATTTAACAATAAGGAGCTGGCAAAGGAGGTCGCTCTTTTAAAGGCGATCAAAGCACATCTGGAGGATGGAAAGCTGGCCCGCAGCTTTGAACCCGAAGACGAGGATGACCGCGCATTTATCAACACGCTGGATTTGCTGACCTGGAAGCCTGTTATCTTTGCTGCCAATGTTTCCGAGGATGATCTGGCAGATGACGGCGCTTCCAACCGGTATGTATCTGAGGTACGCCAGTTTGCAGCAGAAAATGACTGTGAGGTATTTGTGATCTGTGCAGAAATCGAGCAGGAAATTGCAGAGCTTGAGGAAGATGAAAAGAAAATGTTCCTTGATGATCTGGGCTTAACAGAGTCCGGACTTGAGAAGCTCATCGCTGCCAGCTACCGTATTCTGGGACTTATGAGCTATCTGACTGCAGGTCCTCAGGAGTCCAGAGCATGGACCATTAAAGTAGGCACCAAGGCACCTCAGGCTGCCGGAAAAATCCACAGCGATTTTGAACGCGGCTTTATCCGGGCAGAGGTTGTAAACTATGACGATCTTATGGCCTGCGGAAGCATGAATGCCGCAAAAGAAAAGGGACTTGTGCGTTCTGAGGGCAAGGAATACGTCATGAAGGACGGAGATGTGGTTCTGTTCCGTTTTAATGTATAATTTAATCATTTTGCCAGAGGGAGATCGATCTTGTTTTATGATTCTCCTTCATCACCGCCTGATATACCATCTGGTAGCAGGCGGTTTTTTTCTTTCTATCCCCACCGAAACAGCTATAAGCTTCTTTTTTGCTCAGATCAATCATTATTTCGTCTGTTTTCCCATTTTTTTGTAAACTTTTTTCAGTTTGTCTTGATTTATTGGTAAAATAATGGTATATATGTCTTGTAAACTTTGGTAAATATATTGGTAAACTGAAGTAAACTCACAATACCGCGAACACCTTGTTCTGCTCGCATCAAACGTTCATGAATACCGTTCATAAAAAAGGAGGAAATGCAATGTACAAAAAAGCACTGATCGCTGCCCTGATTTCCTGCATGACAGTCAGCGCAGCCGGCTGCCAGATGAACAGCACAAAAACAGACACCATTCCGGATTCTACCGCGGACATAAACGCAGCTCCGACCGCAGAACCCGCAGAAGGAGAATCCTGGGCAGAGCCCGTGGTTCTTGTAAAAGGAGAATCCACCAGGCTGCCGCTCCCGGCCAATTTTAAGGGCGAAATCCGCTGGACTGTCACAAACGGCATGAAAACCGTAGGAGGCAGCCAGAAAAAGTATCCGCTAAGCGACGGAGAAACGGACGGGGAACGCACAGCCGGTTATGCCTCTGCAGAACATCTTTTAAAAATCGAACCAGACGGAACCATTACTGCTCTTGAAAAAGGCAATCATCTGTTTGCAGTAGCGGAGGACAAAAACGGCAATCGCCGGATCTTTCCTATGGAAGTTCGGATTTTTTCAGAGGATCAGCTTCCCGAAACATCCAAAGAGGATTTTCAGACACTCCGTACCCGCTATGTAGAGCGTCTGACCGGAGGAAATATAGATATATCCTCTCCCGCTGCCGCTGCTATGATCCAGGCCACAGACCAGGCCTGTGACAATGCATGGAACAGCTACCTTTATAAAGGCAGCGGCTGCGCAGGCGTTCCCTGGGCGGAGGATCTTGCAGGAGGCGATGAAGAAAACTACAAAAATGACGCCGCAAAATTCCGCAAAAGTTATCAGAAGGCAGAGGCTATGGCCAAAGCCTACGCATCCCCTTCCAGTTCCTACTATAAAAATGAAGCCCTCTTAACGGATATTGTCAATATTTTGGACTGGCTGACCGATAACTGCTACTATCCCCGCTCCGAAACCGACAACTGGTGGAACTGGGAAATCGGAATGCCAAAGAACGTCCTTCCGGCTGTCCTCTATATTTATGATGATATTCCCAAAGAGCAAAGCCGCAAATTTGTAAAAGGCGTGGAATTCTTCATGCCCGATCCATTTCATCTGGCTGTTTTAGGTACTGCCAGTACCCTTCCTTCCGGCTATGCGCCTGCCGCCAGCGCAAACCTGATGGATTGCGCCTACACATCCGTCGGCCTTGGCCTGGTGTGTGAAGACAGCGAATATCTGGCTCTTGCAAAGCAGGCAGCTGCCACTACCCTGGAACGCTTTCAGAAACCGGAACTGAAAGACGGAAACTATGTCTATGCAAATGGATTTTATGAAGACGGCTCCTACATTGACCACGGTACCGTACCCTACACGGCTTCCTACGGCATTGATTTTCTGAAAGGCTCCGTGCGCTTAAGCTCTCTGCTGGCAGACAGCCCCTGGGCTCTTTCTCCGGAAAACGCCAAAATGCTGGAATCCTACGTAGTCAAGGGCTATCTTCCTTCTATCTATCAGGGCGCTGCGCTGGATATGCTCCGTGGCAGAGCCATTTCCAGACCCGATCTGACTGACCGGGCTGCCGGACAGCAGATCATTGAAATGATCGTCCAAACCATTGATATCGTTTCTCCGGAAACTGCCGCACAGATCCGCGGCGCTGTAAAAACATGGGTAAGCCAGTCCGGTGAAGAGCAGTTCCTGGCCGGAGTAAAGGATATCTCCGTATTTTCAAGCCTGAAAGAAATCATGGCAGACGATACCATCGATACCTCCTCAGCCGAAGCAGCAATGCACCAGGTATATCCTTACATGGACCGCACCATACACCGGACCACTGATTATCTGTTCGGCATCAGTATGTATTCCAGCCGCATCAGCAACTGCGAGATCATGAACGACGAGAATCTGAAAGGCTGGTTCACCGGGTTCGGAATGACCTATCTCTATAATGATGATAAGCAGCAGTATACGGATCACTTCTGGGATACCGTGGATCCCCTGAGACTGCCGGGAACAACCATCGTGGCAGAAGAAGTCGACAACGGCGAGCCTGATTCCAGCGGATTCCATCAGGGCGGCGATTTTCTCTCTCCTGAAAACTGGGTGGGCGGCACCTCGATCGGAACGACCGGAGTCAGCGGAATGAAGGTAAACGGCACTGCAGTATCCAATGGGGATCAAAGCAATGCCTCTTCTACTGTCTATGCAGACAGCTTCCGTGCAGAAAAGTCCTACTTCATGTTTGATGATGAGATTGTCTGTCTGGGTGCGGGAATCCAAAACAGCGGTTCAGACGCTCCGGTAATCACCACTGTGGAAAACCGGAAATTAAACAGCGGCGGTTCCAATCAGATAAGCTCCGATGCAGGAGAATGGATCATGCCTGAGGAGCAGATCATTTCTCCCCAGTGGCTTCATTTAAAAGGAAATACCGAAACCGGCTCTGATATTGGCTACTACTTCCCTGAAAAACAGGATGTTCACATCATGGGCAGTACCAGAACCGGAAGCTATCACCAGATCAAAGGCGATCTAAAGACAGAGGAGGAAACTGCTGAGCGCTCCTATTTCACATGCTGGTTTGACCACGGCGCTGCACCGGAAAATGATACCTACAGCTATGTTCTCCTTCCGGATATGACCAGCGAAGAAACGAAAGCCTACAGCCAGTCTCCTGATGTGGAAATACTTGAAAACTCTGAGAAGCTGCAGGCCGTAAACGATCATTCCACCAACACTCTGGCTGTAAACTTCTGGGATGAAGCAGGCGGACAGACAGACCGGATCAGCTGCGACAGCCAGGCATCTGTGATGGTTCAGGAAAACAACGGAGCCTTTACCATCGCCCTGTCCGACCCCACCATGCTCAATACAGGAACGATCTGCCTGAAGCTTCAGGAGCTTCCCATATCCGGCAAACTGATCGAAGCAGATGACGGTATCACGATCCGTACTGAAAACGGCTCTGTTTATCTGGAATTTAATGTAAACGGAATGTGCGGAAAAACCATGCGGGCAGTGATCCAGTAAACGTACGGCAATCTGCTCTAAAAACTAAAAAAGGCGCCGCATTCTCTACAGCGGCGCCTTTTTACACTAATTTTTCTAAAAGCAGTTTCTATTCGTCCTTCTTGCCACCAGTAATCTTTCCCAAAACGATCACTGCCAGCATGATCACAAAAATAGCAACAAAAATTCCACCCATTCCCTTTGCCATGATTTCCAGGGCAATTGCCATGTTATTCATAAACCTTCCTCCTTACAGATACTGTGTCACAATACTGATCACCAGGCCGCCTGCAATCACAGAGGCCACCTGTCCGGATACATTGGTTCCGGCTGCCTGCATGAGAATGATATTTCCCGGCTCCTCTTCTGCCGCCAGTCTTTGAACGACACGGGAAGACATGGGGAACGCGGAAATGCCGCAGCCGCCGATCATTGGGTTTACAGGCTTTTTGCCTGCCATTTTAAGGAATACATTAACCAGCTTTGCAAAAAGCACTCCGCCTATGGTATCAAACACAAAAGCAACCAGGCCTAAGGCCATGATCATCAGTGTTGCAGGATTTACAAACTGCTCTGCCTTCATGCTGAAGGAAATCGTAATTCCCAGAAGAAGGGTAATGATATTTGCCAGCTCATTCTGCGCTGCCTGGCTTAAGCTGTTAAGCACGCCACATTCACGCAGCAGATTGCCGAACATCAGAAAGCCGACCAAAGCGACCGACTGAGGAGAAATAAAGCCTACAATAATCGTAACTGCAATCGGAAATGCGATCCGCAGTGTTTTATTGACACTCTTGGGATTGTACTCCATATGGATACAGCGTTCTTTGTGAGTGGTTACGAGCCTGATCGCAAAAGGCTGGATAATAGGAACCAGAGCCATATAGGAATAGGCTGCCACTGCAATCGGTCCCATATAGTTAGAACCAAGCACCTGAGATACAAGGATCGAGGTAGGGCCGTCCGCAGCTCCAATGATGCCGATGGATGCAGCGTCTTTAAGATCAAAGCCCAGCAGACAGGCGATCAGGATTGCAGCAAAGATACCAAACTGTGCGGCCGCACCGAACAGAAACAGCACAGGCTGACTGAGCAGGGGGCCAAAATCAATCATAGCTCCGATACCGATAAACAGCAGGATCGGCATAGCCTCTGATGCTTCAATTCCGGTCTCAAAAAGCCACTGGATGATACCCGCTGCCGGAACCTTTCCCTGAACCATCTGGTCGATCACACCGGAATAGGGAAGATTCACCAAAATTGCACCAAATCCCAACGGCAGCAGCAGCGAAGGCTCATATTCCTTTTTGACCGCCAGCCATATGAGCACAATACCCACCACATACATGACCAGCTGCTGCCAGGTGACTGCCAGGATTCCCTCCAAAAGAAAACTCATCGTTTCTCCTCCTTTTGCGCGTGTATAGAAAACCCTCTTTTTTCTCCATACACATCTGCGGTATTTTTGTGCCGTTTCGCACATCGCTCTTATTATAACTGATTATTTTACATTTGTCTGCTAATTTTCTGCAATATTTCTTCCTCTTCAATCGCATCCGGCAGATCTCTTAAAGTAAGCTTTACCTTATCGATCACTCTGTCCTCCACAGATTCGATCTCAAAATACGCCTCCTCCGTCTGAGCGGTCAGCGGAAGCTCTCCCTCTTCAGGAATATGGCCTAACAGCTCCATCAGATAGCCGGAAAGCGTATCGCAGGTGCTGTCCATATGAAGATGGAGTTTTTCCTTCAGGTCAAAAAGAGAAATACTGCCTGCGATCCGATAAACCCGGTGAGGCTCTAACTCCTGTATTTCCGGCTCTTCCTCCTCATATTTTTCATGGATATCTCCCACAATCTCCTCGATCAGATCTTCCAGGGTCACCATACCGGAAACCCCACCATACTCATCCACCAGAATAGCCATCTTTTCCTTTCTGGCCTGCATCTGTTCAAACAGGGCGTCTGTGCGGAGATTTTCCGGCACAAAATACGGCGGCAGCAGGATGGAGCGGATATCCAGTGTTTCAAAGGAGCGTTCTCTCGCCTGAATCACTAAAAGCTTGGTGGACAGGATGCCGATGATATTATCCATATCTCCCTCATAAACCGGAATCTTGGAATGCATAGACTGTAAAATTTCATCCAGATAGGATTCCAACGGTTCTTCAATATCAATCGCCACCATTTCCTGTCTGGGCACCATGACCTCTCTGGCCTTCTTGTCATCAAAAGAAAAAATGGATGTGATCATTTCCTTTTCAATTTCATTAAATACCCCTGTCTCACTTCCTGTTTCCAGAAGGGATTTGATCTCTTCCTCTGATACGTCTGTCTCCAGAGTTTCACTGTGCATCCCCATAAGCTTTAAAATACCGCTGGTGGAAAAGGTGAGCAGATGGATAAAGGGATTCATGAGCCTGGAAATGAAATATACCGGGCCTACGCAGAACAGGCTAAAGCCCTCTGCCTTCTGAAGAGCAATCCTCTTTGGCACAAGCTCACCAAAAACCAGATTAAAATAGGCCAAAAGAATGGTAACAAGCACTCCTGCTGCCGTCTGGCTGTAGGGCACATTCCACTGGCTCATTTTTACTGCCAGTACCTGAGCAATACCGGTAGCCGCAGACGCACTGGAAAAGAAGCCTGCCAGAGTGATCGCGACCTGGATCGTAGAAAGAAAGACCGTAGAGTCCTCCATCAGACGTTCGATCAGAGCAGCGTTTTTATTGCCCTGCTCCGCCAGACGGTGGATTTTGTTTTTGTTGACAGAGACCACAGCCATCTCAGAGCCTGAAAAGAATGCATTGACAAGAGTCAGCACCAGAAGGATCAGAAGCTGTGTGATGATACTGGCCGATTGCGGATCGGATTCCATAATAAAAAATTCCTCCTTTTTGATGGTATAAGGTACATTATACTGAAAAAGGAGGAATTTGTCAGCTAAAAGTTTTATTTACGAAGCGTTAAAACTGTGTTAAAGTAACATCAATGATACATACTTGGAGGTAAAAATGATCACTCATATTTTTCTTGATGTAGATAATACCATTCTGGATTTTAATAAAGCCGAGGCTATAGCATTGGAAAAGACCCTTTCCGCCCTGTCTGTCCCACATTCTCCAGAGGTGATCCGCCGCTACAGCCAGCTCAATCTGGCCCAGTGGAAGCTTTTGGAGCAGGGAAAGCTTACAAGGGAACAGGTAAAGGTGCGCCGCTACCGGCTTCTCTTTGACGAGCTTAAAACGGATGCGTCCCCTGAGGAAGCCGCCCGTATTTATGAAGGCCTTTTAGGACAGGGCCATTACTTTATGGACGGGGCTGTGGAAATGCTTCAGGCGCTTTATGGCTCCTTTCATCTCTATCTGGCAACAAACGGCACAGCATCTGTGCAGAAAAGCAGACTCAAAAGTGCAGAGATCGAACCGTTTTTTGAACAAATCTTCATCTCCGAGGAACTGGGCTGCAACAAGCCGGAAACCTCATTTTTTGAACGCTGCTTTGCAACAATCCCTGATTTTAAAAAAGAGGAGGCTGTCATGGTCGGTGACAGCCTAACCTCTGATATCTTAGGCGGAATCCGTGCAGGGATCCGCACCATATGGTTTAATAAGGACTTAAAAGAATCTTCCGGAGAAATCCGCCCCGATCATACGATCAAAGCTCTTAGCGAGCTACCGGACCTTCTTCGCTCCATGTAAAGAGTAAACGGTCATTCCCCCGTGGAAGGGGCAAACTGGCTATTATAGATTTCTGCATAATAGCCGTTTTTACGCAGCAGCTCTTTGTGACGGCCCTTTTCCACAATACGGCCATCACGCATGACCAGGATCACATCCGCTTCCCGGATGGTAGAAAGACGGTGGGCCACAATAAAACTGGTTCTTCCCTCCATCATCCGTGAAAATGCCTTCTGTACCCGGATTTCTGTGCGGGTATCAATGGATGAGGTGGCCTCATCCAGGATCAGCATAGACGGTAGGCAGAGCATCACTCTGGCAATGCATAAAAGCTGTTTCTGTCCCTGAGACAGATTCCCTCCATCTTCATTTATGACCGTATCATATCCCTGAGGCATACGCATGATAAAGCTGTGGGCGTGTGCCTCTTTTGCTGCACGGATGATCTCTTCCTCTGAAGCTTCCGGCCTTCCGTAAGCGATATTTTCCCGGATGGTTCCGGCCTTCAGCCAGGTTTCCTGAAGAACCATGCCATAGCTGGCTCTTAAACTCTGTCTCGTTATATCCCGGATATCTCTTCCTTCTACCCGTACGCTTCCTGATTTTACGTCATAAAAACGCATAAGAAGATTGATCACGGTAGTCTTTCCGCAGCCCGTCGGCCCAACGATCGCCACTCTCTGCCCCGGTTTGACGCTCAGGTTCAGATCCTCGATCAAAGGACGCTCCGGCTGATAGGAAAAGCTCACATGCTCCAGAGCTACATTTCCATCCACATCCTTTAAAACAACAGCCTCCGGTCCATCCTCCGGGATGGCTGGTTCATCCATAAGTTCAAAAACTCTGGCAGCAGAGGCCAACGCATTCTGCAGCTCTGTCACTACTCCGGAAATTTCATTAAATGGCTTTGTATACTGATTGGCATAGCTTAAAAAGCTGGTCAGCTGCCCGATGGTTAAAAGCCCACGGATCACTCCCCAGGCTCCGGTAATCCCAACCGCCGCATAGACCATGCTGTTAACAAAACGGGTGGCCGGATTGGTAATGGAAGAAAAGAAGGTGGCCTTAAGGCTGCATCCGGCCAACCGGCTGTTAATCTCCTGAAAACGTTTTTCAGCCTCCTTCTCATATCCAAAGGCCTGAACGACCTTCATATTTCCCAGCATCTCATCTGTGAGTGTTGTGAGTTCACCTCTGGCCTCAGACTGCTGCTTAAACATCACAAAAGTCTTTTTTGCAATAAAGCTGGCTACAAAAAAGGATACTGGCGTCAACACCACCACCGCAGCAGTAATAAATGGCTGGATCGACAGCATAAATAAAAGAGTTCCCAAAATCGTTAAAGCACCGGTAAATAACTGGGTAAAGCCTAACAGCAGGCCTTCTGAAAACTGGTCAATATCTGTAATAATACGGCTGATCATATCTCCCGCCGGATGAGAATCAACGTAACTTAAAGGAAGAACCTCCAGATGATCGAATGCCCGGGTACGTATATCCATGGAAACACGGTAGGTAATGGTATTGTTGATATGGTTCATCAGCCACTGGCTTACTGCTGTCACTGCCATAACGATCAAAATCCGTTTCAGTATCTGGATCAGCTGCTGAAAGTCCACCTGTCCTCTTCCCACGATCTGATCCACAGCCTGTCCCGTAAGGATCGGGATATAGAGAGTTGAAGCCACCGTTGTCACTGCCAGAAAAAGGGACAAAAGCACTGCCGCACGGTAATCTTTTATATAGAGCAGGATCCTTTTCAGGGTCTGTATGCTTTTTGTTTTATCTAATTTTCCCTTACTGCTCATCCCGTTCCACCTCCTCGTTTGAAAGCTGCGACAGACAGATTTCCCGATAAACCTCACAGGAAGAAAGAAGCTCTTTATGGGTTCCCATACCGGCCAGATGCCCGTCATCCAGTACCAGAATACAGTCTGCACTTTGGATAGCCGATACCCTCTGGGATACGATAAATACCGTCATATCCCCCGTTTTTTCCCGGATCGCTCTTCTCAGCCTGGCATCTGTGGCAAAATCAAGGGCTGATGCGCTGTCATCCAGGATCAGGATCCGCGGTCTGCGCACCAGAGCCCTGGCAATGGTCAGACGCTGCCTCTGGCCTCCGGACAGATTTCGGCCTCCCTGATCGATCATAAACTCCAGTCCCTGTCCCTTTTTCTCTGCCACTTCCTTTGCCTGGGCAATTTCTAATGCCTCCCAGATTTCCTCATCCGAGGCATCCGCCTTTCCCCAGCGCATATTGTCTTTAAGGCTCCCCTTAAAAAGCACCGCCTTCTGAGGCACCACTCCGATGATGGAACGTAGCTCTTTCATAGAATAATCCTTCACATCACGGCCGTCTACAAGAACCATTCCCTTTCCCACATCATAAAACCGGGGGATCAGATTTACAAGCGTAGATTTGCCGGAACCGGTGCCTCCTATGACTCCCACCGTCTGCCCCTTCATGGCGCAGAATGAAAGATCTGTAAGGACTTCCGACTGAGTCTCCCCATAGGAGAAGCTTACGCGCTTAAATTCCACCATTGGACCGCTTTGTTTTTCTGCCCCGGCAGGATTCAAACCGGAGCCGTCCCTTAGGCTGCTTTCCAGCTCAAATACTCCGTCCACCCGCTTCATGCAGGCCACTGCCTTTGAGATCAGGATAATAAGATTGGCCATTTTAACCAGTTCTGTGAGGATCTGAGACATATAGTTTACAAGCGCAATGACCTGTCCCTGAGTAATGATGCCTGCATCGGTGCGTTCTGCCCCCACCCAGATCACAGCCACAGCAGCCAGATTGACGATCACATAGGTAACGGGATTTAAAAGAGCAGAAATTTTTCCCACAAATACCTGCATCTGCACCAGGCTACCATTTTCCTTCTCAAACGTTTTCTTTTCACTTTCCTGCCGGTTAAAGGCACGGATCACCCGGATTCCCATGAGATTTTCTCTCGTAGTCATCAGTACCCGGTCCAGCTTTTTTTGTACCGCCTGATACAGGGGCATACTGATGAGCATGATCCCAAATACTACGATACATAAAAGAGGGATCGTCACTGCAAAAACCATGGCCGCCTTCCGGTCTACCGCAAAGGCCATTACCATGGCTCCAAACACTACAAACGGAGACCGCAGAAGCAGGCGCAGAGTCATATTGATGCCGTTCTGTACCTGATTGATATCGCTGGTCATGCGGGTAATCAGGGCAGATGCTCCCACCTGGTCGATTTCTTTATAAGACAGGCCTGAAATATGCGTAAACAGATCATTGCGCAGAGCCGTAGCTGCTCCGGTGGCTGCCTTGGCTGCAAAATACTGCGCGGTGAGGGAGCAGGCCAGGCCGATCACTCCAAGGAGCACCAGAAGACCTCCCATAAGAGACACATAGCCCGTATCCCTCCCCCCTATTCCAACGTCGATCATACTTGCCACCACCAGAGGCACAAACAGCTCAAAGCTGGCCTCAAGCATCTTAAAAAGAGGCCCCAGGATGCTTTCTGTCCTGTACGCCTTCATATAACTGAGCAATCGTTTCATTGCCGTTTCTCCTTGTTTCTATCGAATTTTTTCCATTCTCCACCGCACAGCCGTACAAAAAACCAGTTCAGCTCTGCCCCCATAAAAAGAATGCACATACAGAAATACAGCCACAAAAGGAGGATCACAATGGCTGCAAGGCTGCCGTACATATACGAATATCCCCGTCCTCCGATCCGGTTAAAGTAAATGGAAAAGCCCAGAGAAAAAACCATCCATGCCAAAGCGGAAAAGAGCGCTCCCGGAATCTGCTTTGCCGCCTTTAAGCGCTTTTCCGGCACAAAGGTATAAATCCCCCAGAAAAAGAAAAACAGAACCAGAAAAAACCACAGGGATCTGAAATCGATCAGCCGGCCAATCACAGCTCCCACAAAGGGAAAATGTGTGTTCAAAAACCCCCGAAGAAGCTGGCCAAACACCAGAAGGATCAGAGAAAGGATGCACACAGCCACAAAAACAATGGTGTAGCCGCAGCAGATCAGCCGGCTGATAATGTACCAGTATTTCTCCTCCTTTCCCCATACGCGGTCCAGCCCTCTTGCCATGCTGAACATCCCCCTTCCGGCCGACCATAACGCCGTCACCGCTGTAAGGGAAACCATCGTAGCCGGAGACTTTAAAGAAAGATCATTTACCATGCGAAACGCCAGAGATTTATAATCCTCCGGCGTAAATGCTACGACCAGTTCCATAAATTCCGCCTGCGAAATGGCCGGTATCATCTGGACCGCAGTAAGAAGCAGCATAATAAAGGGTACGAAGGACAGGAGCACAAAAAAAGAGACCTGAGCCGCATAGACGGTCATCTCATCCTCCTTGTACTTCCGGTAAATTTCTCTTCCGGCAGCAATCCATTTTACCATCCTTCTCTCCCTTCATACAATATCCATTTTTTACCAGGTCTCACGAAATTCCCTTTCTTCCTCCTTTAAAGGAAGATTCTCTGCTTCCATCCCCTCAATTCGTATATAAGGTCCTTCCTGCAGCCCCTGGATCAGACGGCGGATCTCATCCTCTGTTCCCTGAACCTCCATTTCAACCCGGCCGTCCCACAGGTTTTTCACCCAGCCGGTAAGGCCCAGGCGGCGGGCCAGAAGGCAGGCGGTAAAGCGGAATCCCACCTCCTGAACCCGTCCGGAAAAATAAATATGTCTGCGGATCTGTTTCCTCATTATATGGCCCTTTCTCACATCACATTCCGTGGCGTACCCTTTAAATAGAAATCCACATTTTCAAATACAGTCACAGCCCGCTTTACCATGGCTTCCTTCGTAGCAAAGGCAGCATGAGGCGTCACGATCGTATTGGGCGCCGAAAACAGCGGATGATCCGACGGCACCGGAGGTTCCTGTTCAAATACATCCACACCGGCTCCGGCAAGACGCCCCTCCTTTAATGCCTCTGCGAGAGCTTTCGAATCTACGATCGACCCTCTGGCCGTATTGATCAGTACGGCTGTTTTTTTCATCTTTCCAAGCTCTTTGTCCCCGATCATGCCTCGTGTTTTGTCATTTAATGGCACATGGAGGGAAATGATATCACTTTCCTCCAGGAGTCTGTCCATATCCACATAGGTTATACCTGGAAGTTCCTTTACGGTACGGCTGTAAGCCAGCACCCGGCAGCCAAATGCCTTTGCGATCTTTGCCACCCGCAAGCCGATCGCTCCTGTTCCGATGACGCCAAAAGTCTTTCCCTCCAGTTCAAAGCCCACCAAGCCGTCCTTCGTCCCTTCCCTGCGGCAGACGCTGTCGCAGGAGATCAGATTGCGGTACAGGCCGATAAGCAGGCCAAAGACGAGATCCGCCACCGCACAGGTAGAATAGCCGGCGCAATTGCACACCGTTACCCCCTGTTTTTTACAGGCCTCCATGTCAATGTGGTCGACCCCTGTAAATGCCACGGATAAAAGCTTCAGATTTCTGCAGCCCCGGATCACCTCTCCATTTAAAGGCAGATTCGACACCACGATCACATCCGCATCCTGCCCCCTTCGGATCAGCTCCTGCGTATCCGTTACTCTTGTATCATAATAAATAATCTCTGCCCTTCCTTTTAGGGCCTCCTCTGCCATGGAAAGCAGCCGTTCCTTTTCTACACCCAAAGGTTCTATGATGACCAGTTTCATTTTTCCGTCCTCCTTTTAATTCTTCTATTCTTCTTTTATAAACTGCTCTGCCGTCTTTATAATTTTCTCATACGCCTCATTTACCACCGCAAAAGCATCGTTTATTTCTTCTAAAGCCGCTCCTTTTCCCTCAGGACGCAGATCCTCTGTAAGACGGTCCGCCGCCTCATAAAGCGGAACAAATCCCAGATTCTGCGCCACCCCCTTTAAGGTGTGGGTCCCTCGAAAGGCTCCCTCACGATCCCCGGATTTTAACGCCTCCTTTAACTGTCCAAAGCTCTTATCATCGGGAAATTTTAAAAAGAACTTACGGATCAACAGATCGCTGCGCAGTCTGGAACGCACATCCTCATAATCGGCTCCTATTTGTTCATAGCATTCTTTTATTGTCATAAATACCACCTCTATTACGCCTTTTCATATTTTTACAGCCACTCCTACCGCACCCAGATACTGAGGTTTCTGATCTTTCGACCACAGAGTGCGTACCGTCACACGGCACTTATGGAGTACATTATTAAACAGGAGTTCTATTTCATCCTCCCGCTCAGAATCCTCCGGCGTTGTTTCGCGAACCATTTTTACAATTTTCCCAGCCTCTGTACCTGCCGAATTTATCCAGGATTCATCTCTTATATCCAGCACATTCGGTTCCATTCCAAAAACCTCTGCCGCATAACCGGACATCTCTGTAATACCTGTCACTGCGCTGTACTCAAAGCTGACTATGGGGATTTTTGAAAGAAAAAACTGTTTTTTCTCCTCCTGGATCTCTATCTGGCCTACATTGTATCCCACCATCCGAAGTTCTTTATTATACAGTTTGCGCTCCACTGTCTCATAGATCTGCCGGTTATGCCTGGTGCCTGGAGAATAAACCTGCAGTTCTTCGCGGATCAGCTCCTGCACTTCCTCAAGACACTCCAGAAGCAAGGGATTTATGGCGCCGCACTCTCCGTTTAAAATCATTTCCATGGCTTTTTGATGGGAAAATGCCTTTTTATAGCAACGCTCGCTGGTAAGGGCGTCATACACATCCGCCAAAGATACGATCTGAGCTGAAATCGGGATCTCGTCTCCCTTTAAACCGTCCGGATACCCTTTTCCGTCATAGCGCTCATGATGCCATCGGCAGATTTCATAGGCAGTCTGGATAAAGGGCTCATCCTTATAAACAGGAAGCTGGGAAAGCATCTGGGCTCCTATCACAGAATGGCTTTTCATGATCTGAAATTCTTCATCTGTAAGACGGCCCGGCTTATTTAAAATTGAATCAGGCACACTGATTTTTCCCACGTCATGCAGCGCTGAGGCTGTGCTGATACGCTCAATATCCTCTCTTGTCAGGCCGTAGCGGTCTGTTTTGGAGCATAACTGACGCAGCAGGATTTCTGTCATTGTATGGATATGAAGAATATGAAGTCCGCTTTCTCCATTTCTGAATTCCACCATATGGCTCAGAATATTGATCATCATATCGTTATTCTTTTCCTTCTCATAAATCTGGTCTGCCACCATGTGGACCAGACGCTTCTGTTTAGCATAAAGCATGAGCGTATTTTCCACCCTCTTTTGAACCACAAGCGCATTAAAGGGGCGGCTGATATAGTCTGTAACTCCCATTTCATACGCACGCTCCACATAAGAGGAAGCGCTTTCTGCAGAAATCATAATCACAGGAATGTCGGAAATCATATGATATTTATTCATCACAGCCAGAACCTCAAATCCGTCCATCAGAGGCATCATGATATCCAACAGGAGCAGGTCAATATTGGTAGTAAGCTTTTTTAAATACGCTACCGCCTCAAGACCATTTTCCGCTTCTAAAATTTCGTATCCCTCTCCCAGCATATCCGCAAGGATCGCCCGGTTCATTTCCGAATCATCTACGATCAGAATTCTCTGTTTTGTTCTTATTTCCGTACTCTTCATCCTTCTTCTCTTTTCTAACCAACTTGTGCAGTGCCCTGCATACCTGATCCAAGTCGATGGGTTTTATAAGATGGGCATCCATTCCTGCACCATGCGTTTTTGCGATATCCTCTGCGAACACATTGGCTGTCATGGCGATAATGGGAACCGTCTCTCCATCCGGCCGTCCTTTACAGGAGCGGATCCTTTTTGCAGCCTCCAGCCCATCCATTTCCGGCATCATAATGTCCATAAGAATGGCGTCAAAGCAGCCTGGCGGATGATTTTCAAACACCTCTGCAGCCTGTTTTCCATTCTCTGCAGCCGTCACATGCGCACCCTCTTCTTCCAAAAGGCATACGGCAATTTCCCTGTTCAATTCATTATCGTCAGCCACCAGGATCTTAAGACCATTCAGAACAGCCCGGCAAGATGTCATTTTCCTTTCCTCATGCACATCTGAAGCTTCTCCCTTTTCAAAGGAAAGCCTGACGGTAAAGCAGCTTCCTTCTCCCTGATGGCTTTCTGCCTCAATTACTCCTCCCAGCTGATCGACCAGTTTTTTGGTAATTGCCATTCCCAGGCCGGTGCCCCGATAGGTAGTTCTGGCCTGTCGATGCTCCTGGGTAAACGCCTCAAATAAATGATCCATATATTCCGGACTCATGCCGATCCCGGTGTCTTCCACTGTAAATACAAAAAGCATGCTGTTTTCATCTTCTGCCTCTTTATGAACGCAAAAGCGAATCCTTCCGCCGTCTTCTGTATACTTAACTGCATTGCTTAAAAGATTTAAAAGGATCCGGCGCAGATGAAGAGGATTTCCCACTGCCCGCTCCCCTCTGGCGTAATCCGTCTCTTTTATAAATTCTATCCTCCTGCCTGTAAGCTGTCCCTCTGTAATGGAAATACAGTCATCCAGGATCTCCTGCAGCTCAAAAGATTCCATGCTGCTTTCTGCTTTTCCGCTTTCCAGCTTTGCCATATCAAGCACATCGTTGATCAGAGCCATCAGATGACCCGCAGCTCCCTGGATTTTATTCAGACAATCCTCCATCCGCTCCGGATTCCCTATACTGCGCCGGGCGATTTCCAGCATTCCCATAATCCCGTTAATCGGCGTACGGATATCGTGGGACATATTAGAGAGGAATTCCGACTTGGCCCTACTGGCGCTTTTGGCCTCCTCCAGGGCTGTCATCAAACGGCTGTGATACTTATACTGTACATAGACCCATACAAGTCCCGCAATGATCGCTGCGATCATAACGCATAAAAGGATCATAAGTCCAGGATACTGGTAGGCCACTCTGGCAATGGAAAAAGGCGGGGTACCGTAATCGGTGTTCCTGCTGATAACCTGATCTACAAAATCAGAATCCATGCTCTTTATACCCTTATTCAGGATCCGGACCAGAATACTGTCAAGATCCTCGGAAATACCAATATTAAAATACTGATAATGCGATGTAAACGATGTCTTATATTTATCCTTTATATCGTCAAACACAGTTTTTTCCACCTGATAGGTATACGCATAGGAAGCATCTGCTCTTCCCGTCTCCATCGCCTTTAAACATTCTGCAAAGGAATCACAGTATACCAGGCAGTCCTTTCCCAGAGTTTCAGGCAGGCTTTCAGGAAAAACAGAATTTCCGATCACAGCGATCTTCTCTTTTTCTCCCTTGGAATCCTTAAATTCAAGCCAGGACATACCTGCACTTACATAGGAATCCGTCAGCTTGTAGCCCAGATCCTCTGCCCGCGAAAAGCTGTCATGACAGTCAATGCACAAATCCGGCCTTTTTTCATCTAAAAGAGTTTTATATTCTTCTCTGGTCCTGGATATCAAAATCTGATACCGTATCCCCACCCGCTCTGCAATATCCGCAAAAAGCTCCGGAAGGATTCCCTTTATCTGTCCGTCTTCATAGTAGGAATAGGGAAAGCGGTCCGGATTTACCGCCACCGTAAAAACACTTCCATTTTTTTCCAGCTGATCCAGATATTTCTTTTCATTCTGGCTCAGATGAAGCGATCCATGGAGCTGATCTTCATAATATTGACTGGAAAGCAGCGTTCTCCATCCCGGTTCGTCCTGATCCATAGCCGCGATGGCCTGATCCACCCACTGCAAAAGCTTTGTATCTTCTTTGCGTACCATAACATAAAATGGTTCCCGGGAAAAAATATCCAGCATCCATTCATTCTTAACTGCCCGCAAACTGGTAGTAACTGCTGCATCTACCTCACCGCTTTGAAGTCCGTCATAAAGAGCGGCTGCATCTGGATAATAAACACTTTCATAGGAAAAGCCCTTCATTTCGGCAAATTTTTTAAAATTTTCATTTCTGATGTTTTGACGGATCATTCCTACCCTCATCCCGTCATAGGTAGAATAGTCCTGAGGAATGATCTGTTCATTTCCCGCCTTTATCGTCAGCATGGTGCCGCAGGTACCTACAGGCTGATTTGAAAACACAAAATCCTCTTCCCATTGCCCGCGTTTTACCGCCGATGTCACAAGGTCAACTTCTCCGTTTTTCAGCATTTTTAGGACGCCGCCATTCTCAGCGTTTGCAGTTTTATATTCATAAACTACATTTCCATAACGGCTCAGCTTCTGAAGAAAGTCATAGCCGTAACCGCTGCGCACTCCATCTGCATCCGTCATATGATAGCCTTCCATGGAGAATACTCCCACCCGGATGATCCGTTTTTTCTCCTGACAATAGCCAGGAAACGCCAGGATCAAAGTAAGGAAAACAGCGGTGGCAGCTAAAATTTTCCATTTAACGTTCGTGTGCACGGTCTGTTTCTTCTCCGTTTCCAAAACAGCATCCTCTCCATTTGCAGATTTTTTCTTTTATCTGTCCATTATATCGAAATTTTTTCTTTTAAGCAACGGCCTGGGGGCAAAAACAGAAAAATCCCCGGACAAAAGGCCGTCTCCAGCCGCTGTCCGGGGATTTTATCTTTTTAATATACAAGCTTATCCAGCTCTTTTACATGCTCTGTTTCATTTGAGTTTTTATGCTTTGCCTTGGATGCGTAGAGATTTACGGCTGCCTGGGATTTTTTCACAGGCTGCATGGTTCCGGCTCCGGCTACACAGCCGCCGGGACAGGCCATACCCTCTAACAGATAACCGTTGTACTTTCCAAGAGTTGCCATCTTAAGAAGCTGACGGCATTCCTTTAAGCCTTCTGCATTGGCGATCTTTACTTCCTTATCCGGATATTTTGCATGGATCACATCGGCTACGGACTTGGCCACGCCGCCTGCCACAGCAAAGTTTCTTCCGTCTGTGGAAGCGTCATTTACGCCCTCTGGATCCTCTTCGATATTCTCAATATCCACATGCTTTGCATCAAAGATTCCATCCATTTCTTCAAAGGTCAGGACAAAATCCACCTCGCTGCGGACAGATTTTCTCATCGCTTCCAGCTTCTTTGCCGCGCAGGGGCCGATAAATACGATCTTGGCATCCGGGTGCTCTCTCTTGATCAGTCTGGCGGTCAGAACCATAGGGGTCAATGCCATGGAAATGCAGTTAGCGTACTCCGGGAACAGCTTCTTTGCCATCACAGACCAGGCCGGACAGCAGGAAGTTGCCATAAACGGAAGCTTTTCTGGTACCTCCTCCAAAAAGTCAATGGCCTCCTGGGTCGCACACAGATCCGCTCCGATCGCTACCTCAAATACATCCGTAAAGCCCAGGGCCTTCATCGCCGCACGAACCTTTCCCGGTGTTACCTTCGGACCGAACTGGCCTACAAAGGCCGGAGCAACGGCAGCATACACCTTTTCTCCGGACTGGATGGAGCGGATGACCTGAAAGATCTGGGACTTATCTGCAATGGCTCCAAAGGGGCAGTTTACAAGGCACTGTCCGCATGACACGCACTTTTCGTAATCAATGTCCGCCTTGCCGTTTGCGTCGCTGCGGATGGCGTCCATTCCGCAGGCAGCGGCGCAGGGGCGCTCCTGAATGATGATCGCCTTATAGGAACATACGGTTGCACACTTGCCGCACTTAATGCACTTGTCCTCATCAATATGGGAACGGCCGTTGGTACGGTCTAAATGAATGGCATCCTTGGGACAGACCTCCACGCAGGGATGGGCCAGACAGCCCTGGCAGCCGTCTGTTACCATAACACGTTTTTCCTTGCAGGCATTGCAGGCAAACTTGATCACATTGATCAGCGGCGGCGTATAATAGGTCTCCGCCTTATCGGCTGCTTCTATGTTATCGGAAAGAGGCGCATGCTCTGCTGCACTGCGGCTGGGAAGACCCATGGCAAGACGAAGACGTTCTCCTACAATGGCGCGCTCTAAAAATACATCGTTGCGGAAATTCCCAACTTCGCCGGGAATGATCTTGTAGGGAAGCTCCTCGATCCGCTTGTCCACCGGCCATTCGGTGTGATAAGCCATGCGGGCAACCTCACGGAAAATTCTGTGACGGATCTCCTGGATCCTGGTCTCTACTCCTCTCATATTCTGTATCCTCACTTGTCTATTTTTTATCAAACATATTATAGGCATGGATAAAGGCGATTGCAAGCCTTTTTAAGCATACAATCGCCTTGTATCATCAAAAATACACATTTTTTCCGGTTTATTCTGTCAGCTGTACCTCTTCTACGGGAAGCGTAAAAGTAAACACGGCCCCATGAGGCTCATTATCGCGTATAGAAATGGTGCCTCCATGGGCATTTACAATGGATTTGCACAGGGAAAGCCCCAGCCCCAGGCTTCTGCGGCTGTCCACGATCCGGTTGGCCCCGCTGTAAAACATTTCAAAAAGCTTCTCTTTATTTTCATCCGGAACGCCGGGTCCGTCATCGGCCACGGAAATCACCGCCCATTTTCCCTCCTGTTTTGCTTCAACCGAAATATGGGAACCGGGCTCTGTATACTTGATGGCATTATTTACCAGGTTAATCACCACCTGGACGATCAGCTTGGCATCCATTTTTGCCAAAAGGAGTTCGTCCTCACAGCGTTCCGTAAGAATATGCTCCGTGCATTTCCGGTCCACATGATTAAGCGCCTCTTTTATCACCTCGTCCACCAGTTCCGCAGACATATTTAAGTTCAGCCTCCCTTCCTCCAGCCGGGTGACGGAAAGAAGGTTTTCCACCAGATTGATCAGCCACATGGCGTCGTCATAAATGTCCTGATACAGGCTCTGTCTGGTGGCCTCGTCAAAGGAGGGGCCGTTGGATAAAAGATTGCTCGCATTACCGGAAATCGAGGTCAGCGGGGTACGCAGATCATGGGAAATAGCCCTTAAAAGCTGGGAGCGAAGCTGCTCGTTTTTTGCCAGGACGGCAGCCTCCTGCTTCTCCCATGCATTTTTTTCATTTTCAAGCGCAAGGGCACATTCACCTAAAATTGAAAGGAGAATACTGTTTTCAAACATGGCAAGCGGATGCTTCTTTATGACAATTCCCACTACTCCGTATACCGCGTCGTTAATCCGCACCGCCAGATACAGACAGCTTGCATGGGACAGGATTCTGGTGGTGGCACCCGCATGGCGGTTATTGTCAAACGCCCACTGGGCGGCCTTTTTTTCCTCTTCCGATACATAATCCTCCGGTATGTCCGTTCCCTCTATCCGGAATACCTGAGCTTCTCCCAGCTTCCCGTCCTTTGCCAGATAAAAAATGATATCCCGGTTTAAAAGCTTCATCAGCTGGTGGGCCGTGGCAGATACAATCTCAGTCCGGGTCTTTTTCTGCTGTAAAAGCTGGTTCGTCTCAAACAGCACCCGGGTCCGAAAAGCCACATGGGCCAGCTGTCTGGAACCGTTTTTCATCCGGGAAGCTAACGTCCCCGTAAGGAAAGCCGCAATAAACATCACAAAAAAAGTCACTGGATAGCCTCTGTCATAAGCCATCAGCGAATATTTGGGATCTGTAAACAGAAAATTAAATACTAAAACACTGACAATCGACGCTATCAGGCTGTAGATCTGATTGCGGATCACCACAGATATAATCAATACTGCAAGCACATAAACAGTAATAATATTAGCCTCATCAAAGCCCAAATGTTCAAACAGGATACCGATGAAACTTGCCGCTGCCAGTCCCAAAACACTCTTTATCATATCTCCAACAGATAATACAAGAGCGCTCTGCCAGTTTTTGCGGCTGAACTTGCGGTTTTCCGCCATCTGACAGGGAATAATATAGATATCCATATTGGGAGCATTGGTAATGAGCTTTTCCGTCAGAGGCGGCTTTCCAAACAGATGCCTGCGCTCCGCCATGCTTCTTCCGATCACGATCTTTGTCACGCCGGAAAGTCTGGCAAACTCAGATATCTGAAACGCAATGTCGTCCCCGCAGGTGGTTTCGATCTTGGCTCCCAGCTTCTTTGCCAGACGGATATGCCCCCGAAGCCGGCTCCTGTCCTCCTCGTCCATTTTCTGGGATTGGGAAGTTTCCACATACAGCGCTGTAAATTCCCCCTTAAAGGCCTCCGCCATCCGGGCAGCAGCCCGGATAATGGTTCCATTGGCCGGAGAAGAGGACAGACAAACTAAAATATGCTCTCCCTGAGTCATATAATTTCCCCCTTCCTTTCTTTCATTTCATCTGAAGCCGCCATCATTTCCATACGTTCAAATACCAGTCCGGCTTCATTTAACATGGCGGTTAAAAGGCTGTATTCAAACGGGGGGATCTCCCTTCGCTCCTCCAGAGCAATTCCCGCTACGCCATATACTCTATCACCGCTCTTAACAGGAAGGTAAATCGCTTTGGCATCCGGCAGCGTATGGGTACATGCTCCGGCCCTCTTTCCCCGTGCGGCGCTCCACATCGCCACTGCCCGTTCTTTCTGATTTAAAAATTCCTCCTCCTGCATATGGCCCTCTCCGTCAGCCGGGAAGAAAAACGGCCCTTCCAGTCCGCCTCCGGAATACAGATAAAAAAGCACGGGCAGCCCCAGAAGCTTTTTGATCTGTCCGCTCACCTCCTTTACCGCTTCCTTTTTATCCCGGATTCTCCGCAGCCTTCTGCTGTTATCTAAAAGGATCTCCGTCCGGTATGCCTTTTTTGCCATTTCTCTGGAATGGCTGCGGACACGGTTCATAAGAGAGGAAGTAATAAGGGAAGCCGCCAGCATTACGGCGATCGTAACCGGATATTCTTTTCCATCCATCTGAAAACTGTAAAGAGGCTCTACAAAAAAGAAATTAAACAAAAGCACGCTGAGCAGAGAAGATATGACCACTGCCCCCCGTCTGGAAACAGTCATAGCCGCTAAAAGAATCCCCAGAAGATAGAGCATGATAATATTGGATTCAGACATTTGAAAATGCTGAAACATCATTCCAAACCCTGTAGATACTGCCAAAGCCAGAAAACATTTCACGCAGTCTCCTCCGATCCCTTCCATAAAAGTCTCCGGTTTCTTTCTCTTTCCTCTGCCGTATCCGGCGTAAAAACCTCTTTTCTTTTTCGTCCCTCCGTTTTCTATATCCGGAATGATGTAAATATCCAGTTTAGGAGCATACTGAGCCACATGATCCGCCAGTGTTCCCTTTGTCTGTCCAAATAAAATCTTGTGATTCGTTCTTCCAAGAACGACTTTTGATACATTGCTAAGCTTGGCATACTCTGCGATCTGCCCTGCAATATCCTCTCCAAAAACCGTAGCAATTCTGGCTCCCAGAGCTTTCGCCAGATGGATATTTTCCTCTACCATCTGCCTGACCTTCGGATCTGCATGCTGTAACGAAGGCGTTTCCACATAAAGGGCTGTAAATTCCCCCCGAAATGCATAGGCCAGACGGGACGCTGTACGGATCACCTTTGCACAGGTCGGAGACGGCGAAATACAGGTCAGCACATGCTCACCTGTATAGTAATCTGCTCCACCTCTGTTTTCCCTCTCCATTACTGCCAGACGGTTGACCCGGTCTGCAGTGCGTCTCAGTGCAATCTCACGCAGGGCAATCAGCTTTTCTTCTGCAAAAAAATGATCCAGCGCCCGTTCTGCCTGGGCTGCATGATAGATTTTTCCCTCCTTCAGTCTCTGAAGCAGATCCGAAGGCTCAATGTCGATCAGTTCTACCTGATCTGCCTGATCAAAAATCCCGTCCGGAATCCTTTCCCTGACCCGGATTCCCGTAATGCTTCCGACCTGGTCATTGAGGCTTTCCAGATGCTGGATATTTAAGGTGGTATATACGCTGATCCCGGCCTGTAAAAGCTCATTTACATCCTGATACCGCTTTTCATGCCGCAGTCCGGGAGCATTTGTATGCGCCAGCTCATCCACTAAGATCAGCTTTGGTTTTCTCTTTAAGGCTCCGTCCAGATCAAATTCCCTTAAACGGATGCCTTTATATTCAACCATAAACGGAGGAAGCGTTTCCAGCCCCTCTGCCATAGCCAGAGTGGCCGGGCGGTCATGGGGTTCAATATATCCGGCTACCACCTCTTGTCCTCTGTCGCGAAGGGTCTGGGCTGCTTCCAGCATAGCATAGGTTTTTCCCACGCCGGCCGCATATCCCAGAAAGATCTTAAGCTTTCCCTTTCGCTCCTTCTCCCGCTTTTCTTCCTCTTTACGGAGCTTTTTTAAAAGAAGCTCCGGGTTCGGTCTGTTCTCTTCCATCTAAGCCTCCTTATGCTGTCACTCCCAGCTTCCTTGCCAGGTCCAGATTCAGCTTCAGCACATTGACCCGTTCCTCTCCAAAAATCCCAAATACCTTATGCTCTGTGTGGGCCTCTACCATCTGGTAAAGCTCCTCCTCCTCAAAGCCTGTATTGGCTGCCACAATGGGAACCTGGATCTTGGCTGATGCCGGGCTGATATGGGGATCCAGTCCAGAACCGGAAGCAGTTAAAAGATCTGTCGGGATTTCCTCTGTCAGTTCTTCTCCTGTGGCTTTTTTATATTCTGCCTTAAACTCTGTTACAGCTGTTTCCACCCTTTCCTTTAATGCCTCATTGGATGGACCATAGTTATAGGTTCCCGATGCCACGCCTGTATAGGTTCCGTCTGCCTTTTCCTCATCTGTATACACATTATAATTGACCGAAGAAGGTCTTCCTTTAAAAAAGCGGGGATTGCTCCACTGCTGTCCCACCACCTCAGAGCCTACCGCCTTTCCGTCTGCGTAAATCAGGCTTCCATCTGCCTTTTCCTTAAACACCGTCTGAGCCAGTACCGTCGTCACAGCCGGATATATAACAGAGCTTAAAACAGCCATAAGCACGGTCAGGACAACCGCTCCCTTTAATGTCTTTAAAAATTGCTTCATATTCCTCTCCTCCTCATAAACCGCCCGGAAACCGGGGGCTGTATTACAGCCCCATCAGTCCAACCAGGGGAGCAATGATCAGGTCAATGATCTTGATTCCGATAAAAGGTACTACAATTCCGCCTGCTCCGTAGATTCCCATATTTTTAAGCAGCATACGCTCCGAGCTCATAGGCTTATATTTAACGCCGCGCATTGCAATGGGGATCAGTCCGGGAATGATCAGCGCATTAAAAATCAGTGCGGATAAAATGGCGCTGTATGGGCTTGAAAGCCCCATGATATTAAGCCGGCCCATCTGAGGAATCACCATCATAAACATGGCCGGGATAATGGCGAAATACTTTGCCACGTCATTTGCAATACTAAAAGTAGTCAGAGAACCTCTGGTAATCAAAAGCTGCTTTCCGATCTCTACTACCTCAAGGATCTTTGTAGGGTCGGAATCCAGATCAACCATATTAGCAGCCTCTTTTGCCGCGGCCGTACCGGAATTCATTGCCAGCCCCACATCCGCCTGAGCCAGAGCCGGAGCATCATTCGTTCCGTCGCCGGTCATTGCCACGATCTTTCCCTCTGCCTGCTCTTTTTTAATGGCGTCGATCTTATCCTCCGGCTTACACTCTGCGATAAAGCCGTCTACGCCTGCCTCCTTCGCAATGGTAGCTGCTGTCAGAGGATTATCACCGGTACACATGATGGTCTTGATTCCGATCTGGCGCAGGCGCTCAAAGCGTTCCGTCAGTCCGGGCTTTACGGTATCCTTTAAGTAAATCACACCATAAATCACATTTCCGGCGCAAACCACTAAGGGAGTACCACCCAGCTTGGAAATTCCTGTTACAATTTCTTCCAGATCCTGAGGGATGGTTCCCTTTAATTCCCTTACTCTGGCCTTGATGGCCTCGGAGGCGCCCTTTCTTACCTCCATACCGTTTGAAAGATTAACGCCGCTCATCTTGGTCTGAGCCGTAAACTCCACAAATTCCATCTGACCGGCTGCTGAAGGGTCGATCCTGGTTCCCATGGTATTTCCCAGTTCTACCACCGATTTTCCTTCCGGAGTGGTATCCTTTAAAGAGGTCATCACCGCATAATCAATCAGGTCTTCCTTTAAAACACCCTTTACCGGATAAAACTCCGCAGCCAGACGGTTTCCGTATGTAATGGTTCCCGTCTTATCAAGGATCATGGTATCTACGTCTCCGCAGGCCTCTACGGCCTTACCGCTCATGGCAATTACATTAAACCGGGTCACACGGTCCATTCCCGCAATACCGATAGCAGAAAGAAGGCCGCCGATAGTAGTTGGGATCAGACATACCAGAAGGGCAATCAGGGTTGAAATGGGAATCCGGGTCTGAGAATAATCTGCAAAGCAGTGCAGCGTCACTACCACAATAAGGAAAATAATGGTTAAGCTTACAAGAAGGGTATTTAAAGCGATCTCATTGGGCGTCTTCTGTCTGGACGCGCCTTCTACAAGTGAAATCATCTTATCTAAGAAGGACTGGCCTGGTTCTGAGGTAATCCGGATCTTTAACCAGTCTGATACCACCGTGGTTCCGCCTGTGACAGAAGAAAAATCACCGCCTGCCTCTCTTGTTACAGGGGCAGATTCACCGGTAATAGCCGATTCATCCACAGAAGCAATTCCTTCAATCACCTCTCCGTCATTGGGGATCAGCTCCCCTGCTTCTACTAATACTACGTCTCCCTTCTTTAACTGGGAAGCCGGGATCACCGTTTCATTCCCTGCTTTATCCAGAATCCGGGCCGTGGTATCCTTTTTCGTCTTTTTTAACGTCTCTGCCTGAGCTTTTCCACGGCCCTCTGCAACCGATTCTGCAAAGTTTGCAAACAGGATTGTCACAAACAGGATCAGCGTTACGATCGTATTGTAAATCCGAAGCTCACCGCCATCTCCAAACATAGAAGGAAAAATGCTTAACAGCAGGGTAATGAAAAATCCGACCTCCACCACAAACATCACCGGATTCTTTATCATATATCTGGGATCCAGCTTCTGAAAGGCTCCTTTAACGGAGCTTTTCAGAATATCCTTTGTAATAAATTCAGTATGTTTCTCTCTTGCCATAGAAATTCCTTTCTACCTGTTTCCCTGCCTACATGGGGTACCACAGGATCAGATGCTCTGCGATTGGTCCCAGAGCCAGAGCCGGGAAGAAGGTCAGAGCCGCAAAAATATATACGATAAACACAAGAATCAGCATAAAGAGCACATTGTCCGTGCGCAGCGTACCCACGCTTTCATTCATGCGGCGCTTTGCAAGAAGGCTTCCTGCAATGGCGATCTGGGCAATAATAGGAATATAGCGCCCTAAAAACATTACAATGCCGGTTGTCATATTCCAGAATCCCGTATTGTCCGCCAGCCCCTCAAAGCCGGAGCCGTTGTTTGCCGCTGAAGAGGCAAATTCATAGAGCACCTGGCTTAAGCCGTGAAAGCCCGGATTGGTGATTCCTGCAAGTCCCGCCTGGTTTACCACTGCCAGAGCGGAAAAGCCCAGGATTAAAAGAGGATGAAGGATCAGTACGATCACGATCAGCTTCATTTCCCTGCCTTCAATCTTCTTTCCCAGATATTCCGGCGTACGGCCGATCATAAGTCCGCAGAGGAAAACTGCCAGGATCGCATACATGATCATGTTCATAAATCCGACGCCCTTGCCGCCGAATACGCAGTTAAGCATCATGTGCAGCAGCGGCACCATACCGCCTAAGGGAGTGAGGGAATCATGCATATTGTTGACCGTACCGGTGGTAAAGGAGGTGGTAACGGTGGTAAAGAGCGCCGACTGGCTGATTCCAAACCGTACCTCTTTGCCTTCCATATTTCCCATGGCCTGACTTAAACCTGCCTGCTCCAGAACCGGATTTCCGGCCTTTTCAGCAAAAAAGCAGATCATAAGCCCCACTAAAAACAGAATTGCCATGGCTCCGAATACAGGGCCTGCCTGACGGCCAAACATGGGACGGGTGCCCTTCTTTTCTGCCTGCGCTTTTTTATTCTTATCATGGAACATACGTCCAAAGACGATCACGCAGGCTCCGGGCAGAATTGCCATTGCATACATTTCTACCATATTGGAAAGAATGGTCGGGTTCTCCAGAGGAGTCGATGAATTGGCCCCCAAAAAGCCGCCTCCGTTGGTTCCCAGATGCTTAATGGCAACCAGCGCTGCCATCGGTCCCATGGCGATATCCTGATTTTTTCCCTCTAACGTCTGCACCGTCAGATTGGCTGTATAATTTTCCGGTGTTCCCTGGCTTACAAGGATCAGTGCGATCACAATGGAAATGGGGATCAGCACACGGGTCATGATACGGATCATATCCTCATAGAAGTTTCCCATATCCTTTCCCGTTCCGGTTATTCCGCGGATAAAGGCCATGCAGGCCGCATATCCCGTGGCCGCCGAGGTAAACATCATAAAAATGATTACCAGCGTCTGGCTTAAATAGGAAAGACCCGACTCTCCGGCATAGTGCTGAAGGTTTGTATTTGTCATAAAGCTGATGATCGTATTAAAGGCAAGAGTCGGTTCCATGGCTCCTGTCCCATTGGGATTTAAAAACAAACTTCCCTGAAGACGCAGGATCAAATATCCCGCAAAGATCATTACCGCATTGGTTGTCAGCAGACTTACCGCATACTGTTTCCAGTTCATGCCCTGTCTGTCAATTTTACAGATTCTGTAAATTCCGTTATCGATCCTGTCAAATACAGGATCCGCAAATGTTTTCCGGCCTGTGGTTATGTGATACAGGTACGTTCCCATGGGAATCACCAGAACCATATAGATCACAAGCGCCGCCATAATCTGCAGCATCGCTTTTCTTCCTCCTGTCTTTCATTTGGCGTATCCGAAAGGAAACCGCGCCTAGAGTTTTTCTGGGTATACTAGAGCATACACCAGATATCCGGCAAGTCCTGTCAGGACAAGTCCTAAAAAAATCATTCCCGCCATATCCATTTCCTCCTTATTACCTGCATTCTCATTTGATCAAACCATTCCGCTTACTGGTTCTTTTTTCCGGTTCCCTCTGTCTGGTCGATGCACCATCCGAGAAAAAGTCTCAGCAGTCCAAAGCCTGCCAGCAGAGTACCTATCATTAAAGCATCCATTACCAAAACATCCATCATTGTCTTTCCTCCTTTCGGTATTCAAGAGATTATCACAGTTATAATAAAATAGGCATTAAGCATCCGACCCTCTCTGTTAAGATTCCATAAATGCTTTTATACCAGTCCAAACAGCAGCGCTGCCGGAAAAGCCGCTAAAAAAGTCAGGGCCGATACGGCTGCCAGCATCCCAAATGGCACTGCGATAAACATGATCAGTATGGTAAGATAGGGATGACGAAATGTAAATTTCTCGGCCCGGCGGTCAAAGGCAGCCTCTATTCTGCCAAATGCTCCTCTTCCTGTATTCATAATGCCTGCCTCCTTCCCGGTCATGGATCAGGAAGACGTTTTCCTGTCCTGTGTATGTATCATAGCATGGGAGGGATTAAGAGGGTAAAAGGGTCAGATGGCGGAGGATTAAGATTTTGTTAGGATAAAAAATGACACCCGCCATTGCAGCGAGTGCCATTTTTTATACTTATCTTCCTACTCCTCACAATCCAGCAAATACGGCGTAATCTGGTACACATAAAAGTTCAGCCAGTTCGTATACAGCGTATTGGACGTATTTCTCCAGGTCAGCGCCGGAATGGAAAAGGGATCATTATTTTCATAGTAATTACAGGGAAGAGCAGGATCCAGCCCTTTCTTCAAATCCCTGTGGTATTCATTATTCAGCGTCATGCGGTCATATTCCGGATGGCCCTGGACAAAAATCTGCCGGCCATCCCGGCTCATAACCAGGAATACGCCGGCCTCATCGGACTCTGCCAGGATCATCAGTTCCGGATGCTTCCTTATGTCTTCTCTGCGGACCTCCGTATACCGGGAGTGCGGCGCTAAAAAGGTGTCATTTAAGCTTCTCACAAGAGGAACCTTCCGATCCAGAACTCTATGGCTGTAGATCCCTGACAGCTTGCTCTCCCTGCTGTATTTGGGAATCCCATAGTGATAATAAAGCCCAGCCTGAGCCCCCCAGCAGATATGAAGGGTGGAGGTGACATGAGTCTTGCTCCACTCCATGATAACAGACAGCTCCTCCCAGTAATTCACTTCCTCATATTCCAGATTCTCCACCGGCGCACCTGTGATGATCATTCCGTCAAATTTCTTCCTGCGGATGCTTTCAAAGGTAACATAAAATTTATTTAAATGACTGGCCGAAGTATTTTTTGAAACGTGGGTGGACAGCATGAGAAAGGTGCAGTCCACCTGCAGGGGAGTATTGGAAAGAGCCCTCAGAAGCTGGGTTTCCGTTTCTTCCTTTAAGGGCATCAGGTTTAAAATCAAGATCTCCAAAGGCCGGATATCCTGCCTCATAGCTCTGTCTTCATCCATAATAAATATATTTTCTGATTCCAGGATTGCCTTTGCGGGCAGATCCCTCTGTACTTTGATCGGCATATAAACCCTCTCCCTCCTAGAGCATGTTCAGGAATTCTTTTTCTGAAATAATCGGAATCCCCAGCTCTTTTGCCTTTTTATTTTTTGATGAATTAGATGTGGTGTCATTATTGATGAGATATGCGGTTTTGGAGGTTACGGAGCCGGATGCTTTGCCGCCCTTGCTTTCGATCAGCTCCTGGAGCTCCTTGCGGTTGGCAAAATGCTCCACCGATCCGGTAATTACAAAGGTAAGCCCTTCAAAGGGCTTTTCTCCCTCCTGCACCGGCTCCTCTTCTATGGACAGCTCCTCTAACAGCCGGTCTACCATATCATTATTTTTCTTATCTGCAAAATAATCCATCCACGCCCGGGCCAGCACCTCTCCGATCCCGTCCACAGCCGTCAGCTCCTCCAGACCGCTGTTTCGCATGGCTTTAAAATCATATCGGAAATGACGGCAGAGCATCTTTGCATTTGCCAGGCCGATTCCTGCGATTCCCAATCCGTAGATCACTCTGGGAAGGGTCGTTTGAGAAGCTTTCTTCACGGAAGCAATCAAATTGTCATAGGACTTCTGTCCAAAGCCCTCCATCTCTACGATCGCATCTTTATGGGCCTCCAGATGGAACATATCCGCATATTCGTGGATAAAGCCCATGCTGATAAATTTTTCCAGAGTTGCCTCTGAAAGTCCGTCAATATTTAATGCATCCCTGCTTACAAACAGGGTAAAGCTTTTGATTTTCTTTGCCTGGCAGTCCGGATTGGTACAATACAGACTCTTTACATCATTGATCTGCCGGATCTTTGTAGGACCCCCGCAGACCGGACAATGCTCCGGAATATGCTTCACGCCGCTGCGGGTCAAATTATCCGCAATCTGTGGAATGATCATATTGGCCTTATAGACGGTAATCCTATCCCCTTCTCCCAGCTCAAGGCTCTCCATAATGCTGATATTGTGAACGCTGGCCCTGCTCACCGTAGTTCCCTCCAGTTCCACAGGTTCAAACACAGCCACCGGATTGATCAGACCCGTTCTGGAGGCGCTCCACTCAATATAGGAAAGGGTGGTTTCCCGAACCTCATCCTGCCACTTAAATGCGATGGCATTGTGCGGAAATTTCGCCGTGCGTCCCAGTGACTCTCCGTATGCAATATCATCATAGAGAAGAACCAGGCCGTCTGAAGGGATATCATTGTGCTCTGTCTCCTTCCCAAACCACTCGATCTTCTCAGGGAGATTTTCTGCTGTCACTTCCTCATAGTGAACCACTTCAAAGCCCTGGCTCTTTAGCCATTCAAACTGGCATTTTCTGGAATTCTTAAAGTCAACTCCCTCAGCGCGCACCAGTGCAAATGCCTCAAAATGTACATTTCTTTCTGCTGTAATCTGACTGTTGAGCTGGCGTACGGAGCCGCTGCACAGATTTCTGGGGTTCTTGTATTTGGCGCCTGCATCCCCGATCTGGCTGTTAATCTTTTCAAAATCCGAATATGTGATCACAGCTTCGCCCCTGAGCACCAGCTGCCCCTTATAGGCAATACTTAAAGGGATATTGGAAAATGCCCTTGCATTGGCTGTGATCACCTCCCCGATCTCTCCGTTTCCTCTGGTTACTGCCTTGATTAAACTTCCGTTTTCATAGGTCAGTACAATGGTAAGCCCGTCCATTTTCCAGGAAAGAAGGCCTTTCTGGCTGCCAAGCCACTCCTGTAAATCCTCTGTGCTTTTTGTCTTATCAAGCGACAGCATAGGTGCCTCATGTGTTTCCTTGGGAAGCTCGCTTAAAACCTCATAGCCTACCTGCTGGGTAGGGCTTCCCGACAAAATCACCCCTGTTTCCTCTTCCAGTGATGTCAGCTCATCATAGAGCCTGTCATATTCAAAATTGCTCATAATCTCCCGGCTCTCCTGATAGTAAGCCTTTCCGGCTTCCTTAAGGACGGGAATCAATTCCTTCATTCTCTGGATTTTCGTTTCCATTCACTTCTCCTGTCTGTTTCGCATTATTTATTTTTAAGTCTTAAATCTCTTTCGGACAAACTTTTTGACTGTTCAAGCTGCGCCAGAAGCGTCCTGTATTCCTCTCCTGTTATTTCCCTGAAAGAGCCTTCCTTTAAGTTCCCCAGATGAATATTCATAATCCGCACCCGTTTCAGAGTGCGCACATGGCAGCCGCAGGCCTCACACATTCTCCGGATCTGCCGGTTTAAGCCCTGAGTCAGTATGATAGAAAAACTTTTATCCCCTGTTTTCCTTACCTTACAGGGCAGTGTCTTTCGTTCCAGCTCAGCCAGCCACAGGCCGGACGCCATTTTTTTCAGAAACTCCTCCGTAACCGGGCGGTCTATGGTTACCTCATACTCCTTTTCATGCCCATTGCCGCAGCGCATGATTTTATTTACCAGATCCCCCTGATTGGTCATCAGTAAAAGGCCCTGAGAGTCCTTATCCAGACGGCCGATGGGATAAATCCGCTCCGGATATGCCAGAAATTCCACAATGTTTTGTGCCCTGTCTTTATCAGAGGTAGTGCATACAATCCCTCTGGGCTTATTTACCGCTAAAAGCACCTGTCTGGGAGTTTTTTCCTTTTCCCCAGCTTTTCCCACAATCCGGCCGCCGCAGACCACACTCTGGCCCTCAGACACCTTCTGGCCTGTTACAGCCGGTCTTCCGTCCACCAGGATCTTTCCTTCCTCAATCAGACGATCTGCTTCCCGCCTGGAACAAACGCCCATGCGGCTCAGCCATTTATTTAAACGTTCTTCCACAGGCATCCCTCTCTTTTCATCAAAACTTTCACAACTATAATATGTTCCATCAGTATATCATCAATTCCACATTCAGGCAACAAAAGGCCTTTGCTTCTGTATTTGCCGTCTGCAGCAGAGCCAAATAAGGATATGAGAAAACAGGCGCAGATCCAATTAGCCGGTTTTGAACGAAAAATGCTTGTAAATGGATCAGGCGAACAGATTTTCCACAGGTATTGTAGCAGTTTTCAAGGATTCAGCCGGGGCATTTTCACAACGGAGCGGTTCATGTGGGGAACAAAACCGTACTGTACATGGGACCTGTATAGCGTAAAACCCGCAAATGCAATAAGCGAAAAAGCGTCCGGTCAAACGTATCCTGACGCTTTTTCGCTTAACTTTCTTTCATCCCGGCCGTTTTTTCCTTACTCCTGACCATTCACAATAAACATCGCATCCCCAAAGGAGAAGAAACGATACCGCTCCCGGATGGCCTCCTCATAAGCATTCAGGATATGCTCTCTTCCGGCCAGAGCGCTGACCAGCATTACCAAAGTAGATTCCGGCAGATGGAAATTGGTGATCAGGGCATCCAGGATTTTAAAACGGTAGCCCGGATAAATGAAAATATCGGTCCAGCCTGTTTTTGCCTGCAAAATGCCGTCCTCGGTAGAAGCAGACTCCACGGTACGGCAGCTGGTAGTGCCCACGCAGATCACTCTTCCTCCCGCTGCTTTAGTGTCATTCACCTTTTTAGCCTCTGATTCCTCTACCACATAAAACTCAGAATGCATATGGTGATCAAGGACATTTTCCACCTTAACCGGACGGAAGGTGCCCAGGCCCACATGAAGGGTCACATGAGCAATCTTAACTCCCATATCCTCAATCTGCTTTAACAGCTCCTTTGTAAAATGGAGTCCTGCTGTGGGAGCCGCCGCAGAACCCTCGTGAACTGCATATACCGTCTGATAGCGGTTTTTATCCTTTAACTGATGGGTGATATAGGGCGGAAGGGGCATCTGTCCCAGCTGGTCTAAAATTTCCTCAAAAATGCCCTCATAGGAAAACTGAATCAGGCGGTTTCCGTCATCTACAGTCTCCAAAACCGTTCCTGTAAGAAGCCCGTCTCCAAAGTCAATGACCGTTCCTGGCTTTGCCTTCTTCCCCGGTTTTACCAGAGTTTCCCAAATATCATTCTCCCTTCTTTTTAACAGAAGAAGTTCTATTTTTGCCCCCGTATCCTTCTTTACGCCAAACAATCGGGCAGGAATAACCTTGGTGTCATTGATCACCAGACAGTCTCCGGGACGGAGATAATTTACAATATCCTTAAATACTCTGTGTTCAATCGCCCCTGTGTTCTTATCCAGCACCAGAAGCCTTGATGAAGATCTGTCCTCTAAGGGATCCTGAGCGATCAGCTCCTGAGGCAGATCAAAATAAAAATCCTTTACATCCATGATCGTTTTTCCTCCAAACGGCGCAGTATGCGCCTGTGTTTTATTCTATACTGACTGAAGCCTCGGACTCGCTCTGGCTTTCCTGAACCGTCTGCTCCGGTGCTGTTTCTTCACCTGAACTCTGTGTATCTGCCTCTGCTTCAGCTTCTCCTGATCCGGCTTCTTCCGCTGCTTCCTGAGATTCCGGACTGTCCGTGGAAATTCCTCCCTCCAGAATCTGTACCTGGCTGTCAGAGCCTTCCTGTGCACTGTCATCCCCTGTGACGATCGCGCCGTTGCTTAAGCCCTTATAAACGCCTGCTAAAAGCGTATCGGACTCTATGGCCTCTTTTAATTCTGTCTTTACCTGCCGATTGAGGAGCCGTACCCCCTCAGTCCGGTTCTGCTCTGCCACATAATCGGCTTCCTCGCCAATGACATTTTCCCGGATTTTATAGCTTCCGCTCTCATCCTTTGCCACGTAGCACCACATGATGCCCGGAGCCAGGGTATCAACCCGGTTAAACTTCACATCATAGGTCACATAAACCACAAAGGAATCCTCTGTAAGCCCCTTTCTGGTATAACAGGTCACATCCTGATAATCCTGCACATATACGGCTTCTTCCTTCAAGGCCTTTTTATAATAGTCCATGTTTCCGTCATCGGCCTTTCCAAAAACCTGATAGAGCGCAGCCGGATCCTGATCGATCTTTGCCTGAAAATAGGCTCCTACTACTTCGTTTACCTGCGGATAGGCATCCTTTTCCAGATCATACGCAGAAAAATCCGTCACTGTCTCTGCTTCTGAGCCGTTTTCTTCTGCCAATGAAGCTTCTGAAGGCTCATCCGCCTCTGCTGCCTCAGAGGTCTGCTCCTTTGTGCCGTGACTCACATCCTCGCCCAGAATCTCAATTACGCCATCCTGGTGTGTGCCGTCCTTCCCCGCAAAATGGGATACCATAAGAGAACCTGCAGCCAGGACTGCCAAAACCGCAGCTGCAGCAGCTCCCAGCTTTACATATCTGCTTTTATCATCTCCGGGCCCTTTATAGCTTGATTTCCATTTAACCCTGCGCTTCATCCTATGACCTCCGTTTCAGGCCCCGTAAAGGCCGTATCTCCGCTCTATTCTAGCAAAAAGGGATTCAAATTGCAACAGAAAAACCAGGAGGACACGCCCCCTGGTTTCTCTGTGTAATGCAGAATAAGGTATCAAAAATGCGTCTGATAGGAATCGAACCTACGCACGCGGCTCCGGAGGCCACTGCTCTATCCACTGAGCTACAGACGCATCTCTATTATATTACTATACTTTTTAAAAAACTGCAACTACTTTTTTTATTTCCAATCTTGTTTTCCGATCTTTTTTATCTCTTTTCCAATGAATTACTTTTTTTTTCCTTGACATACGAAAAAATTATGCTAAAATGGCATTTGTTGCTCATATATTACAAAAGTGTTAAATATTATTATTATTGTGTTAAGCATTGATTGCAATTATGAACGCATGGAGGTTATTTTATAATGAAGATACGACATTTACTCACCGGACTGGCAATAATGGTTTCCTTTATGGCTGCCTCTGCCTTCACTGCTCTGGCAGCTCCTGCAAAGGGCTGCTTTGAAGAAGTGACTGAGCACGCCATCACCGGCTGGGCCTATGACAGCGATGAGCCGGATGAGGCGCTGAATGTAAATATTACGATCAAAAATGAAGAAACAGGAAAAGAAGTCTTAAATCAATCCGTAAAGGCCGGAGAATTCCGCCAGGAGCTGCTCGATGACGATAAAGGCAACGGAAATCATGGCTTTACTCTGAATGTGGACTGGCCCTCCTTCGGCGACGGCTCCTATATCATCGAGGCTACGGTAGACGGACGCACTTTTTCCAACACAAGAACCTACACCTATGGAAATCCGGATGCAGTAAAGAAAGAAGCTGATTCTAAAGCCTCCTCTTCTGTCCGCTCCCTGGGAATCTTTAAGACCACTGGCTACTGTCCCTGCAAAAGCTGTTCCGGCGGCTGGGGCCGTCATACCAGTACAGGCGCCGTGGCTACTGCCGGGCATACCATTGCAGTCGACCCTTCTGTGGTACCCTACGGCTCCAAAATCATGATCAACGGCGTCGTATATACCGCAGAAGACAAAGGTGGCGGAGTCCGGGGCCACCACATTGATATTTTCTACGATACACATTCCGAATCCAAGCATCACGGCGTTCAGAATACAGAAGTTTTTCTGGTAGCAGCATAACCCATATCAGACCACTCACTCACAAAAACAGCAGGCTTATCTGAGAAATACTCCCAGATGAGCCTGCTGTTTTTTCTGTTATTTAATTTTCCATAAGCTCTGCTCCGTGATAAAAGAAGTCCAGAATATCCTTATAAGTTTTTCCTGATTTTGCCATAGACTGAGCGCCGTTCTGGCTCATCCCCACTCCATGTCCGTAGCCTCCTCCATAGATGCGGAAAAATATGCTCCCGTCCTCCTCTGTTATTTTATCAACAGAGATAAATGCACTTGGCAGAGACGCTGCGTTCATCTTAGAACCATCCTGTCTGCGGATGGCATTTTCTTCATTTCCAAGAAAGGTACGAATGGCACTCTGTCCCTTGATCCGAACCGTATCCTGATCTCCCTTTACAGTGAGCTCAGAAGCAATGCCTCCTAATCCTCTTGCGGACACTGTCAAATCCTGGATCGTTCCTGCCTCAGGCGCTTTGGCTGCGATCTGTTCTGCCGTGATCTCCGTCTGCCAGCGGAACATTGGATACTCTGCATCATAGGATGTAATATTTCTGGAACGGATATACGCATCAAAGGTATCGTTATCCTCCATCGTAAGCTCCCTGGCTCCATTTTTAATCTGCATGGATCTGAGATAAGGAAGATTCTCTCCTGTATTCCCCCATACGCTTCCATCCGCCCCATGACCGCAGGAGGTGGAATAGTAAAAGGCGTCAATGGGTTCTCCATCAAAGGTAAGCAGCTGTCCATATGTTTCATCCACCGCCTGATCGGTACGTTCATTGGTCTGGGTATTATTGTAAACCTGAAAACTGGTGCTGTCATCTACGTGAGCACCGTACGCTCCGTATGTATTTCCCTGAATCTGACGGTAAGCATAGGTTCTGGCACAGACTGCCTGGGTCTTTAAGGCTTCCTTTTCATAGGAAGCAGGCATTTCGCTGGGAACTACCTTTTTAAGATAATCCTCCAGATACAGCTCATTGATCAAAACCAGACCTTCCTCTTCTTTTTTAATTTCCAGCGAACCGCTGTATACGGGCTGTCCCTGTGCCCGCTCCAGGGAGCAGATCGTAATTCCCTCTTCCTTTTCCGGGATAATGGTCATACGGCCGTGTTTCAGCCGTTCATCCTCCGCCGTGAGGGTAAGCACCTCCCCCTTTTTCAGGGTACTCTCCTTGCTGTCTCCGTCATCATTTTTGCAGACCAGTCTGGCGTCACAGTTTAACTCAAGCTCTGCCTTTTTATGGAAAAGATTTTTAAAGCCCGTATCCATCAAAAGGACTCGAATGGTCCTGGCGTCAAAAGGCCTCTCTAAAAGGGCTGCGCAAAGCTTTCCATCTGCTGCCACAAACTCCTGAAGATCATAACCTACCAGAATGTCTGCGGCTCCCAGAACACTAAATTCCCCGAACAGCTTATATACGTAAAAATTTTCATCCAGAGGAATGGTCCCGTATCCTTCAATCTCTACCGTATCTTCTGTAACCGAAAGGATTTTTCCGTGAATCCGTTCCTTTTTCACCGTTACCCGGCTGAGACGGCCATGCTCCACATAGAGATCTGCCAGATTGGGAGCCAGACGGCCTTCTGTCTTTTTCGCTTCCTCCGCCAGCTTTCCTTCTGCCTTAAACTCTCTGGACGCCGCTCCCATATAAGCCTTAAACACGCCGTCCTTTACCTCAGAAAGCCATATATTGCGGTAGACCACACTGCCGTTTTTTACCGCCGTCACAGCGGCAATCTCATTTCCCCGAACCATAAACCGGATCTCATGGTCCAGCCAGGCATCCAGGGCCAGTCCCTGAAAGCCATACTCCCCCTCTGTGGTGTATGCAGTCCAGCTTGGCGCTCCCTGTATATTAGATGGAGTTCCATATAAAATGGCAGTGATTTCTTTTACATTTTCATCCGGGTCTGCCTCTTTTAAAATCTCTCTGTAAAGCTCCCACCACTGATCTGCCGGAAATGGCTTCTGTCTGTTTTTATCCTTTAAACCCACCTGCCGCTTTAAACGGCCTGAAAACTTTGCCGCTGTATAAGCTGCCTCCTGATAGGTAAACTCCTTTTGAGCGCTTTCCAGATCTGCCGGGGTCAGCTCCGGGTTTAAATATCCTCTCTCATAGAGCAGATCCATATATTTCACAAACCAGTTATCCTGTTCCTGCTCCGAAAACCAGGATTTTTCCCGCTGTTTTGCTTCGGCCTCACACTCTTTCCGGTCTGCAAGCGCCAAAGCCAGGGCTTTGGAAACCTCTGCCCGTGTGATGCCTTCCTTTTCCGGTTCTATCCGTACGATCACCACAATCAGCAGGATAATGACGCCAATGATACCGGCAATCCAGGCAATCATCTTATTTTTACCATTCATCCCATTATTCTCCTGATATAAAATAAAGCAGCGAGAATACCCCCGCTGCTTTTATCATCTGTGACCCCAAGGTGCCGGCTCTTACATATTGACGCCTAGCAATGCTAGGTGGGCAACCTCACTTAAGCTTCTGCCTTCCACTCGTACGGAGGCGTGACATCCGCTTAAAAATATTGGAATCCCTTTTGTCAAATGTAGGTTCAAAATTGGTAAGAAATCGAACACCCCAGGAATCACAAATCTGTCTCATTTATCATGGCATTATTATACCCCAAAGCGCTGTGTTTTTCAAGCTGATTTTTCAAAGTTTTCAGATCAGAGGCGCAAAAACAGCGTCCGTATATCCCCTTAAAGTTTCCGGAGATAATGTAACCTGAACACCCCTCTGACCGGCGCTGACTGTAATTTTATCGTAAAGCTGGGCTGTTTCCTCTATATAAGTAGGAAATTTCTTTTTCATGCCAATGGGTGAACAGCCGCCCCGGATATAGCCGGTCACGGAAAGCATATCCTTTACATGGATCATTTCCACCTTCTTCTCTCCGGCTGCCTTTGCCGCTTTTTTAAGATCCAGCTCCTCATCTACAGGCAGGCAGCACACCAGATATCCTTTTTTCTCGCCTTTTAACACCAGTGTTTTATACATCGTATCATGGTCCACACCCATGAGATCGGCTGCATGGCTACCGGAAAGATCATTTTCATCTACCTCATAGGTTCCTGTTTCAAATGGAATGCCTGCTGCCTCTAAAAGACGCATCACATTTGTCTTTACCGCCTCTTCTGCCTTTTTTACCTTCACTGCTGATTCCTTCTCTCTTTACGTTCTGTTACCGTCTGGAATTTGCCTTTTCCACATGGATATTTTTTCCCCGGATCTTTGCATGGCTCATGGCCTTTAAAACATTCTCCGCATATTCTGCCGGAACATCTACAAAGGTGTAGCCGTCATACATATCAATGCTTCCCACCAGCCGGCCGGGAATGCCGGATTCGCCTGCCACGGCTCCCAGGATATCTCCCGGAGTTACCCTCTGGGCCTTTCCAATATTGATAAACAGACGGGCCATATGCTCCCCGGCGCCATTGATCACATAATCTACTGCAGCGCGGTCGGTAGCGCCTTTGCGGTTTCCTCTGCCACCCCGGCTGCGTTCTCTTCCACGCCCTCTGCCGAAGCTGTCCAGATCGTCTAAGGATCTGGCGGGAAGATAATTGTCAATGATATCCTCATTATCATCGCCCATGGCCATTTTAAGAAGGGCTGCTGCCACATCCAGGGACGTATAGTCCTCCTCAATGAGCTTTTTCTCCAGGATATTTACCACTTTTGCCAGATCGCTGTCATTTAAAGTCTCCTGAACCTGATCTAAAATCTTCTCCGCCTTGATTTCCGTAATATCATTTAAAGACGGGATCGCCTGAGGGATGATCTTTGTCTTGCAGTAGCGCTGGATATCTCTGAGCTTGTAAACCTCTCTGCCCACAACCAGACTGAAGGCCTTTCCTTCTCTTCCCGCTCTTCCTGTACGGCCGATGCGGTGTACGTAATACTCGTCATCCTGAGGGATATCGTAATTAAATACTGCCTCTACATTTCCTACGTCAATACCTCTGGCCGCCACATCGGTTGCCACCAGAATATCGGTGCGCCCCTTGCGGAAGCTCTCCATGACACGGTCTCTCTGCACCTGTTTTAAATCTCCATGAAGGCCCTCTGCAAAGTATCCTCTTCCCTGAAGGGCCTGAACCAGCTCATCCACCTGGCGCTTGGTATTACAGAATACCACAGAAAGCTTCGGATCGTAAAGATCCAGAAGACGGCACATAACCTCTACCTTATTTTTCGGCTTTACTTCATAATAATACTGGGTCACCTTGGGAACGGTCAGTTCCTTTTTGATCACACGCACGGTAACAGGATCAGTCTGGAATTTTCTGGCAATTTCTGCAATCGCCTGGGGCATGGTTGCTGAAAACATCAGCGTCTGACGCTCTTCGGGAAGCTGGCTTAAGATTGTCTCCATATCCTCTAAAAAGCCCATATTTAACATCTCGTCCGCCTCATCCAGTACAACGGTATGCACATGGTCTGTTTTCACGGTTTTGCGGCGCATATGGTCCATCACGCGGCCCGGTGTTCCCACTACGATCTGGGTACCGTCTTTTAAAGCCCGGATCTGGCGCACAATGTCCTGTCCTCCATAAATAGGCAGAACCTTAACGCCGTGCATAAACTTGGCAAAACGGCGCAGCTCCTCTGCCACCTGGATTGCAAGCTCTCTGGTAGGCAAAAGCACAATTGCCTGAAGTTTCTTCACCTTTGGATCAACCTTCTGAAGAAGGGGGAGGCCAAAAGCTGCCGTCTTTCCCGTACCCGTCTGAGCCTGGCCAATCATATCTCTGCCCTCTAACACAACCGGGATCGCCTGAGCCTGGATGGGAGAAGCCTCCTCAAAGCCCATCTCCGTAATAGCGCGGATGATCCGCTCGTCTAACTGTAACTCTTCAAATTTTACAATATCCATAAACTGCTGTTTTCCTCTTTCATTTATCAGTGTATATCGCAACAAAACGAGAGGTTGCCAGCCACGCTCGGCTTTTCATCCTCTCGCTTCGTACAGTGAATTACTATATCAGATTATGTTTGCTGTGTCAATGAAGAAGTCTTACAGACAAGAGCGGAACGGGATATTCTGAGGTGCTTCAAAGCAATCCTCAAAGCCACGGCGATGGTGATAATACATTTTATCCTTATCCTGCGGATATACATATTTTCCGCCTACCTGCCAGAAGAACGGGTGGAATTTATACTCATTTCTGTCTTTCTTAAAATCGTAAAGAAGACGGATCTCCTCACAGTCAGCCTGGAAGTTTGTCCAGACATCCCAGTGAATAGGAACTACTACCTTACACTTAAGATTCTCTGCCATACGCAGAATATCTGTTGAAGTCATCTTATCCTGCATGCCCACTGGATTTTCACCAAAGGATCCAAAAGCCACATCAATATCATGATCCTTTCCATGCTTTGCAAAATAAATGGAGAAATGTGAATCACCTGAATGATATATATTTCCTCCGGGAGTTTTTACCAGATAGTTAACTGCCTTCTCATCCATATCAGTAGGACATACTCCTGTCAGTTCTTCTCTGTCCGGTCCAGTCTTATCAGTTGTTACAATACAGGTACGATCAAAGGAATCCAGACATACAATTTCAATATCCTTAATCTTGATTACATCTCCCGGATGTACTACCTGACACCGTTCTGCAGGTACGCCCCAGCCAATCCAGGTATCAACTGATTTCTGAGGGCCAATAAACGGAACCGGAATTTCTTTTCCGTTTTCATCTGTCGTTGTCATACCGCTCTGGATCACATGAGCAGCCCATTCTGCCGACATATGATCCTGATGATAGTGTGTTGCTAAAACTGCATCAACCTGCTTGAATGCAAATGGATCAATTACAAAAGGAACGTTTCTTAAATTTGGCTGCATAGCACGGCCGCCGCACATATTGGCCATCTGATGTCCCGGCTTCATCTTACCGTCTCCATGGGTTCTCTTACCGTTTCCGCACCATAAATCAATTGTGATATTAGCTCCTCCCGGTGTTTTAAACCAGATTCCGGTACAGCCCAGCCACCACATAGCTACATTTCCGGGCTCGACAACCTCATTTTCAATATCCTCTACCAGCCAGGTTCCCCACTCAGGGAAAGTGCTCATAATCCAGCTTTCTCTTGTGATTTCATTCACTTTACTCATTGCGCATCGTCTCCTTTTTATATTGGGTGTGTCATCCGTTTTATCTGCTGTAAATCTGTCTGTACATCTGATTCATCTGCTCTCTGGCTTCCCTGTACAGCCCGGTATATGCTTCTGACGGAACATATATCCGTTCTTCACTGTTTTTCTTAAGCATCCTGAATGCCTCTTCCACAGATCTGTATACGCCCATTTCTGCTGCCGCTACCATAAATGCACCTCTTGCCGTTGCATCTGATTTTCCACGGCGCACGATTGGTGTTCCATATACATCGCTCTGGATCTGATTAAATGGTTCGCTGTTTGTAAGTCCTCCGTTGACACAGATTTCCGACAGTTCCACATATTTTTTCATGGCTTCAATTCCATTGCCGATTTCATAGCAGATTCCTTCCAGAAGGCCTCGAAGCATATCAGCACGTGTAGTTCCCAGGGTTATGTTTGAAAATACACCTCTGGCCTGACTGTTCCAGTCCGGAGTAGAACGTCCCTGGAAATATGGAAGACACAGACAGCCATGGGATCCCGGCGGAACAGATGCTATATCTCGGTTCAGCTCGTCATAGCTGCAGTTTCCGTAAAATTCTCTTTTAAACCAGTCAAATGCAGAACAGCATGTCAAAACACTGGATTCCAGAATATACTGACCCTTTACAGATGATACGTTGCAGATTACATCCTGCTCAAGATTGGATGGTACCTCATTTAATGCTGCAACAAGAAATCCTCCTGTTCCTGCTGTAACTGATAAAATTCCTTCTTTTACTACTCCCTGTCCGATAGCCCCGCACTGCTGGTCTCCACCTGCAGTGATCACAGGAACCCCTTCTGGGCATCCGGTGCGTTCCCGGAATGTTCCGGATGTATAACCACAGATACTTCCCGGCTCTATGAGGCGGCACAGCTTTTCCTCGTCTACTTCAAACAGTTCCAGAAGTTCCGGATCCCATTGACGCTTCCGTATATTCATAAGCAGAGACCGGCTTCCATACGTATAATCTGTACATACTTCACCTGTCATACAGAATATGAGATAATCCGGAATTACCATAAATGTCCTTGTTTTGCTGTATACCTCTGGCAGTTCCCGGCGGATCCAGGTCATCTTGCTGGCAGAAAATACCGGATTCACCCTGGATCCGCAAAGCGAAAATACCTTGTCGTTTTTATCTCTGAGACTGTCGCAGATATCACCGGTTCTCTTATCCTGCCACATAACAGCCGGACACAGAGGCTTAAATTCCCGGTCTACCGGAATAACAGATGAACGCTGGGATGTAATTGCAATGGCATCCACCCTCCATCCCTTTTCCTCTGTCTCCGCAGTGATTTCCCTGATAATACCATATAAGGCATTTTCCCAGTCAGAAGCATCCTGCCAGACCCAGCCCTTTTCCCCGTAAGTAACCTGATAGAGCTGCTGCCTTTGTGTTAATGTTTCTCCATCCTGTGTAAACAGGATTCCCCTCATACTGGAGGTTCCAACATCTATTACAAGAATATTCATCCTGTTACGGCTTCCTTTCTTACTGCTCGGTTTTCGGTGTCAGGTTATCCTCAAATTCCTGCTCCAGCTGCCGTTCATATTCTCCCTTAAAAGTACCTGTCAGGAACCGTTTCATTCCTTCTTCCTGAAGGCGCTTCCATGAATACGTCTCTTTTTTAACCAGGATCGGGTAATAGAGGACTCCGTTATTTCTGGCTGCCGAACGGTCTCCCGGCGCATCCCCTACCATCAGAACGTGATCTGTCTGATAGCCCTTTTTTAACAGTTCATTGATACAAAACTGTTTGCTACCTGCATCCTGAGAAAGCATCAGGTCAGTATGTCCAGCCAGCCCATGGGTCTGCCACTCCTCTGCCACAGCCTGTGCATTAGCGGAAGAGACAACAACAATATCTGCTTTTTCATGAATCATAGCCAGCGTTTCTTTTACTCCCTCAAAGGGCAGTTTTTCACTTTCCGGCAGGGCATCAATCTCCCGGTTTACAGCAGCCGACCAGTCAAAGGCCTTTTTTAAGATATCTCCGCCTCCTGCCTCAATGGCTGCCATCAGATTAGCCGGTGAAAGTTCCTTTGCAGTGTCTGTCCACTTTGCCAGATCCTCCAGCCCCTCAATTTTACATACATGCCCGTCCACCCAGCGCAGTACCGCCTCCAGCGCCTTAAAGCGGTTAATTCCTCTGGTCATCGTATACAGATTAACGTCATTCCAACGCTTCTCTGTTTCCTCTTTCCACTGCTCAAGCTTCCACTCCCGGATCATACATGGACCAAAGCAGCGAAAATGTTTCACATCCATTGTATCCATAGCACAGCCGTCAGAATCCACACAAACCAGATATTCTTTTTTTTTCACATATTTTTCTATTATGTTTGACATACTCACCTCTATTTGACAGTTCTTATCCCAACTGTCCTTATGATATTCCTTCCCATCTTTCCTTCAGGAAATGGGCTGCCATTTTAGGACTACGGTCGCGCGTAAACACTCCCTTTTTATTACCCCCAACGCGTTTGATATTCTCTGCTGTTGCAAAATCTGCAAAGTTCCATACATGTTCACCTGTTATATATGGAAGACTGTCAAAAACCTCACCATATGCCCGCAGGAAATCAACCTGATACTCTTCGCTGAATATACGGGCATTTATATCATGGAAACCGGCAATGGTATCTGCTCCGTATTCTCCCAGCATAATAGGTTTATCGGGACACCGCTTATGAAAGCCCTCAAGCTCATCCTTTAAAAGAGCTGCTGCTCCTCTGAGATTTCCCTCCGTATCATACCAGCCGCGATAGCGGTTGATGATCAAAAGATCACAGATTTCAGCCACCTTGCAGCTGACAGGGTTAGAACCTTCATATGTAACCAGTGTAGCCGGACGTTTCTGTTCATCCAATTCCCGAACAAGATTTAACAATGGTTCGAAATATTCCTTTGCTCCGTCCTCCTGGCTGGCAGGCTCATTTGCAACACTCCAGATAATAACACAGGGATGATTTTTATCTCTCTGAACCATATCACGCAGAACCTGACGGTGATGCTCAGCCGTCTTAAAAAGCTTCCATGTTCCGTTGGGATTGCCTCCCAGAAGTCCTGTAGCCGTGAAGCCGGCGTTCAGTCCTACCGCAGGAGCCTCATCAATGACTAAAATTCCTTCTCTGTCACAAAGCTGAAGCATCTCTTCACAATATGGATAATGACTGGTACGGAAAGAGTTGGCACCGATCCATTTTAACAAACCAATATCCTTTACATTGTATGCCATATCAAAGCCGCGTCCGTGAACAGGTGAATCTTCATGTTTTCCAAATCCCTTTAAATATACCGGCTTACCGTTTAAATGAATCCGGCAGTCACGAATCGATACCTCCCTGAATCCGAACACTTCAGTGTATGTATCCTTTTCTCCGTCACTTCCTGTAAGAGTAACCTCCAGACTGTATAAAACCGGATGTCCGGGTTCCCACAGCTGTACCTGATCAATCCGTCCTGTTCCTTTAAAGCCCTCGCCCGCTGCAACTTCATTTCCCGCAGCATCCAAAAGACGTACAGATACTGTTCCCTCTCCATTTGCCTTTACATCCCAGTAAAAGCTTCCGTCCATTTTTCCGTAAATACTGATATCTTCAATGTATGATTCAGGAGCAGTATAAAGGCAGACAGGACGCATAATTCCGGAATAATTGTAAAAATCAAAATTAGGAAGGTTATGAATCTCTTCCGGCAGCCCCGGAAACTTCTGATGCACCATACGGCCTGCCGGCAGCGTTGTTTCATCTACTATATTATTTACAATTACTTCCAGTTCGTTTTCCCCTGCTCTGGCCGCCTCCGTAATTTCAAAGGAAAATGGAAGAAAACCGCCAGAGTGTTTTCCAAGACAAGTTCCATTCAGCCATACCTCTGCCTTATGAGTTACACTTCCAAACCGAAGAAACAGACGTTTTTCCAGCATCCGGGAACTTACTGTGAACGTTCTTCTGTAATACAGATTTCCTACATGATCTGCAAAATCGCGGCCAGTGTAGATATCATTATAAGAAGAAGGTACCGGCATAGGCATAATTTCCCCCTTTGCCTCCCCATTCATAAGACAAAAATCCCATACTCCATTTAAATCAAAAACCATTCTGCTTTCTGTCATTTTCGGATACAGCATAAATATTCCTCTCTTTCATTAGAATAGCAAAGGGGAAGGGGCATACCACCCCTCCCCCGATTCATTCTGCTTAATTACTTGCCTGCCTTATCCTTCATCATCTGAGTACCATTTTTCATCATGGAATCAATTACGTTATCAAGGCTTTCTGTTCCTAATAAGAATTTAGCACTTTCATCTGTCATCATAGCTGCTAACTCCTTATTGTAAGAAGGAACATTTGCATACAGATTATCCTTCCAAGCCGGATTGTTGATTACGTTCTTTAATGCTTCTACATCTACATACTTAGGATCTTCGATCTGCATATTAACGAATTCCATCTTATCGATTCCCTTTTCTGCAGAAACACTGATGCCACGGATACGCATACCCTCTGTGGTATAGAAACGGATGTAGTCATAAGCTTCCTGAGGATGCTTGGATGTCTTGCTGATGCTGTAGAAATGGGACTCTGTATAGGTAGTTCCTGGCTCTGCATCTTCCCATGCAGGAATTGGTGCAAAGGTAGTTACAAACTCGTGAGGATACTTATCCTGGTCATCCAGCTCAGGAATCATGAAGCTTCCGATTGGCAGCATTGCGATCTGTCCGTTGAAGAACTTATCACGGTAGTTCATGTTCATAGACTTAACGTCTGCATAAGGAACCTGGCACTTATCTTCATTTTCCATATCGTAACGGAACTGCAGCCACTCTTTAAACATTGGATGATCAAAGTTTACAGCCGTCATATCAGCATTGAACATTGGGTTGTCCGGATAGTTGGACCACATTCCCATGTAGTTATAATGATCCCAGGAATGGAAATAGGAACCATAGCGCTTACTTGCGCCTTCACCCTGTGTCATCTTGTTGGCATAGTCACGATAATCTGCCCATGTCCAGTCAAGCTCCGGAACAGGAAGACCAGCCTCATCCAGATAGTTCTTATTAATCAGTACAAACCATGACTTCAGATCTCCAGGAATTCCATACATCTTTCCGTCAACCTTCTGTACGATAGCATATGCGTCCTCAGGTTTTACACCTTCCTTCTCAAAGAACTCTTCCAGAGGCAGATATGCGCCGGATGCTGCTCTCTGAGCATGCTCCGGGAATGCAGATGCCATCAGGATATCCATTTCCTCGCCGCCCATTACCATCATATCTACCTTTTTGTAGTACTCTGCTGCAGTCATATCACCATAGTAGTCATATGTAATGGTTACATTAGGATGCTCTTTTGTGTAAGCCTCTGCTACCTTCTTATCCAGTTCCTTGTTAGCTGTCTGCCAGGAAACAAAGCGCAGATTAACCTGCTCACCTTCCTTGGCAGCCTCTGTGCTGCCGCCCTGAGCACTCTCTGCAGGAGCTGCTGATTCCTTTTTAGCTCCGCCGCCGCATCCTGTCAGCATTCCTGCTGTCATGGCTGCTGCCATCATGGCTGCAAAAAACCGTTTGCTTTTTTTCATTTTAAAAACCCTCCTTAAATTATATATATAATACATTTGTTAACCCTTTACTGCTCCTGTAGCAATTCCGTCTACTACAAACCGCTGACAGAACAGGAACACAATGATCAATGGCAAAATTGCGGAAACTGCCGCAGCCATGATCAGAGAATAATAACTTCCTGATTCAGAAGCAAACTGCTTCATACCAAGCTGGATCGTATAAAGTGCACGGTTGTTTAAGAATACCAAGGGAGCCTGGTAATCATTCCATGTCCATACGAATTTCAGGGTTGCCAGTGTAGCCAGAGATGGCTTGATCATAGGCATAATAATCCTGAAAAAGATAGTTACATGACCTGCACCATCAATCATGGCTGACTCAGACAGGGATTCAGGAATAGCAAGCATTGCCTGACGAAGCAGGAACACGCCGTATACACTGAACGCCAGCATAAGGATCAGACCTGCATGAGAATTGTAAAGTCCGATCTCACGCATGATAATGAACTGTGAAACGATGGTAACCTGAGGCGGGATCATCATGGTTGCAAGGTAAGCCAGGAAGATTTTATCACGTCCCTTAAATTTCACCTTGGAAAATCCATAAGCGCCCAGAGCAGAAACAAATACCTGAAGAAAAGTTGCTCCCAGTGTTACCTTTATAGTATTTAAGTAATACAATCCAAAGTTATAGGTACCTCCCCAGACTTCTTTCATGTTTTCCACCAGATTCCAACGGGGAGGAATCCACTGAATAGGGAAGTTAAATACATCCGCCTCTACCTTACAGGCAGTAGACATCATCCAGATCAGAGGCAGCACCATGGAAATACCCACTGCCCAAAAAATAGCTGTCAGGATTACTTTTGTAATATTGAGTTTTTTCACCTGTATGCCCCTCCTTACTCATTTGAAAACTTTGCCTGCATCTTCCACTGAACCAGTGTAACAATGAATACCAGTACGAAAAGCGCCCATGCCAGGGTATTGGCATAACCCATTTCAAAGTAATCGAAAGCAGTGCGGTATACATAGTAAGCCATAACGGAGCTGGAGCTTCCAGGACCGCCCTGGGTCAGTACACTGATCTGATCGAATACCTTGAAGGAACCGATGATACCCATAATTGTAAGGAAGAAGGTTGTAGGGGAAATCAGCGGCACTGTCAATGAAAAGAACTGACGGATCGAAGACGCACCATCTACCTTTGCAGCTTCATACACATCCTCTGGAAGTCCCTTTAAACCTGCCAGGAATACGATAGAATAGTATCCAACCTGCTGCCATACATATATGATCATGATCGATGGAAGAGACCACTTAAAGTCAGCCAGCCAGCCTGGAGGATTTGCGATTCCGATGGAACGGAAAAATTCATTAACTGGTCCGTAACTGGGCTGTAAAAGAACCATCCACACCGTACATACAGCAACAACACTGGCGATATAAGGAATGAAGATCATGGTACGCACTACACCGCCGCCATAAATGTACTTGTTGATAATAGTAGCCATTACAAGTCCCAGTGCGATCAGAACAGGCACTGTTACTGCAGTAAATATAATGTTGTTCTTGTAGGAATTAAGGAACCACTCATCTGAGAAGAGACGGATATAGTTTGCAAGACCATTAAATTTGATTCCCTCTATACCTTCCATAAAGTTCCAGCTTGTAAAGCTCAGGCACAGGGAGATTACTACAGGAATAAAGGTAAAAATCAAAAATCCCAAAAGACTGGGAAGAATAAATCCCATACCTGTAAAAAAGTCCTTGCGCGCTTTCTTTGATCCTTTTGTATTCATAGGTTAATTCCCCCTTTCTCTCTACAGCCTAGTATCCCAGCGGCCGCAGAATACGTTATCATTGCAGGTTCCTTCAAACGCCGCCTCACCAGCTGCCTTTTCAATGGTCTGACGAATTACTTCTCTGGTAGGGGCATAAGCATTAATAAAGGTTTTAGCCATAGGCACATCCAACAAATGGTTGGTATAATTTAAAGAAATAAATATGGTAGGAAGTTCTTTTACATACCACGGAATCTCCGTAGAATGACCGATGGACCACTCCAGACGCACATTATTGGCTTGAGCATATCCCTTCATATTGATAAATACAAATACCACATCGTATTTCTTTTTAAACTCTTCTACCTTTCCGATTATCACGGAACGCAGCTCAGTTTCTTTTGTAATGCCATCATCCAATACTAGATCATAATAGCTTTCATGCATGGTGGTTTCATAACCAAACCTCTCCATCTCCTCCTTTACCAGCTGCTTTACAGGATCATGCTGGTTTTTACGTGAGATAGGTGGACTGCTGATTACAAAAGCATATGCTCTCTTATGAGTTTTTGGTGTAACAGGAAGATTGTGCTGAGTATCTTTTACAAGGGTGATACTCTTTTTAGCTGCTTCTGCTGCCATAGCAAGATGTTCTGCACATCCCACAACAGAAAGCCCCTCCTTTTCAGGTATCAGCGTACCCTTCTTCTTCTTTTCGTGAAGCTTTAAAGAAGCCTTTAATCCAAGAATACGGCGCAGCGCATCTGTAAGGCGCTCTTCTGTGATGATTCCATTTCTATAACCATCCATCATGTAGCCAAAATCTTCTTCGATATCATTAAAGAAGAGGAACATATCACAGCCTGCTGCAATTGCTCCGGGCACCTGCTGACTTCTTGGCATAGCAGCTGTCATTCCAGCCATATGGGAGGCATCCGTAAGAACAAGTCCATTAAATCCAAGCTTACCTCTCAGAAGATCCGTGATCAGTTCCGGCGCCAGTGTTGCCGGCATAATATCCTCATCCTTTATACCCGGACGAAGCTTTCTGGAGTATTCCGGCAGCGCAATATGACCCGCCATAATGCTCTGAATTCCGCTGTCGATCATTTCCTTATAAACATGACCGAAAGTAGAATCCCACTCATCACACTCCATTGTATTTACACCCATAACAAGATGCTGATCCAGTTCCTCAATTCCATCGCCTGGGAAATGTTTGCAGCAGACAGCAAGTCCGCTTTCCCTGACACCTCTCACATATGCCTTTGCATTTTTTATTACCAGTTCAGGATCCTTGCCATATGCTCTGGTATTTACGATCGTATTGCGCCAGTTATAAAGAAGATCACAAACCGGGCCAAAATCCCAGTTGCATCCCACAGCTGCAGCTTCTCTTCCGCTCACATATCCTACGCTGTAAGCAGTACTGTCATCATCCGTAGCTCCACATGCCGCCGCCGTGGCTACATACGTTCCTCCGCCGCAGGCTCCGTCACCGCCGTTGTCGCAGTTGCACGCGATTAAAACCGGAATTTTGCTGTGTTCCTGATAAAAACGGTTCTGTTCATAAATCTTTTCTGCCGGCTCATTGCTGTAACGGCATCCTCCGATATGAAAACGATCAAAAATCTCTTTCGTCTCATCAAAATCTTTTTTTCGATCCAGCATAATAAACAGCTGCCCAATTTTTTCTTCATCCGTCATGGATGCAATCGTTTCTTCTACCCAACGGATATCTTCATCTGACAGATAGAATGGTTTCTGTTTCAGATCAACCATATACTCGTACCTCCTTGTGATGTATGTCTGCAGTTCCCCAAAAAACTATTGTTTATATATGCCACTGCCTCTGACCGCCTGACAGGAACTTCGTTCTACCAAAGCCGGTCGAAGTTTTATCCCCCGTTCCTGCTCCTTCAGGGTACGTTCCCGTTTCATACGGATCAAAAGATTAATTGCACGCTTCACATGAAGCTTGTGTGAAATCGACACTGACGTCAGTTCCACTGCAGGAACCGCACCGTTGATATCATCAAAACCTATCACTGACATCTGGTCAGGAATCGCTATTCCATATTCCATACATGCCTTGATTACTCCGTTGGCTGTTGCATCACTGGCCGCAATGATGCCATCCGGAAGCGGCTCTCCTCCCGGCCTGAGGCTTTCCCGTATCAGTTCACTTGCCTGTCCATATCCACGATCAAAACTGCTTTTATAGTTTTTATCACTCTCGTAGACCTCAATCTCTGCTCCCCACTGTCTAGCCTCATCCATAATCCCTTCCACCCGGTAACGATGAACCAGACGGTCTTCCTTGATACCAATGCAGAGAATTTTTTTACATCCTCCCCGAATCAGGCGTTCGGCTGCCAGACTTCCACCCTTGCGCTCATCACCGCACACATAGGGAATCGGGCTGTTATCCGGCATTTCATTTAATGAAACGATCGGAACGTACCGCATATACTGATACAGATTTTTGGAGCTCATATCTCCCACAGGATAAAACAGGATCCCCTCCACCTGATTACTGATCAGAAGCTTGAAATATTCCATCTCTGTTTCATAATCCCGAAAACTATTGCAGAGAAGCACCTGATAACCATACTGCTGTGCCTCGCTGGTAAGAAGCACCATCAGCTGTGCATGAAACGGACTGGTAATATCCGGCACCACAATCCCCAGCGTTCTTGTATGACGCATCGTCAATCCGCTGGCGAGTGTACTGGGTACATAGGCCATGCGTTCGCAAATTTCCAATACATGATCTCTGGTTTCCTTCCCAATTCCACCCAAGCCATTAAGCGCTCTGGATACAGTTGCAACTGAAACGCCTGCCTCTTTTGCAACATCTTTGATTGTGATTTTTTTTGACTTCATCGGCTGTCTTTTCACTCCGTTCGTAAACATTTCCCTCGTCATATATAAAGTATAACATAACCTTTCATCCGAAACTATCCGACTATTTTACGATACGTTTTGCGTAACTTTGTAAGAAGTGCACAAATTTTATGCATATTTTTTATCGCTTTCGTCGAAATTATTTTTGAATTTCCTTGTGTTTTACATTTATTTTTATTAGTTTTATCTTTTTTATATGTCTTCAAAAACAGCAGAAGGTCATTTTGCACATTTCGCAATGTGATGCACAGCTTATTCTTCCGAACGCGCCGGCAAAAGAACTGCGGCGTTATGTTCAAGGTGAATATATCTATGTCCCTCTCAAACTGGAAAACGGATGCAGCAGCCATGTGATCACAGCCGCCGCGTCCGTTTTTTGCAGGTGCAGATATTCTTAAAGTTATCTTACTTTTATGATTTATGAACTGCCGTCCCCTTCCCCAGATTTTTCTCAATCTTCTTTATTATATACAGATAGGAAATGCCTGTAAACAGACCGGCTCCCACCCAGGCGGCAGGATCGCAGGCGCAGGCCAGCCAATAGCTGTGAATATCCATAGCGATCACTGCTACGATCAGACGGGCTGCCAGCTCTACCACTCCGCCCATCATAGGCAGAAAGCCGTATCCGCAGCCCTGCATGGTATTTCGGAAGATAAAAATAGTACATAAAGGCACATAAAACAGGGTACAGATGGTTGTATACGTTCTGGCCCAGGGCATCATAGCCGCCAGATCTACCTCCCCTGAGAAGAACAGACCCAGACTTGGCCCCAGAGCTGCCGATACGACCACTGCAGATGCCACCGAATAGATTACCTCAATGATCAAAGCCGCACGGACACCCTGGCGAATTCGTCCTGCATCACCTTTTCCGTAATTCTGGCCGCTGTATACAGCCATCGTCTGCCCCATAGCTACCATTCCCTGGGTCAGCAGGCCATGGATTTTTCCGGCTGCCGTGTAGGCGGCCACCGCCTCAGAGCCAAACAGATTAATCGCTGACTGCATCACCATGGTTCCCGAGGAGGTAATGGCAAACTGCAGCGCCATGGGAATCCCCGTAGCCAGCTGATAGCGGGTATCGCCCTTGTGGAATCGCCAGTGGCGCTTTTCCGGCATCAGGGCCGGCACCTTTTTATAGATGTAGACTGCACATAATACAGCAGAAATTGCCTGAGACAGGTTAGTCGCCCAGGCAGCTCCGGCTACTCCCATTTTAAAGTTGATGATCAGAATCAGATCCAGCACTACGTTTAAACAGGCCGACAGCACCAGAAAAACAAGAGGCATACGGCTGTTTCCCACAGCTCTCAGATAGGAAGAAAACAGGTTATAAAATACATTGGCCACCATTCCCAGGCTGATAAGGGAAATATACTCATAAGCCTGCGCAAAAATGTTTTCCGGCGTATTCATCAGATGCAGCAAGGGACGCATAAATAAAAGGCTGGCTGCCGTAAAGCCAATGGCGCCGATCAGAGAAAGAAGGATACCGTTCGATACGCTCTGTCTTACCCCGTCCATCTTTTTTGCCCCGTAGCGCTGGGAGGTCAGCACGGCAAATCCGGCTGTAATGCCCTGTGCAAAGCCGTTTAATAAAAACATCACGGTTCCCGTTGATCCTACTGCTGCAAGCGCATCCGCACCCACATAGCGCCCCACAATGATGGTATCTGCCATGTTGTAAAGCTGCTGGAAAATATTTCCAATTGCAAGAGGCAGTGTAAACATGATCAGAACCCGAAAAGGGCTTCCTTTTGTCATATCCTGTTCCATTGCAGATTTCCTTTCCATTCTTACAGATTTCAGTTATGACATTGTAGCACAGGTATGAATCATTGTCACACATCAAATTAAACGAAATTTATTTTCTAACGCATTAAAATCCGTAATCTCATACAATCATACCATCCATGGATAAGCCCAGAGTTTAAAAACGGCCTGCCGCGCCCAGAACCAGCTTCCACATAATATCCCACATCTGAACCACAACAAAAACAAGGCTTACGGTGCAGATCAACCTGTTTGCCAGCCCATCCGCAGAAAACAGCCGCAGGCAAACACCTTTTTTATATGGATAAAAAATTTCTACCGGCTTTTTATTTAACAGATCCAAAAACATGTGGGAAAGAAAGCCTGCTGCCACATAGGGGATCAGCGGAGCATACAGAAAGTAAAACGCAGCCATCAAAAACCCCAGTGCCAGGAAAGAATGGGTAAAGCTTCTGTGGGAGGACAGCTTTCCTGCAATGGTTATCACCAGAAAAATCCCAAGTCCAAGAAGCTGCCTGCTCCCCAGATGGGAACCGATATGATCCCAGATTCCGGTGCTCCATTTCCAGTCTAAAAATAAGATCACAGCCCCTAAAAGCAGGGCTGTATTTCTCACGACCCGCGCATCCCGGCAGTAAGTGCTGGACTGTACGTCCAGATCGCAGATCAGTCCACCCAGAGCTCCTCCTAAAAGAGCCTGAAGGCAGCCGCCGATAGTATCAGGGGGCGAGATCAGCACAGCGGCCCCGATCCCGGCTATCATATGTGTTTTTCCCATCATGTCGTATCATCTCCCGTCTTGTCTTTTGTCTAAAAATGGGACCTGGCAAGCCCAGATCCCACATATACGTTCTCTCAATGTCCACAGCAGCCGCTGCAGCCGGAACAGTTCCCGGAGCAGCCGCCTGTTCCATTTTTCTTATCCTTCCATAGCTTCCTCAACGCAGCTGCAAGAGAAGCAAATACCAGAAGGCCAGTTACCAGATTCCACGGATTCATTTACATCACTCCCATCAGATTTCCAATGATTTTAACGATCATAGCCGCAATCCACGCAATCCCGCACTGCCACAGTACAACTAAAACCGCCCATTTTCCGCCCAGTTCACGCTTCACAGCGGCAATCGCTGCCACACAAGGCGTATAGAGCAGGCAGAACACCAGAAGGGATGCTGCTGCCAATGTGGTAAGGGCTGTCTCTACCCCGCCTGCAAAGAGGACTTCCAGAGTAGATACCACGCTCTCTTTTGCCATAAAGCCGCTGACAAGAGAGGTAATGATCCGCCAGTCCCCCAGTCCCAGAGGCGCAAACAGCGGAGCCAGCCAGCCGGAAATCACAGCCAGGATACTTCCCGATGAATCCTCTACCAGATTAAACTGGAAGTCAAAGCTCTGCAAAAACCACACAGCCACCGTAGCTACCAGAATTACGGTAAAAGCCCTCTGCAGAAAATCCTTAGCCTTTTCCCATAAAAGCTGGCTTACATTTTTAACCCCCGGCAGACGGTAGTTGGGAAGCTCCATTACAAAAGGAACCGCCTCCCCTTTAAATAGGGTGCTCTTAAATAAGACTGCCGCTAAAATACCCACCAGAATTCCCAGAATATAAAGGCCTGTCATAATAAGGCCGCCATGTCCCGGAAAAAAGGCGCTGACAAAAAAGGCATAGATCGGAAGCTTTGCCGTACAGCTCATAAAGGGTGTTAAGAGAATGGTCATCTTACGGTCCCTTTCGCTTGGAAGCGTCCGGGTCGCCATCACTGCAGGAACAGTACAGCCAAAACCGATGAGCATAGGCACGATGCTCCGGCCGGAAAGGCCGATCTTTCGCAGCAGCTTATCCATAAAGAAGGCAACTCTTGCAATATATCCGCTGTCTTCCATCATGGACAGGAAAAAGAACAGCGTTACAATAATCGGAAGGAAGGAAAGCACAGAACCTACTCCGGAAAAGATACCGTCAATCACAAGGCCGTGAAGAACCGTATTTACATGAGCTGCTGTAAGAGCTCCGTCCACCCACTCTGTCAGAGCCGTGATGCCTATTTCCAGAATCCCCTGAAGCCATGCTCCGATCACATTAAAGGTCAGGTAAAAGACCGCAGCCATAATTCCGATAAAACAGGGGATCGCCGTATACTTTCCAGTCAGAACCTGATCAATTCTCCGGCTTCTGATATGCTCCCTGCTCTCTCTTGGCTTTACCACGGTTTTTTCGCAGATCCGTTCAATAAAGGAAAAACGCATATCCGCCATGGCTGCGCTGCGGTCAAGCCCCCGTTCCTTTTCCATCTGTAAAATGATGTGCTCTAAGGTTTCCTCTTCGTTCTGATCCAGCTTTAACTGCTTTAAAATCAGCGTATCGCCTTCGATCAGCTTAGAGGCTGCAAATCGCAGCGGGATTCCCGCGCTCTTTGCATGATCCTCAATGAGATGGCAGACCGCATGGATGCCTCTGTGCACGGCTCCGCCAAATTCATTTTCATCACAAAAATCCTGACGCCCCGGACGTTCCTGATATCTGGCAATGTGAATTGCATGCTTTACCAGCTCATCCACACCCTGATTTTTTGCCGCAGAAATCGGTACTACCGGAACTCCCAGCATGGCTTCAATCCCGTTTACATCAATGGTGCCTCCGTTTCCTGTGATCTCATCCATCATATTTAAGGCAATTACCATGGGAACATCCATTTCCAGAAGCTGCATGGTAAGATACAGGTTGCGTTCAATATTGGTAGCGTCTACAATATTGATGATCGCCTTCGGCCTGTCCTCCAGCACAAAGTTTCTGGATACGATCTCCTCATTTGTATAGGGAGACATAGAATAAATACCCGGAAGATCCGTAATCCGCGTATTGGCATACCCCCTGATGGGGCCATCCTTGCGGTCTACCGTAACGCCGGGGAAATTCCCCACATGCTGATTGGCTCCGGTAAGCTGGTTAAACAGAGTGGTTTTACCGCAGTTCTGGTTGCCTACCAGGGCATATGTAAGAATTTCACCCTCAGGAAGGGGATTTCCCTCTCCCTTCACATGATATTTTCCATCCTCTCCCAGGCCGGGATGAACACTGTTGTTAATATTTTTTGCCCCCTCATGGCTGCGGGTACGGATGTCAATGGGTTCAATCTCGATCTGATCCGCATCATCCAGGCGCAGAGTCAGCTCATAACCGTGGATCTGCAGCTGCATGGGATCTCCCATGGGCGCCAGCTTCACAGCCGTTACCTCTGCTCCCGGTATCACCCCCATATCCAAAAAATGCTGGCGCAGAGCGCCTTCCCCGCCAACTGCCTTTATGACAGCACTCTTTCCTATTTCCAAATGCTTCAGTGTCATTTTTCTTTGTCCTTTCTCATACTCTGAAACGACGTTCATCTGTATTCTTGCGAAGTTAGTTTATGATAATTTTTATCATTTGTCAAGCACGCTTTGTTTAAGCTAACTATAAATCGAATCATTTTACTGCTTCTTTCCCCCACCGATCAGATCATAGCTTTCCCCTATCATCCTCTTTATGATTTCATCCGGAATCCTCCCGTCTAAAGGGATTGAATTCCAGTGCTCCTTATTTTGATGGTATCCCGGCTGTATGGAAGGGTATGCCTTTCTCCAAAATTCTCTCCATTGAGGATCAACCTTTACATTCACCCACATAGTCCCATTTCTCTCATACGTCCAGGCAAAGGCTTTACGATTCTTTTTATATCTAAGAAGTACCCAGTTCGGATCGTGAAACGGCGTATCTATATACACATCCTGAAAGGTCATTCCATAATCTAATACCTCTCTGCGTTCTTTCATGTGAAATCTTCTTTTCTCCTTCCCTTTTCTGCAAAACAAACACTCTGCCAAAAGCATACAGCAAAGCAGAAGATTCCGCTAGCCACAGAATCTTCTGCCAAAATCACCCCGCTTATAAATAATCTGTTTCCATCTGATTATAAATTTCTTCCAACTCTGCCGCAATCCGCCGGATGATTCCCGGCTCAAAGGGGGAATCCAGACCTGCATCCTTTAACATACAGGTAAAAAAGTCTGAAGCACTGGCTTCGCAAAACGCCAGATAGCTTTTCCAGGCTGCTCTGTAGTCCTTCTGCATCCAGATCTTATACTGAAAGGCATTCGTCTGAGCAATTACATAATCAATGTAATAAAATGGGAAGCTGTAAATATGGTGCTGGCGCTGCCAGAAGCCGCCTTCTGAATAAAAGGAAGATTCCTCCTCATATGTCAGGTGGGGCTTGTACTGCTTTTCTAATTTTTTCCAGATATCCTTTCGCTCTGCCGGAGTCATTTCCGGATGATCGTATACAATGTGCTGAAATTCATCTACCATACTGCCATAGGGGATAAATACTACCGCATCCTCCAGCTGGGATTTTAAGAAATCCCCGGCCCTGCTGCCAAAGAACTGCTCCATCCACGGATTAGTGAAAAACTCCATAGACATGGAATGGGTTTCTGCCGTTTCCATCGTAATATCGGAATGCTCCATAATAGGATCTTTTCCTGAAATATACCCCTGAAATGCATGGCCGCACTCATGGGTCACTACATCCACATCCCCGGCGGTTCCGTTAAAGTTGGCGAAAATAAAAGGAGCATGATAATCAGGCAGATAGGTCATATAGCCTCCCACCTGCTTATGGGGACGGGCAAATACATCAAACAGATCCCCTTCCATCATAAAGTCGAAAAATTCTCTGGTTTCAGGGGATAATTCCTCATACATTTTCTGCCCGCTCTTTAAGATTTCCTCCGGGGTTCCCGTTGGTTTGGGACTTCCCTCCGGAAAGCTTAAGCCCTCGTCCATGTGGTACAAGGTGTCAAGACCCAGACGTTTCCTGCGGTTTTCCCACATTTTTTCCGCAAAGGGCACCCAGTCCTTTTTAATCTGCTCCCGGAACTGCTCTACCTCTTTTCTTCCGTAGCTGTTGCGGTTCATACGACAGTAGCCCAGATCTGTATAGGTCTCAAAGCCGAGCTTCTTTGCCTGCGCCGTACGGTTTTTTACCAGCTTATCATACAGTTCATCCAGCTGGTCTGCAATCCCCTCATAAAACGCATTCACCTTTGCAGCCGCCTTTTTCCGGATTTCCCGATCCTCATGGTTTAAATATGGCGTCATCATGGAAAGATTAAGGAGTTTTCCCTTCCAGTCAATCTTTGCGCCGGCAAGCAGTTTTTCGTACTCTGTCACAAGGGCATTTTCTTCCTGCATCAAAGGGATCACTGCCTCGCTTACAGACTTTGCCGCAAGCTCAATATTTTTAAATGCAGGCCCGCCGATGACCAGCTCCAGCTCCTTGCGGTATGGAGAAGCAAAGAGGAGCTTCTTATACTGCACCTCCTGATTGGAAAATGCGGGCATTTCCTGGTCATAATACGTTTTCTCTTCCTCATAAAAGGGATCTGTGGTATCAATACTGTGACGGATTTCCGCCAGAGTAGCCTGGGTTTTGATGCGGCCCATCAGCTTATAGTAGCGTCTGTGGACCTCCATCTGTTCCTGAGGCGTACCGGCTTCCTGAAAAGCCTTTATAATAGAGGAAAGCTCCTCTTTGGCGGCATCAAAATCAATCCGTTCATAGGGCATTTCACTGAATTTCATGTTGGGTTCCTCCTGTTTATGACTAGTATGGATCATTTTTATTTTATCATTCCTGTCAGCTTCCAGCCGAATCCTTTGAAACAGGCATAACCACCGGCCAGTGAAGCCCCCTCTGATTGGAAAAACCATAATCTGCCTTTTCTCTGTATTTCGGCGCCTCTACGCCTGTCAGTTTTCCGTCCGAAATCCAGTTTACATCTTCTCCGTACAGCTGCTGCATCAGTTCCTTTTCCAGCGCTTCCTGTATCTGCCTTACCTCAGACCTCCCTGACAGATCTTTCATTTCCATTGGGTCCTGTTCAAGATCAAAGAGCTGAATCCTGTTTCCCCATGGATAATAAATGAGTTTAAAGCGTCCGTCATGGATCATGCGCGTAGCTCTTGGCCCCTCGCTTATTTCTCCAAACAGAACCTGACGCTTTCTCTCACCAAACAGATTTTCCCCTTCTGACGTATCCGGCACCGGAATTTTGCAGAATTCCAGAAGGGTAGGCATAATATCCTCCAGACAGGCCAGACGCGTATCCTTCTTTCCCCTCAGGGAAGCTACAGGCTTTCCTGAAAAGAGCAGCGGTATATGGGATGAATTTTCATAAAAACTGCGTTTCCCCGCCATCTTATGCTGGAACAGCATTTCCCCATGGTCGCTGGCAAACACAATCAGTGTATTATCCAGTATTCCATTTTCCCTCAGCGCTCCCAGTACCAGACGAATCTGATGATCAATCAGAGTACACTGGGCAAAATAGGCTTTCTTTGCCAGCTTTATCTCTCTGTCGCTGTAATGCCTGCCGGATTCTGTCATTTCCTTCATGATAAAGCTGTCGTCAACCCAGTCTCCTGCTGGCGGCAGAGTAATATCCTCGTCTTTATACATATCCAGATATTCCTTCAGCGGAACCAACGGCGGATGTGGAAACTGATAGGACAGATAAAAGAAGGAAGGACGTGTAGGATCTCTCCTTTGAATCTGCCGCACCATCTGTGCCGTAGTCCACACGGTAGGATGCATCCGTCTTTCAAGGGGCCATGGAGTCGTATAATATGTATTATTTCCCATAGCATGAGAAAACTCCTGCCCTACCGCTCCGTTTTCCGCCAGCCATATCTGATAATCGTCCAGAACGCCAAATTCATAGCGTCCCTCTTCCTGAAGAATCACCTCATTAAAACCAATACGGTTTCTCTGGGGATACACATGAAGCTTTCCCACTGCCACAGTCTGATATCCGGCATCCGAAAATGCCTGGGCCAGTGTTTTCGCTTCCGGCATCTTCATCCGGTCGCTGTATACCCTGTCACCATGGCTTCTGGGGCTCATACCTGTCATCAGACTCCGTCTGGCCGGTATACATACCGGACAGGTGCTGTAGCAGTTTGTATAAATCACCCCGTCTCTTGCCAGCTGGTCAATGGTGGGAGTCATAATTTCACTGCATCCTCTATACCCCATAAAATTCTGAGACCATTGATCTGTCTGTATAAAAAGTACGTTATATCTCTGATTGTCCATGCCCTTCTCCTTTCGAGTGCTGCTTCCCCCCTGTAAAAGCGTCTGTCAGTGAAAGCCCGCCGGATTCTGACTCCCGCGGGCTTTCGTCATCGTTTCTATCCCTGCTTCGGCTGCTTATTTCACAGCGCCGATCAGTTCTTTTATATCCTCTATTCCGTGGCGTTCCATATATGCCCGGATACCGTCTACGGTCTCCACAGTTGCATATGGATTGTGGAAATTGGCTGTTCCAATGGCTACAGCCGTAGCACCTGCCAGAATAAACTCCAGAGCATCCGCTGCATTGGCAATACCGCCCATTCCAATAATGGGGAGCTTAACCGCATTAGCTGCCTGATACACCATACGCACTGCCACCGGCTTGATAGCAGGGCCGGAAAGTCCGCCTGTTTTGTTGGCTACGGCAAAGGTACGGCGCTCCACGTCAATCTTCATTCCCGTTATGGTATTGATCAGGGAAATCGCATCTGCACCGCCTGCCTCAGCAGCCTTTGCCATCACGGTAATATCTGTCACATTGGGACTGAGCTTCATAATAATCGGCTGCTTTGCATGAGCCTTTACTGCCTTTGTAATCGCCTCAACCGCCTTTGGGTCCTGACCGAAAGCAATTCCCCCCTCTTTTACATTGGGGCAGGAAATGTTGATCTCCAGCATATCCACCGGCTCTTCTCCCAGACGCTCTACTACCTCAATGTAGTCCTCTGTGGAACGGCCGCAGACATTCACAATAATTTTTGTATCGTATTTCTTCAAAAATGGAATATCACGCTTTGCAAATACGTCAATTCCCGGATTCTGCAGACCAATGGCATTGATCATACCGCCGTAGGTCTCCGCGATTCTGGGAGTGGGATTTCCGGGCCAGGGTACATTTGCCACGCCTTTTGTAACAACAGCGCCCAGACGGTTTAAATCTACAAATTCACTGTATTCCATACCGGAGCCAAAGGTTCCGGAGGCTTCCATCACCGGATTTTTAAATTCCACTCCGGCGATATTTACACTCATATTCACAGGGCCGTCCTCCTTTACAGTTCAATCTCATCTGCCAGGAATACAGGGCCGTCCTTGCAGATACGCTTATTGTGCACCTGAGAATGCTCGTCCTTTTCCTTAGACTGGCAGACACAGGCAAGACAGGCGCCCACACCGCAGGCCATCTTCTCCTCCAGAGAAATCCAGCACTGAATGTTGTTCTCTGCCGCATATGCCTTTAAGGCGCGAAGCATAGGGGTCGGACCGCAGGCATAAATCACATCTGCAGTAAGTCCATTTTCGCGGATTGCATCCAGCACATTCCCCTTTGTTCCCCGGCTTCCATCCTCTGTAGCAGTATAAACCGAACCGTAAGCTTCAAATTCATCCTTCAAAAACAGCTGGCTGTCGCGATAGCCGATCACAGACTGAACCATTTCAGAACCATTCAGCGCACACAGCTCCTTTGCCAGCTGCAGCATAGGAGGAATACCGATACCGCCGCCGATCAGGAAGGCTTTTTTCCCTTCCAGAAGAGAAAAGCCATTTCCCAGAGGCCCCAGGATATCGACCGTATCCCCTGCCTTCAATGCAGAAAACTCTTCTGTGCCTGCCCCTGCTACTCTGTATACCAGACGCAGCTGTCCGGCCTCTTTGTCGATTCCGCAGAGGCTGATGGGTCTTGGAAGCAGACGGGAGCCGTCTTTGGAATAGACGGATACAAACTGTCCTGCCGCTGCCTGTGACGCAATCTCCGGGGCCTTCAGTCTTAAATCATAAATACCTTCAGCCAGCTGTGCCTGTGAAACCACAGAGGCTGTCATCTTTAACTTTGCCATGAACATTCTCCTATTTCCATTTCCGTCCTGATGCCGTAATTCATCTTACAGTACGCTGTTAATATCTGCCACCATATCCATCACAGCCTGTCTGGATGCCTCTGCAAAATGCTCTGTACCGAACTTTTTATATTTTTCCTGCTTGTAGGCCGCAATAATACCTCTGGAGGAATTTACAACGGCTCCTAAACCGTCTTTATTAAAGCAGTGCTTTAAGTCTTCAGCAGTACCTCCCTGAGCGCCGTAGCCCGGTACCAGGAAATAGGTATGAGGCATGAGATTTCTTAAAATACGGCTCATCTCCGGATAGGTTGCTCCTACTACTGCGCCTACATTGCTGTAATCTCCGTCCATGGAAGCATTGCCCCACTCTACTACCTTCTCTGCCACCCACTCGTAAAGCGGACGTCCGTCGATCAAGCGGTCCTGAAACTCGCCGCTGGAAGGATTGGAGGTCTTTACCAGAACGAAAAGGCCTCTGTCATGGCTGTTGCATACGTCTACAAATGGTTTTACACCGTCTGTGCCCAGATATGGGTTTACCGTAAGGAAATCTGTGTCAAAGCTGCTGTAGGTTTTAGAGCCTACCTGTACGCTTCCGATATGACCGGTGGCATAGGCTGCGGAGGTAGAGCCGATGTCGCCTCTCTTTGCATCGCCGATTACAACCAGCCCCTTTTCCTTACAGTAGTCTACAGTTCTCTTATATACCTTTAAGCCCTCAATACCAAACTGCTCATACATGGCAATCTGAGGCTTAACAGCCGGGATCAGATCAAAGGTATGATCTACAATTTCCTTATTAAACTGCCAGATTGCCTCTGCCGCTCCCTCTAATGTCTCGCCGTACTGCTCAAAAGCAGCCGCCTGGATATGCTCCGGAACGTAGGAAAGCATGGGATCTAAGCCTACGCAGATCGGCGCCTTGGTTTTTTGTATTTTTTCAATTAACTGACGGATCATAATATCCTCCTCTTATCTTGTGATATGTTATAATTCTATCATAGTTTTCACCGTCTGAACAGTACCCATTTTCCCCGAAACGCCCTGTCCTTTCCCTCAGTCCTTCTCTCTCATCATCACCGCTGCGGACGGCGTCTGTGCTCCCCGGTGTACCGTGACATGGGCTTTTTCCATACGAGTGCTGTCAAAGCCATCTTCTGTGTTGCTGTTGGGGAAAATGAAGTTTTTACCACTGGATGTAACCGTCAGCCGAAGGCTGTGGCCTGGAAGAAACGTATTGGATATTTTGGTGGTGCGGATAGTAACAGGATAAATCTGATCCGGCTTAAGATACTCAGCCTGTTCAAAGCCATTTCTGTATTTTGCACATAAAACACCATCCGCCAGCTTAATGGACCGCCCTGTTTCATCTACATCTGTAATTCGGACCATAAAATCTGTATCAAGACAGTCACAGGAAACATACAGCTTCACCGCCAGTTCGCCCGTAATCGTAAAGGGCTCCTTAAAGGGCTCTGTGGTATAGGAAAGCATATCCTCCCGCCGTTCGATCACCGTATAGTCCTCCGGAACCTCCAGTTCATTTTCAGACATATCTATAATATGTACGGACGGATTTCCGGGATCATAAAAATAGGAATCCCTTCCACCTGTTTCAGGAGCCCTAAAGCTCAGGCTTCCCTGACCGCAGGCGGCTCCATTTCCGGCAGCTGAATCGTCCTCTGCTCCGTTCAGGTAAAGGATTGCTTCTTCTGTATTGGCCGGCGGCCAGCACTGCCCGTTTTTCCAGGTATTATCACCCAGAGTATAATATTCCAGCGCAGGCGTCCTCTCAATGCCATTCTCTATTCCCTTTAAAAAATGCTCCAGCCACTTCATACAGAGGATATCCATATCATAGCGCAGGGCATCCGGCCCCATATGAATACCGTGGAGATCATAGTCTGCATTGCCGCTGTGCTTCCATGAACCGAGCACTGCCTTCCAGGTTCCCTCAGGCCAGTCCTTTACCAGCTCCAGAGCCTCTGAGGTTCCCATTCCGTTATCATCAAACCAGCCGGACATGATCAGCGCAGGAACCGGTCCGCCCTTATAGTTGAGATGCCAGTTTCCCTTTTTCCAGAATTCGTCCATATCCTTATGCCTCAGCCATTCTGTCAGAAAGGGCAACTCCCGCCCCAGAGCCTTTTTCGGAATATCCTCAATGGGACGGATATCCAGAATCTCATCCCAGTTCTCCTGTTCCATAAGATCCGGACGCATCCTCTGCTCTGACACAGCAAAGCACCATGCCAGCATGCCTGAGTCAAAGCAGCCGCCCCTTCTTGGAAGGTCTACAAAGGCGCTTCCGGCACATACGCTGGAAAGCATGGCCTTCAGATGAGGATTTCCGCTGGCAGCAGCAGCCCACTGAACATATCCCAGATAGGAGCCTCCGGTCATTCCCACACTCCCGTCGCTCCAGGACTGGGCAGCAATCCAGTTTAAGGCATCATCTCCATCTTCAATTTCATAATACTGGGGCATCCATTCCCCTGTACTGTCCTCCCGTCCTCTTACATCCTGAATCACCACTGCATAGCCTCTCTGGACAAAGCGGTAATATCCTTCCAACCCTCTTGATTTACCATAAGGGGTACGGATCAGAACCGTGGGAAAACGCTGTCCCTCTGAGGGAAGATATACATCCGAAGCCAGCATTTCCCCGTCCCTGGTCTTTACAAACTCTGTTCCCAGAAACCGGACGCCAAAACACTGCCTGTCAGGATATACCTCATCCCAGATTTTCAGAACCGTATTCTCTTCCATACCCTCTTTTACCAGAATGCCGGTATAATCGCGTCCACTCATTAAAACTGCCCAGATTTTTCCATTTTCATAAAATAAGTCCATTGGAAATTTCTTATCTCTCTGGATATAGGACTCGCTCCGGCGGTTTGTAAACCGTTCCCCGTCCAGAGTAAAGACTTCCGGCTCCTGTGCAATTTTCTCCTCATAAGCTGCTTTCTTTTCAAAAAAGCCTGCGATGCTGCGGCTGCACAGCTTCTGTAAAAATACATTTTCCTTTTCTCCGAAAGGTCTTTCTTCGCCCAGATTTCCTGTTTCAATATCCAGAATCCGGGCCGTCAGAGCTTCCGTTTCTTCCCGTATCTTTGCATATAAAATACCGGAAAAGTAAAAGTTCCAGTTCATATTTTATCATCCTCCAATCGGCATATGTACTCCTCATCCAAGCCCCACTGCTGTCAGAAGGGCAATTACCACAGGCGGAACCAGAAGGGCCGGGAGCAGATTCAATGTACGGATCTGTTTGATTCCCAGTATGCCCAGACCACTGCTTAAAATCAAAATTCCGCCTACCAGACTGATTTCCGTCATCAGAGCGTCTGTAATAAAGGGTTCAATCACACTTGCCAGCAGATAGATACTCCCCTGCCAGCAAAAAAGCACCGCTGCCGCAATGGCGATACCGAAGCCAAAGGCAGAGCTGAGTACCGTAGAAGTAATTCCGTCCAGAACAGCATTGGTATAAAGGAAGGTATTATCTCCCAGAAGGGCGCTCTGCATGGGCCCCAGAATCGAAAGCGTGCCTGCACAGAACAGCAGGATCGCTGTGGACAGTCCCTTAGACAGCTCAGAGCTGCCGGAAATCCTTCCCACAGCCCGGTCAAAAACAGCCTCCAGATCAAGCCCTGTACCGATCAGGCCGCCCAGGGCCAGACTTACAATAAAAAGCACATGATACTGTGATTCAGGCATGGCTTCTGCAATGGAATTGATTCCAAGGGCTGTGGCTGCCAGCCCCATGGAATCCATCATCACAGTTTTATACTTTTCTCCGATTCCCTTCTTTAAGGTGCTTCCCACTACGCAGCCCGTGAGAATTGCGCCGGTATTTGCAATGGTTCCCAACATAATACATTCCTCCTGTTTCCAAATTTACCCTTACTTTAAATCACCTTCCGTCCGGTCCATTGTCATTTCATGCATACCTCAAATTCATCCAGAAGCTCTCCAAAGAACTCCATTGCCTGATCCACCGGCCTGCTCTCAGACATATCCACGCCGCACAGCTTTAAAAGCTCCACCGGCTCCATACTGCAGCCTCCGCTTAAAAACCGCTTATAGCCCTCTAAAATCCCCGGCTCCCCTTCCATGATCCGGCGGCTGATGGCAACGGCAGCCGAAAAACCGGTTGCGTACTGATATACATAAAAAGGTGTATAAAAATGGGGAATCCTTTCCCATTCATAACCAATTTCCGAATCAGAAACCATATCCGGCCCAAAATAATCCTCATTTAATTTCTGGTAAATTCCGCACAGCTTTTCAGAAGTCAAGCTCTCTCCCGCTGCTCCCAGCTCATGAACTGTCTTTTCAAATTCCGCAAACATGGTCTGACGGAACAGAGTTGCCCGGAAGCTTTCCAGAAAATGGTTTAACAAATACGCCCGTTCCTTCTTTTCTTTACACTGCTTCAGCAGATAGCGGATCAGAAGGGCCTCATTGCAGGTAGACGCTACCTCTGCCACAAAAATCTTATAGCCTGCATAGACATAGGGCTGGTTTTCATTGGAATACCAGGTATGAATGGCGTGCCCCATCTCGTGAGCCAGTGTAAATACATCATTTAAAGTGCCGTGGAAATTTAACAGCACATAGGGATGGCAGCCGTAAATCCCCCAGGAATAAGCTCCGCTTCTCTTTCCTTCATTTTCATATACATCAATCCAGCGGCCCTCAAAGCCTGTCTCAAGCAGGGACAGATATTCCTCCCCCAGTGGAGCCAGTCCCTCCTTCACTATTTTCTTTGCCTCTTCAAAGGTATAATGTGTATTCCCCTGTGATGTAAGAGGAACATAAACGTCATACATATGAAGCTCATCCACCCCAAGAAGCCTCTTTCTCAGGGACATGTAGCGGTGCATAAGAGGAAGGCTCTTCCTCACCGATGACACCAGACGGTCATACACCCCTTCAGGCACCTCATTCGAACTCAGATAATATTCCCGGCTGGAGGTATACTTTCGTGCTTTGGCATAAAATACAGCCTGCTTCACATTTGCGCCAAAAGCAGCTGCCAGGGTGTTTGAATATTGTCTGTATACACTATACAAACTTTGAAATGCCTCCCTGCGTATCCTGCGGTCTGGATGCTCCATCAGGGAAATATAGGTTCCATGGGTTACAGGAAGCTCTCTCCCATCCTCCCCGGTAATGGATGGAAAGCGCACATCTGCATTATTAAACATACGGAATACCTGTGCTCCCCCCTGCGTGGCCTCCTGAGAAGCAGCCAGAAGCGCCTCCAGCTCATCGGAAAGCGTATGGGTCTTTCTCTTAAGCAGCTGGCTTAACAGCCTGCCATACAGCCCAAGCTCCTTTTTCTCCCTCTGAAACGCTTCCAGCTGTTCATCCGGGATTGAAAGAATCTCCGGCACCATATAGGACGACAGCTCTCCTGCCCGAAAAGACAGGTTCTGGGCTCTGGAAAACATATCCTGGGCCTGCTGTCCCGCCGTGTCCTCATCGGAACGCATTCTGGCATATACATACAGCCGTTCTATTTTCTGTGAAATAGAATCATCAAATGAAAGCCCCTCAAAAAGCCGATCCGCCGACCGTCCCAGTGTTCCCTTAAACTCCTGATAGCGGTCTGTTTCCCGGACCGCTTCTTCATACAGCTTCTCCCACGCTTCCCTATTCTCTACCATATCCTCCAGCTTCCAGGTGGCTTCCGCCGGTATTTCATCTCTCTTTTTTATCATAAGCCCAAGGCTCCTTCCATTGCAAAATCATTCCTTATTTTATCACATTGGAAGGGGTTGTAAACCAGATTTCCCTATCATTTTTTAATATTTCCCCTCCTCCTTAACAAAAAAGTCAGAAATTATTATAAAATAGTCAAAAGAAAGTGATCGTTTTTGTAATATCTATCCGCTATAATCATACATGTAAAAAGAAAACAAACTCAAAAGGAGATTTTAATTATGAAAAAGAGATTTATCACCACAGCAGCTATGGCAGCTATCACAGCAACCATGTTATTAAACGGATGCGGCAGTTCCCAGACAGCCTCTACATCTGCTCCTCAGACAGAAACACAGGCTCCTTCTACAGAAGCCAAACCTGATGAGACTGAAGAAACTACTGCAGCGCCGGAAACCGGCGGATCAGAAACAGAGGCTCTGGCCGAGGACGTAGTCCGCACAGAAGCTGTTTATGTAAAAGACAGTGAATTTGCAGAAGACGGCAGGCTGGTCTTCCACAATGATACCCACGGAGATTTTATCTGCAATATCAGCGACTTCACTGTTTTACCGGAAGAATTAAAGGACGGAGAAACCTATGTGATCAGCCATTCCATGGTTATGACCATGTCCCTTCCCGGACAGCTTCCTCAGGTATATTCCATCCGCACTGCAGATGATACCTATCAGGATTCCATCGGTACCGTACAGGCCATCGAAGAAGAAAATGTGCTCTTTGAGCAGGCTGACGGAAATCAGTTTATGATCAGCAAAGACAGTGTGGACGACATTGAGAAGCTTCAGGAAGGCGACGTATGTGTAGTAAGCCACACAGAAGCCATGACCCGTTCCATGCCCGGAATTTATATGGAGGTAAACCGCGTAGACGTACTTCCCCAGGCAGATTCTGAGACAAAAGAAGCTTCTGCCGAAACCCTTACAGAAATAAAGGAAGCAGAAACAACAAAGGCAGAGTAATTCTTATATAAATACCTCCCTGATTCACAGAGCTGTTTTGCCTGTCATTCAGGGAGGTATTTTTTTGTTATTTTCTTAACAATCTCTTGTGAAATTCTTCAAAATCCTTGCAATTTCGTAAATATGTGATAAAATCCCTAGCAAACCTTGCCTGGAACCGACATCTGCAGGATTTCCCTGTGATTTTGGCTCCGGCAGCAGAAAAAAGGGAGAATCTATTATGTCAGCAGCCAGTATCAAGGATTTCCTTAAACGGAAAAATGTCAGCATCACCGTCCAGACCTATCTGATTGATGCCTTGGGAGCCATGGCCTTCGGCCTTTTTGCTTCCCTTCTGATCGGCACCATTTTCGGAACTCTTGGACAGCAGTTCCACATTGAAATTTTTAATGTAATCGCAGACTATGCCAAAAGCGCTACCGGCGCGGCTCTGGGTATTGCCATTGCCCATGCCTTAAAAGCTCCCCAGCTTGTCCTCTTTTCCGCCGCAACCGTAGGTATTGCCGGAAACGCCCTGGGAGGGCCTGTAGGCGCTCTGGTAGCTACTATCGCAGCCGCAGAGCTGGGAAAAATCGTGTCAAAAGAAACCCGTCTGGATATTCTGGTCACTCCGGGAGTTACTATCATCTCCGGCGTGCTGGTAGCACAGTTCGTAGGACCGGGGGTGGCAGGCTTTATGAGCTGGTTCGGCAATCTTGTAAAAACTGCTACAGAAATGCAGCCCTTTATCATGGGAATCCTCGTTTCTGCCCTCATCGGCGTCGCGTTAACCCTTCCCATCAGCAGCGCAGCCATCTGTATTGCCCTTTCTCTGGATGGTCTGGCCGGGGGCGCCGCTACCGCAGGCTGCTGCGCACAGATGATCGGCTTCGCCGTTATGAGTTACCGGGAAAATAAAATCGGCGGCCTGATGGCTCAGGGGCTGGGAACCAGCATGCTTCAAATGGGAAATATTGTTTTAAATCCCCGGATCTGGATTCCCCCCACACTTGCATCCATGATCACAGGCCCTATCGCCACTATGGTATTCCATCTGGAAAATATACCTGCCGGTTCAGGAATGGGAACCTGCGGCCTGGTAGGCCCCATCGGAATCTACACTGCCATGGGAGGCGGAACCAGTATGTGGCTGGGAATCCTTTTCGTCTGCTTCCTCCTCCCCGCTGTATTGACCTTTATTTTCGGAGAAGCGCTTCGGAAAATGGGCTGGATTAAGGACGGCGATTTAAAGCTGGATCTGTAAACTAAAAACTCCTGACTGATCCCGTACAGGGTAATCAGCCAGGAGTTTTTATATACCGGTACAAATACATTCAAAATTTAACGGTGAATATATTGAATTGCCACACACTTCGGCCCTCCCTGAGCCACGAACACCGGACTCAGCTCCAGTATATGAATTTCCAGACCTGCAAATGCGGTTTCAAACATAGTACGGATATTCTCCGCCTCTTTTTTCGCCGCAGCATGGACAATATATAAAATATGGTTCTGCCCGATGTCCTTCTGTTTCATGTACTCCATAATTCCTTTTACAGCGGCAGACATGGTACGCTTTACAAAAAAATTGTCAATTCTGGTTCCATCCTCCGTCAGCTTCATAACCGGCTTTAATTTCAAAACAGAACCAAGGGCCGCTGCAACGGGAGTCAGCCTTCCGCCTCTCTTTAAAAAGGAAAAGTCCTGCGGGATCAAAAAGGACTCTGTCTTTTGGGCAGCCTCCTTTAACCATTCCAGAATCTCAGAAGCACTTCTTCCCTCTTCCTTCATCTTCTGCGCCTGTTCTGTCATATATCGATGAGGCCCGCACAGAGTTCTGCTGTTGAACACCGTAATCCGCTCAGGGTTTTCTGTCATTTCTCTGGCGCTGCATGCTCCGTGATAGGTGCCGGAAAGGCCTTCTGCTATGGAAATATGGACAATCTCATCCTGCGGATATCTGGCATATGCATCCAGCACCTCCCCGATGGGAGGCTGAGAGGATCTGGGAACCTGCCCTTCCTGAATACGCCGGTAAAATTCCTCCATATCAATCTGAAGATCCCGGCCTTCCAGATCTCCTATATGTATGCACAGGGGAATTGCCTCAAACCCCATTGCTTTTGCCTCATCTTCTGTATACATCACAGAAGAATCCGTTATAATCTGTACCACATCTAATTCCTCCGCCCTATAATATAGTTTTAGAAACTACTTATTATAGTTTGCAATATTTGTATAAAAATGTCAATAGGCGGAGAATCATTTTTCAATCTTTAGTGATGCTCGCCGCACTCATCTGCATGCTCATGATTGTGGCAGATCGATCCGGTAGAAATCAGCTCGCCCCGAAGATAGGTTTCTACTGCAGTTCTGGCGTCACCCTGAACACCTACAATCACCTCTACACCGCGCTCATTAAAGATATCTACAGCTCCTCCGCCCATTCCGCCGGAGATAATTACCTGGGCTCCGTTATCAGCCAGGAAATTCGGCAGAAAGCCGGGACGGTGGCCCGGATTGGGGACGGAATTTTCAGCCACAATCTTACCGTCCTCTGCATCAAAAAAGATAAAGTTCTCACAATGTCCAAAATGTCCGGCAACCTCGCTGCCCATAGCTGCTACTGCAATTTTCATAATCATCTTACTCCTTTTTCATCTTTCTTTAAGATCTGGTTTACAGTTTCAAATATATTTTTTAACGCATCTCTGGCAGGGCAGTCTATATCTGCAATGCTTTTTCCTGCATTCACTGCCAATGATACGTTTTTATCATAGGGAATCACGCCTGCAAACGGAATATCCTCTTCTTTGCAGAACTCCTTTATATCCCGCGCATGTTCCGGACTTACATCCCATTTATTGACACAGACTGCCAAACTTGCCTGAAATGTTCTGGCGGTTTTTACCAGCCGTTTCAAATCGCTGATTCCCGACTGGCTGGGTTCTGCCACTATAAGCACCAGATCCATTCCGCTGACAGACGCAATCACCGGGCATCCAATGCCGGGAGATCCGTCAATAATGGCCAGTTCCGTTTCCGGAGCATGCTTCAGCATGGCCATCTTCACATCTGTTACCAGCTTTCCGGAATTTCCCCGGCCCATTTTCAAAACAGCCGTAGAAAATATCCTCTCGCCCAGATACAGTTCCTTTCTGCCTGCCACATCCTCCGCAAGATACACTGCCTTTTGGGGACATACATAAGCGCACACACCGCAGCCCTCGCAGGCATATTCATTTACCCGATATCTTCCCTCTTCCTTTTCAAGAGCATTAAACCGGCAGTGGGACGCACAGATCCCGCAGCCAACACATTTATCAGGATCAACCACAGCCTTCTCCCCTCCCAGAAATTCGGAAATTTCCGGAGAAACCGGAGGAGCCGCTACCAGATGAAGGTTAGGCGCATCCACATCGCAGTCTGCCATTGCCCTTGTCTGAGAAAAATGAATAAAAGCCGCTGCGGTGGTAGTCTTTCCAGTGCCTCCCTTTCCGCTGAGGATCAAAAGATGTTTCATAAGACACCTCCAATCTGCTTCAGCACATCTGCAAACAGTCTGCCAAGCTCAGGGTCTTTTCGGGAAACGAGTTCTCCTGCTGCCGCCATGGCTCCGATCCTGGGAGAATAGGGGATACGGCACAGTATTTTAAGATCATGCTCCCTGCAAAAATCCTCCAGCGGTTCATAGGGAGTCTCTTCTTTATTGATAATAACGCCGCATTTTCTCCCCAACAGAGTCACAAGCTCATAAACCATCTGGAAATTGTGAAAGCCAAAGGCTGTAGGCTCTGCCACAAGAATACAGAAGTCCGCATCCATCACACTTTCCATCACACTGCAGGCGCTTCCGGGAGGGCCGTCTATAATCGTCAGCCCCTCTGCCTGTTTAAGCGCTTCCCGAATAACAGGGATGCCTGACGCCTCTCCGGGATTTAAAATACCGGTCACTGTTTTCACATCTCCCGCCATCCCGATTTGCAGCCTTCCAACCGGCTTTTCTCTTTCTGTAACAGCATTTTCCGGGCAAACCAGACTGCAGCCGCCGCAGCTGTGGCAGACCTCAGAAAATACCATGGGTTTTTCCCTGATATACATCAGAGCATGGAAGCGGCAGAATTCCACGCATTTTTTACAGCCGGTGCAGCGGCCGGGATCGAACTCCGGCAAAAGAGCGCTTACTGTTACCTCCTCTGTCCGATCGGGCTTCAGAAATAAATGTCCGTTGGGCTCTTCCACATCACAGTCAATATATACTGCATTTCCGGCTGCTGTTGCAAGATTCACTGCAGCCAGAGTTTTCCCCGCACCGCCCTTGCCGCTCAAGCAGGCGATTTTCATTGTACACCATGGTAGCCGCCGTGGAAGTGAGTCAGCTCCTCAAGCCTTCCCTCCTCCAATGCAGCCAGATCATCCGCAGCGGCTTTATTTGCGGATTTATAAATTTTTATACCTGCGGCCTTAAAGACCTCTGCCGCATTCTCTCCGCAGCGGACTGTAAGCAGAGTATCGATACGGCTGTCCACCAGAAACTGCGCTGCCTGAATCCCTGCGCCTCCCAATGCTTTGGCTGCCGGATTTTCCACGATTGTATCCCTGCCGTTTTCACGGAACAGGAAATAGGGTGCGCGGGCCAAAACAATACACACATCCTGTCTGTTTTCATCCAACGGAACTGCGATTTTCATCCTTTTTTCCTCCTTCGTCAGCTTTTGTGCACAGCCCAGACGGTGTTTTTTACAGCCTCCGCAGCCGCAGTACTCTTCTTCTCCGCTGCAAAGCTGATAGTCCCCGCCCTCAATGCGCAGAACCCGTCCCTCTACCAGTGCCTCTGCTATCTTTTTCCGGGCGGAATTATAGATAAGCTGAACCGTAGTTCTGGCAACCTGCATATAGGCACTGCATTCCTCCTGGGAAAACCCCTGTCTGTCGATAAGGCGGATTGCCTCATATTCATCCACAGTCAGGATCACTGCCGGATCACCGCAGGCTCTGCCCAAAGGATGAAATTCCCTTATCTGCGGCATCTGGCACACCTTTCGGCACTTTTTGGGCCTTGGCATCGTACTCACCTCTTTCGGCTCGTTTATGGCATATGCCATTTATATTTTGGAGTATAACTCTGTTTACGGCATATGTCAATAACATTTTCTACAGCTCCAATGCCAATCTGGTTACTTCATAGATTGCTTTCTTTGCATCTCCTGCTTTAAGGCCGTCTCCAATACGATATCCCCCTTCTTTCTCTGTCAGAGTTTCCCAAAGGGCTGTATCCGGTCTGGAACCAAAGGCAAGAACAATGGCTGAGAATATCATTTACCAGATATACATTATCCTGTTTTATTCCCGGGATGTCCGGAACAATCGTAAGAGCGCCGCAGGCCAGAATGATTATTTCAAACCCGACTTATAAAAAATGCACTGAGCAGCTGCAGCAGTGCCGCCCAGACCGCTGCAAAGAGTTCTTAAGGAAACATCCACGCTTCAGGAAGCCGCAGACATTTTAAACATCTGCCTGTAAAATCTCTTCCTGCTTTTCCCTGAAAGACGGCTGCCTCGCTTCCTCTTTAGAAAGTGCTGCATACAGATGAATGGTATTTGCACAATCCCACAGCTCGTCCTCCGCAGATTCCTGATCGGAAATCCTTATCCGGAGGGTCTGTACCTGAGCCTGCAGCGCTTTCGTCTCCTCCTTCACCTGATGAATCTGCTCCTTTAACCGCCCAAGCTCTCTGTTTTTTTTACGCAGACGGATGGCTGCTGCCAAAATAATTCCTGCCAAAACAGTTATCATCATATTCTGCATCTTATCTCCTCTACTGCAAATGTTCTTTTACCGCTCTGCGTAAAGCCTCCGGCTTCAATGGCATAGTAAGAACCGTCAGGCCGGCCTTCTCCTTCGGCAGCCATTCTTTTCCGGTCAGAAGAATCACCCTGGATGCATCCTGGCTATTCCCGGTTGGATCTGCCTCCTCTGCCAATTTCTCTGACAGGATCCAGATAGATGGCTTCCGATTTCCCAGTTTTTTTCTTTTCTCTTCCCAGGTGGAAAAACAAAGGATATGACCGGGAAACGCTTCTAAAACAGCCTTAAGTCCATTGGCATAAGCTTTGTTTCCATGCATGATAATAAGCAGGTCATCCGTTCGTACCTTCTGACGGATCTGGATAAAATCGAGAACCGGCGTATTGTAAAGGCTGAAATTTTTTTCCTTATGAACCTGGTCATAGTAGCTTTTTGCCGCCTGACACATCCTCAGACAAAACTGCTCGATATCAATCCGAATGTCGCTCCTGTCTGCCTGGCCTCTTGTTCTGTCCAGTTCACAGAGAGATGTGCCACAGTTTACACCTAGGTGAAGATGAACTGTATCCTCATTTTCATCATTTAAAAATCCTTTATTTTGATGGAGGTATTCACACCGAAGCTGCCAGCAGCGTTCCCCGCAGATATAGGGACGCTCATCCCTGGCAGATACCTTAAAGAAGCTGCCTGCGTATTCATCAAACCAGCGGATATACTGTGTCCCCACATCGCGAGTAGGATTTTTCTGCCTGTCCAGCATGACCCGCCCGTTCCTGTATCGTTTTACAAGCTCCAGAAAGGCAATCCCCCCGCAAATAATAAATCTGGACACAATCTGGAAAACGCCCAGGTTCTAAGGCTGGCTCAGGCGCATCATGTAAACTTTAGATTGATCGATGATGATTACAGGGTTGAGATTAAGCTGTAGGTGTATCTTGCATTTTTACATCGATTGATATATGATTATTTCAGTTTATTTTTACATAATCAGGGAGAATATATGGTCAGCCTTCATCTAAGCGATTCTACGATCAATTCTTTAAGCAATAATGAATTGAATATTTTAAAATATGTATACGAACATGGTGATGCCATCGTGGATATGAATATTCGGGAGTTTTCTGCCCAGGTATCCTACTCTTCCGCTACGATCTTACGTTTTTGCCGGAAACTGGGATATTCCGGATTTGCAGAATTTAAGTATCAGCTGCGCCATCAAACTATGATCCATGACATTCCGTCCTCTCCCGAAAAAAAGCCGGACTTTGATATTCAGAGGCTGATGGATTCCATGTGCTTTAATATTGACGGCACTGCCGGCCTGATCTCAGAAGAACAGCTTTCCAGAACCTTTCATTATCTTGACAGTGACTGCCCGATCTATGTATGGGCCCCCGGCGGACTTACGTCTATCCTCAGCAATTACTTTGAAAAACTGCTGCTTTCCATCGGTAGGCAAAATGTATATTTGCTGGAATCCTCCAAAATGTCCGCCCACATCCTGCAAAACCAGAAAAATAAGTGTCTTCTGATCCTGATCAGTACTACTGGAAACTTTGAACCAACCATTCGAATGGGAAAAATAGGCAGTATGAATCATATCCCTATTTTGACCATTTCTCCCTATACCAGCAATGCCCTTGCTAATCTGGGAACCATCAATTTCCGTTTTTTTACAAACGAACGTGAAAACCAGGGTGCGGAATTCACATCCCGCCTTCCGGTCTTTTATGTGATACACATGATTATCCGCAGCTATCTGGAATACAAACGTTTAGGAGATACCCATGATTCCATTATTTGAAAAAGCGCACCGTATGCAGCTTACGGAAACAGAAAAGAGCATACTGGATTATTTTGAAAAAAACCTTCCCCTCTCTGTCCACACTCATTTAAATGACCTGAGTTCTGCTCTTTATACCTCAAACGCTACCATCGTTCGTTTTTGTCAAAAACTGGGCTTAAATGGATATAATGAATTTAAATACCAGCTCCGTCATGAGTTAAAACAGATGAAGGAACCCGTTTTTTCTCCTAATGATCTGATTTCCCATTCCCTGGCTCTGTTTAGAGATAATATGGAAGCTGTCGATGCAGACAAATTAAAACGCATTGCCGACTATCTTACCGGCGACAATCCCGTATATATCTATGGTTCCAATTTAAGCTCTGTCCCGGCAAAATATCTTCAGGTCGTTTTAAATACATTGGATCACCCATCGATTCTTATCGAATGGCACCGCCTTCTGGCTGGACTGATCCATGAGATCACCTCGGATTCTGTTTTATTTATGATTTCCGCCCACGGAGATTCTCAGCGCTATCTTCCGATTTTTGAATGTGCCAAAAAAAGAGGAATTACCACTATTCTCCTTACCAGTGAAAAAAACAGTCCTCTGCTTTCTTTAAGCACCATCTGGATGTGCAGCAATGATCAGAATGAAGAATGTCATCATGTAGATATCAATTCCCGTCTCGGCATCATCACCCTGATCCAGCTGATTATTGAACTGGCAGCACAGGGTACAATAAAAGAGAACTCCTGATCCAAGTTTTCAAATCAGAAGTTCTCTTTTTATTGATCAATATTTTAATACTTCCCTCACATCGGATGCGATCCGCTCTACCTTCGGGCCGTAAATAACCTGAATATGCGTATCACTCGATCGTACAAATCCCATTGCCCCTGTCTTCTTGAGAATATCCTCATCAACAAGAGCCATATCCTTGATATCCACACGAAGTCTTGTCAGACAGTTATTTACCACACCGATGTTGCCAAAGCCGCCAAGTCCTTCAATAATCTTTACCGCTTTTGCTTTCTGCTGCTCATCCATGGAAACACCCTGCTTCCCGTCTGTTTCCTCTTCATCTGCCACATCGATTGAAAGCTTCTTTTTTGTCAGATACCATTTAAACACCCAATAGTAGACAACAAAGAATACGGGGCCTACTACAAGTACCCAGTACCAGTTGGATCCGGGCTGGAACACACCCCAGATCAGGTAGTCGATCAATCCGCCTCCAGTATTTCCGATAATCACATGAAGCGCTGCCATCAGCATGAACGAAAGACCGCCCATAACAGCATGAAATACAAACAATGCAGGTGCAATAAACATAAATGAAAATTCCAGAGGCTCAGTAATACCGGAAACAACGCTGGCTGCCACGCCTGCGATCATCAGGGCTTTTACCTTTCCCTTCTTTTCTTCCGGAGAAGTACGGTAAATGGCGAGAGCCGCGCCGGAAAGTCCAAACATCATCATCGGCATTTTACCCTGTCCAAGGAATACCGTAAACGGAGCCAGTTCATTGATATCAACCTTATCAATAAACTGCAGGAAAATATTCAGACAGCCTTCTACGCCCTCATAAACACCCCCAAGAGATGTGGTTCTGAAAAGACCGTTCAGCACATGGTGAAGTCCTGTCGGAATCAGAAGGCGTTCCAAAAAACCATAGGTAAATACGCCTGCCAGACCGGTTGCGGAAATAAGGCCGCCCAACCCGTCAATGGCTGCAGAAATCGGCTTCCATACCAGAGGAGCGATCAGACCGGCTGCTGCCATTGCCATAATTACGGCAATCGCTACGAATCGTTTTCCTCCATAAAAGGAAATTGCTACGGGAAACTGTACTTTATGATATTTGTTATGAATCTTTGCAGTAACCAAACCTGAAATAATACCTGCTACCGCTCCCATGTCCAGTGTTTCCACACCAAGAATCGCGGAAATCTTCAACGCGCTGAAATCCATGAACCCGGATCCTATCATACAGGACGATGCCACCAAAAAGGTATAGTAGCCAATAAAGCCTGCAAATGCCGCTATTTCCTTTTCTTCCTTTGCAAGACCAAAGGCAATGGAAATAGAAAACAGCACCGGGATCAAGGTAAAAACAACGCCTGCTACCTTATTCAAAGTTAAAATTACAAACTGAAGAACCGGAAGCTGTAAAAATGGCAGCGCCTCTACAACCTGTGCTTTCATCAGTGCAGAACTCAGTCCCAGGACGATGCCGCAGGCAGCTAAAGCTGCAATCGGCATCAGTAAGCTCCGTCCAAGGGCTGAAAAAAAGTCCATAACTTTATTCTTATTCATTGTAAACCCCCGATTTTACATATATTCTCTGATTATGTATGATTACCGCAATTCCGGCCACATCCCCTTATTCGCTTCAATCAGCGCATCCAGAACTTTTCTTGCTTTCTTTGCATCATTGATCAGACGGTTCAGAGTAAATGCCTCCAGTGCCTTCTGATAAGAATTTTCAAAATATGCATCTACGATCAGCTTTTCACAGGAAACCTGATTAACCAGAAGTCCTAAATTAAACTGCGGAATATTACCCACGCGCATAGGTCTCGGTCCGTTAATACCAAGCTCACAGACCACCTCAACCATTGCATCATCCTGCATATTTGCAATCGCGCCGTTATTTTCCACGATCAGGATATGGCGGTCATTTTTATTGTACGCAATCGCCTCTGCCACCTTTATCATCATCTCTGCATGAGCATCTGATATTGCATGGAATTTATCTCCCAATTTTCCTTCTTTAATTACCTCTGCACATTCGGTAAACACCCTTTTTTCTCTTCCTGCCATAACCTCATCTGCACGGGTAAAGTTGGGATCCAGATGGCTTACTTTATAATCGGGATACAGGTAATACTGATCGTATGTATTTGGAAGAAACTCCGGGAAATCTGCCATGATCGTCTGAACCATTCCATAGGTATCCAGCCAGGACTGATCTCTCTGCTCCGCATCCTGGGGCAAAAATCCTTTCTCCTTCACCATTTCACGAACCTTTGGCAAAAGATCTTCGCCTGTATGTGCATCATATACATGAGTAAACCAGCCATAATGATTCAGGCCAAAATATACCGGATCCAGATCTTCCCATTTACATCCTAACAGGCGGCTTACGGAACGGACTACATTTTCCGGCTGGTCACAGATATTTAAAATTCTCTTGTCATCGGGGAATTCTCTGCGAAGAGCCTCTGCAACGATTGCTGCCGGATTGGAGTAATTTAAAATCCATGCATTGGGCGCATAGGTACGGATATCGTGAACTGCTTTAATCATATCTACACAGGAACGAAGTCCATATGCCATTCCGCCGGCTCCGCAGGTTTCCTGACCAATGAGTCCCATACTGAGAGGAATATGCTCATCCTTGGCGCGCATCTTTAAGCCGCCAGCGCGCATCTGCATAAAGATAAAATCCATTCCTTCATATGCTTCCTTCACATCTGTGGTATAGGAAAATTCCAGTTCCGGAAAACGTTCTTTAAATAAAATTTCGCCATATTTACCAATCGGCTCCTGACGCTCCGCATCTATATCAAACAATACCAGTTTTTTCAGTGGAAATTCTTCTCTCAGGCGTACAAAGGACTTTAAAAATCCCAATGTATATGTACTTCCGCCGCCTACAATACATACATTAAATGTTTTCATAATCGCTTCTCCTTTTTTTCGATTTGTGAGATTTTTTTGATGAATCCATCATACTTTATTCATAATGATATGTAAATAGTTTCTAATTATTGTGAATATCGTATTATATTTTATTTTTTGTTACCTATATAGTAATATTTTTCAATCTTTTATTTAAAAATACGCCCCGACAGACATTTCCTCTTCTGTCAGAGCGTATTTTGTTACCTTCTTTTATTTTTTTCCTGCTTCTCTGCCTTCCTGCACAATTCTTTCCATTTATCTGTTCGGAAATACAGAAGCATGGCCAGAAGACCCGCTACAAAGCTTATGGGGATTCCTGCCATTACGTTTCTTCCATATCCCAGCCATCCGATCAGACAGGCTGCGGGAATCCGGACTGCCCACAGCATCAGCAGATTCACAATGGTAGGATAACGGATCTCTCCAATTCCATTCACAAAGCAGATAATCCCATTAAATACCGCATAGCACCAGGTAAATGGCAGAACCACGCGAATATAGTGAACTGCCATCTCAAGAACCTGTTCATCCCTTGTAAAAAAACGGAGCACCGGACGGCAGCCGGCTGTAAGCAAAAGACCGGCAGCCAGGGTAATAGCTCCTGAAAATACTGGAATTATTAAAGCTCCTCTGCGAAGCCTTCTGTAATCCTCTGCCCCAAGATTCTGACCTGCAAAAATGGTTGCCGCAGAGGAAAAGGAAGTTATCGCAATATTAGCAATAGCATTCACCTTTCCCGCAACAGAACAGCCTGCCACAAAAGCAGAACCCTGGGTATTAAACAACGTCTGCATCACCAGATGGCCGACCGAATATAAAGCTGAGTTTAATCCGAGAGGAAGCCCCACGCTCAGAATCTGTCTGACCATTGCCCTGTCATAGCTATGGGGCAGAAACGTCATAGCCAGCTCTTTGTAATGCTTCCTGATATACAGTATACTGAACAGCCAGGACATTATCATTGCGATGGCTGTCGCCAGAGCTGCCCCTGCCACTCCCATTCCGAATACAGCCACAAAAACCAGATCCAGCACAATATTTACCAGGCAGGTAATCATCAAAAGAATCAGGGTTGCACTGCTGTTCCCAAGCCCTCTTAATATCCCGGCGTTTAAATTGTATCCCATATTTCCCAGACAGCCCAACGTAGTGATCCTGAGATATTCAACCGCTCCCTCCATGGCGTCTGCCGGCACCTTCATCAGCTTTAAAAGCCAGGGACCTGCCAGCACCCCCACCACAGAAAGAGGAACCGCACAGAGATACAAAAACCATACTGCCGTGGAGGTAAGCCTCCCCATCCGCTTTCCGTCATTTCTTCCCATGGCCTGGGAAACCAGAATCGAAATCCCCGATCCGATTCCCAGAAAGATGCAAAGCAGAATTTCCAACGGCTGAGAACTTGTAGCCACCGCCGCCAAAGCTGCTGCATCACAGTAATTCCCAATAACCAGCGTATCTACTGTACTGTAAAGCTGCTGCAAGATATTTCCCACACAAATAGGAATGGCAAAAATAAGAGCCTTTTTTATAATAGAGCCGCTGGTCATATCCACCAGCGATGGGGAACGCGCCATAAATACTTCCTCCGTTTTATAACTGATGTAGTCTATTCTAATACAAACTATTCTCGTATGCAAGAAATATCCGGCACTGTTATATTACAACTTCAATCTTATTTTTCATCGCCTCTTCTCCACACAGGAATACAGCAGCACACCTCCTATAGTAATTGTACCTCCGAAAATCTGAAGAGTATCCTGTACTTCTCCAAAATCTCCGCAGCTGTCTTCCTTTTTTCCAAAAACAACAGGCGTCATAAAAACCACTGTCCACAATCTGGAAAACGGGCAGGGGTTCTGACCGCTTGAAATACAAACCTGGATGCGGTATCATAAAAATACATGCAGCCAGCTTGGCAATAAACATTCAGCAAGGAACGAAACTATGATATCTTATAAAATTTTGCACACCAAGGACATGAACCAAAACTTATTTGATCACTTCATCCGCCATCAAACCGTTGTAAAATGTTGGCGTAGAGAGCATGGAAGCTGGATCATCCGGGATGATCCCTTTACGGATGACTGGTCAGAAGATGACTATCGGCAGCTGATCTCCCATTTAAAATCCCTGCTCTGCTCCAATGGCTTTGTCTGCGGTGCTTTTTATCAGAATACTTTAAAAAGATTTGTATCGGAGGATATGCGGAGAATGGGAATTGGAAGGACGCTCTTGGATGTGTGGATGCAAGGATATACAGCCGGAAGCATGTCGAAGAGGAGCCATATGACTGTTAGATGGAGTATGTATTATAACTGTCAAATTTTTCACAACATTTGCTTACAGTTAAGGCACGCCCGTGACACACAAACACAAAAGAGCCGCAAAAGACGGCTCTTATCCTAAAGTTCCAGTATCCATTACGCATTTAATCAAAAAACAGCTTTAAATCATCTTCTTCGGTACTTATTATGATATAATCAAACATGAAAATCTGTTGTTATTACAACAAAAGGAGAAAAAATGAACTTATCCAATACACAGCTGTTCCGTGGACTGGAGGAACACGAAATCACATCTCTTTTAAGCTGTCTGAATACTGTGACACGCAGTTATAAAAAGGGAGAAATCATTCTCTCCGAGGGAATGATCACGGAAAATATCGGTGTTGTACTCTCCGGTATGGTTCTTATCTCCTACGGTGATATCTGGGGAAATACAAGTATTCTGGGCAATGCAGCACCCGGCTGCGTATTTGCCGAAGTATATGCCTGTATTCCGGGACAACCTCTGCTGATCACTGTATCTGCCGCCGAGCCCGCAACCGTGCTGTTTATGAATGTGGGGCGGGTCTTGACCTCCTGCTCCAATACCTGCCCCTTTCATGCAAGGCTGGCCAGAAACCTGCTGACTGTATGCACTGACAAAAGCCTTCAGCTTTCCCGAAGAATGAAGCACACTACCTCAAAATCCATCCGCGGGCGTCTGATGTCCTATTTTTCAGAATGTGCCAAACAGTTTGGAAGCAGTTCCTTCATAATTCCCTATAACCGCCAGCAGCTGGCAGACTATCTGGGTGTGGACCGCAGTACCATGTGCAATGAGCTTTCTAAAATGCAGAGAGATGGGATCATTGAATATGAGAAGAATCGATTTTTGCTGAAAATGTGAATGTTAGAAGCGGCAAAGCTGTGACGGGGATTTTCTTTTGATTTGAGAAGGAGTCTTTTTAGCTGCCTGAGACGGTGTTTTTCTACCGGCCTGAGACGGCGTTTTCTTTCCTGCCTGAGACGGAGTTGCTGTCATCCCTTCCGGGATACGATACAGTCCCTTCTTTGCCGGCATCCATACTCCTGCTGCCGTATTCACTTTATAAATCCTGCAGTTTTCCAAAATCGCCCTGTTTGAAGGATTACAGGAGGTATTCAGGTTATCAAATAATCTGAACTGCGTTGCATATCCGGGCATAGCTCCGGTCCACCAGTTTATGTGCTGTCTGTAAGTTTCTCCCGACAAATGAATTTCACATCCGGCTTCATCGGGATAGAAATCAACATTAAACCGAAACGGACTGCTGTCCACCCTGTAATCTACTGAAACCAGCAGCATTGTACCCGGCCGGATGGATACACTCCTGCTTTCCACTTTAATCTGATTGCTCTGGCTCCACCAGTCCGATGCAGCCATTGCCCCAATATTGTACATAAGAGAAATGTTATATCTGTTCCGGGTATATCCGCAGCCGCTGCATCCCTGCCAGCACTGAGAACCATTTTCCTGCCACAAAAGGCTGTGGTCTGCCTTTTCTCTCTCAGCCCGACATCTGCTGCAAAAACGGACATGATACGTCTCATTATAATCCAGACCATTTTTCCATGCATGACCCAGAGCTGCCACATCCGGCGCATCATACTCATATCCACATCGGCAGGAATATCTGTGGATTCCATTCGTGATGCAGTCGGGCTCCTTAATCAGCAAAGAGGAAAAGCTGTGATTTCCGTATTCTGTAATTTCCCCGCATACTCTGCAGTAAAACCAGTGTGTCTGACCATCATATTTCATATCGTTTCCCTGGGAATGATCACAATCCCATCTGGCATACAGTAAAATATCACCTGATTCATCCGGCCCGATCTGTACAGCCGGCTCTCCACTGAAATCAGGGGATCGAAACCATCCTGAAAAGCTATATCCTCCATATACCATTTCTGACTTTTCAGGCAGAATCACAGTCTCTCCTCTTTCGTATTTCACCGGAGGACTATATCCTTTTTTCCATGCTCCTCCATTAAGACTGTATTCAATCGAATATCCCGTGCCCCTGATTGAAAAATCATTTCTTATTTTTTCTGAGCTTCCGCCATACTGTCCATATGCCGGAAATACCATAAGCACTGCTAAAAGAGCTGTAATTGCCCCAAATCTGAGCTTTTTTAAAAATGTATATCGCCTATCTGCTCTCATCCATTTTCTCCATCCCCATTTTGCCATCCCAGACTCCATTTTTATCTACCAGACAGCCATCCGGCGTCCTTTCGTCCATATACATACTGCCGTATGATTTATATCCCAGCTTTTCATAGATCCATTTTCCCAGTCCCGTTTTCCAAAACCAGGTCTGTCCGGGAATGTCCTCTTCTGCGGCAAAATAATAACTTTTTCCGTCTATTTCCTGCCAGCCTGACAGCATGATTCCTGTCCTGCGGTCAAGAAAATACCACTTGCCGTCCTGCCCGTCCTTGTGCCATCCCTTGATCAGCATTCCCAAATTCCCATCACTTACTTCACTGGTATAGTACCACAGAGCATCTGACGCCTGATACCAGCCAACCGTCATGATCCCGTCTTTTCCAAAATGAAACCAGCTGCACGTATTCTTTACCGGAGCATAGGGATTGGGCGTATAAACCCAGGCATCTCTTATATAATTTCCCCTGCCGTCACCGTATTTCCACTGCCTCTTTCTCTCATCCGCCAGTTCCCATTTTCCCATAGAGCACTCTGCCTTTTCCTGAGGAGACGGGTATGGATAAAACTTTGAGCCTCCTTTAAAACCACCGTGTCCTTTGGATATGGATGCAGAATGGATAATCTCCGCCCCTTTCCATGGATTTTTTCCGGAAAAATCCGGGCGAAATGCACTGTACTGTACAGCCTGTGCATCAACAGCCACTTCTACCTGCGTTCCTTTTAAGACTAAGTGGGCATCCGGAATCAGAATCCCATCTGTCACAGGGATATCCGTCCTGGCTTCTGCTTTTTTTGTATAATAGTAATATTCCCCGTGTTTTTCCCAGCCTTTAAGGATCATGAGGTTTTTATCTGAAAAAGGGGCATTCAGGCCTTTTCTGGAAAACCGAAACTTTACCCGTACCCAGGATGGACCCAGCTTATTTTTAAGCGTCAGCCTGTATCCTGCTGTTGATCCGGGAAAATATTCCTCTGCCCCATCTGTTTCTGCATCCAGCTCAATGGCTACCTGTGAAGTTTCGGAGGCGTATACAGGAAAAGCCCCTGTAAGGCACATGATCGCCAAAACTGTACACAACCTTCTCTTTCTCATCCTATTCCTACTTTAGCCCCAGTGTTGCTGCAGCCGCATCCAATGTAGGCTGTCCTGTGGTCTGGATCAGGCTTCCCGATACATTGACAGAATCTGATACGGCCTCTAATTTCGTAAAATCCTGCACCGTAAAGCTGGTAAAAAGCTTAGGTGTTTCCGCTCCTGGGGCCAGGGGATCTTTCAGTCCGTAAATATACACGCTGTCCGTCCCCGGCTCTCCGGAAATATCTTCCCTGATTTTCTCCCATTTTGCACCATCAATCCCATTCAAAACCACCGCATCATACACCTGATCTGAAAGATCTCCCTTCTTCTGTGCAGTAACTGCCGGAATCTCCACCTGTAAAAATGCCCATGATTGATATTCCACATTTGATTTTAAAGACGGATCCTTTGTTACCTCCTGCCCCGGCTCCAGATCCACGGCGTTTGCCGGATTCCAACCCGGCTCCAAAATAGTACCTGCCGTATCCTTCTGATCCGACTGGCCTGCCACAATATTAAACACATTGGACTTTGTTTCTGCCGTGCCAGAAAAATACGCATATGCACCGCTGACTGCTCCAAGCGTCATTGCTCCTGCCAAAACTGCTGCTTTCGTTTTTTTGCTGAATCCCATAAAAATCTCCTTCCGCCCAACCGGGCTATTATATTTTATAACAACGATGACCGCATCCTGAAACGCCGGAGGAAGCCACCTGTGTTATCATCCTATTTCGGACAACCTGAATACCTCTCTCAGGATCGGAGCCGCTGCATTCAGCCGGAAGACTACGGTTCCCTTTACATCCTTTTTCAAAATACAAACTGTGTCCGGCTCCGGGTTCGCATCTCCCTGAAACCAATATCCATCCTCCGTAATATCAATCACACGATGGATCACTGCGTTTCCATTTGAAAAATAAACGCCAATCTCCCCTTTTTCAGGCGCTCTTCGAGAATCCGCTGCCACAATTGCCCCTGTCTGCAGCTCCGGTTCCATGGAACCCGTACGGATCAGATAGCGGTCAAAACGCTGATTTCCATACAAAATGGCAGCCAAAAGAATCAGAAATACCAGATTTCCTTTCAAAAAGGCTATTATTTTTTTCAATTTTAGACTCCTCCCTGGAAATAGAATACTTTTATGAATGGAAAATTTTGAATTGAATAAAATAGTGGAAATTTTGAAAATAAAGAAAAAATTTTGATTTCAAAGAAATTCATAAGAAAAAGACAGACCTGTCTGAAATGTGGTTCCTGCTTTTTTACTATTTATACTTCATAATCCGGATGATGTCAAGGGGGAAAATTACAAAAATACTTGACCTGTATATGAAATCGGATAGAATAAATCATATACCCTGACTTCCGTCGTTTCTCTCAAAACATAGTACTCAGGAGTCCAGGAGGATACAGTTCTGAAAAAGATTGTTGATTTCTTTTTCAGTGAGAAACAAAGCATCAAGATTCGTTAGGCCAGTAGCTTTTTTGACTTTTTCGTTTACTGTCTGGTTTCGAGAAATATTAATATAAGAGCCATCTCCTTTATTGACAATCCGGAAGTCCCGTATGAAATCAATCAGATCATAAGAATTAATCTGATTTTTAAAAACTTTAATCTCAAGCACTCTTAAAAGAAACAAGCTAAAGTAGCAGATTAAAAAATGCCCATAGATTGTTTCTTTTTTGTGCACGTAAACCGGGCGTGCATCCAGATAAGACTTTGTGATCCGGAAGGATTCTTCGATCTTCCATAAGCTGTGGTAGGTCTCATAGATTTGGAGCGGTTCCATATCCAACTCTGAGGTGACCATAAGGTTGTATCCTGCATACTTCAGATCCTCATTAACCTTCTCTTTATCAATTCCTATCACAGGAGTTATCTTTTTCCCGTTCTTATATGACACTTTTTGAACGCGGCTGTTTCTTTTCTTTATCCCAGTGAGATTCATACATCTGCAAATAGGTACCTTTTTTCTTGTTCTCTTTTCTTAAATAGTATGCCATAACCGATCTCCGAATAAAGTGCTATAGAGTGCTATTATTATAACATATCAAAAAATTTTTTTTAATAAAAAAAGCCCCAAAAGGGCATTGAAAATTTGCTGTAAATAAAGGAAAAATCGAGATGCAGGAAAAGAAATAAAAAAATGACAAGAAGAAAACGACGGAAATTTCCTAGTACTACGACGGAAAACGGGAGAAATTTGCCAGAAACGAGATTTCTTTCTGGATTGACTTTTTCATGAGTACAGCATATACTATAGACAGTATAAAAAAACTGTTTTACGGTTTTTATATGGGCGGCGTTGCGACGGCGTCCTAATTTTTTGGCTCTTTGTCAAGAGTTGGGGTGGTATTCTTTAGAATACCGTCCACTCTTAGGTTTTGGGACATTTTTATGTTTGATTGAAATGATCACATTTTTCTTTTAAAAATAGCGCCTCTCCTGGTTTTCAGGAGGGGCACTGTTCATTTTTAGACTTCTGCATTATTTGGTTGTAAAACGATTCGGTTTTGATGGGTGTGTGGCTGCAAAAACAAAACATGGAAAAAATTGTCCTGTTTCATAAAAAAGCTTCAAGAAAAAATCAGACTGAATGCCGTAGAACTTGTCGTCATCAGCCCCCCCAGTGCTTACAGGGAACAACCTACGAAATGTAGACTTCCTGAATAAATTTCGAAAATGGGTACTGGCCATGTAAACAAAGTCTCATTTCTGGTATCATGTACGATGTCCTGTACCAAATATCAGAAACAGAACAAAGAAAAATACAAGTAATCCAAGCCAGTTTCTTCTCAAAAGCAGATGTATCATCATGGAAATCAGCAAAATGCCCATTACAATTATAATTCCATTCATCTCTTACCGTCTCCCTGCAGCATATTCTCCCATACAAATATCCAATACTTCTCTGGGCGGCTGGATCAGGGCGTCCTCATACTGGCACTTCCACTGAATCTCCCGGCACATCTGGCCATCCGCCACGCCGTCTATGGTTTCCCCATCCTGAATGGGGTTATCATGCTCCAATATGTACGATGCCACATTGTAGGCGTGGTTTACCACCCAGTTGGGGTTCATGTCGTGGAAGTGGTACTGGAGGTCAGGCAGGAGCAGGGTGCTCATACCCACCGTGTCGATGAGCATATCTTCCGTGCCCTCAATGTTGAAGAATCGGACATTGACACCAAAGCGGATGAACCGATCCGAGCCCTCAATCTGATGAGAGCGCACATCCTCTGCCAGAAACAGCTTGCCGCAGTTCTGAAAATAGAATGCCTCACAGGTGGGGTACAGCTCCGCCAGAGCCTCCAAAAAGTCGGCATCCAGATTGGCACGCTCCAGCGCCGGAAGCGCCGCTGCCAGCATATCGGTGGCTACCACCTGATATTTACACTCCCGGAAGATCCGCTCCCGGTTCTCCTGGCAGTCCCACATCTGGCTCATCGGGAAGGCATCAAAGCCTTTGCCCTTGAACTCGTCGCATTTCATCACCATCAGCTGCACCGGGCATTTTCCCTCCTTGAACTCTGCAATATGCTCCTGTGCGGCAAAGCCGGCCATTTTCTTATCATAACAGAAGCACTCTGTCGATCCGATGTGCTTCTCCATTACGGCAGTCATTTTTTCTTTATCCGGCATTTCTACCTGCTCTTTGAACAGCATCTGAATGAGATAGGGACCACCGGGCCGGGGATCTTTTTTGTCGTCCAGTTTTTTCTGGAAAGCTTTATTGCTCATTTGGTTTCCTCCTTCTTTTCTGGGAACAACTTCCACCGAAACTCCAGCTCTTTCTGGACAAACTCTTTCGGCAGGCCGCGGGGGGTGGCGATGAGATACCATACCCGAAAGGTGCGCTTCTTCGAATCTGTTTCCTGCCGGTAGAGCTGATAGCCCGCCTCATCCTCCTGCGTCCACTGTCCTGTCTGCCGCTTGGCCTGCACAAAGGGTTCCACCACCTGGTCCAGCTCCTCTCTGGTGCGGCTTGAGGCCCAGGCTTGATCCACATCGTTGGCGTGGGAGAGGTGGAACAACATCGAACCTATCCAGTTCTTTGCCTTGTGTTCAGGCGTTCCGCGCAATTCCGCCTGATGGCGGTACTCCGCCAGCTGCTCCGGTGTTCCGTACCGTTCCACCATCTGCTCATCCACATGAATGCGCCAGCTGTAATCCTCCGGCTGGGTAAAGGGGGCGCAGACCGACTGGAGCGCCCCTACTGGGTCTGCTTCAAAGCAGTCAATAAAATTGAGGTAGTGGGCTTTAATCAGGGGCAGGAAGGTGTTCAGCAGCCTGGTGTCCAGCCACAGGTCCTCTGTCAGCATCCGAAAGAATGAACCGCCTGTTGTCGGTTCTATTTTGAAAGAGTAAAGGTAATCATCTCCCTGCTTTATGATACAGGTAAAGCCCATCTCCACATTTCCATGGCCGATTTCGTAGTCTATGTAGTTGTAGCGGCTCCGGTCAAAGCAGATCTGATAGGTCAGCCCGTTTTTCATTTTCTTTTTGAAGTCGCCTTTTTTCAGCTGCTTCCAGCCCTTTTCCTCCAGATCCAGGCCGTTCCATAGGTAGTCCAGAAGCTCCTGAAATATATCTGCCGGGCGTTTTTGCTCCATAGCTATTCATCCCCTAAATCATTTTCTACACCATCTCATACAGCCGGGCTGTATTGCCCCGCACCAGTTCCAGATGGGAGCGCAGCGTTTCAAGTCCGCTTTGCACCACCTTGGCGGGCAGATCCCAGCCTGGGGCAATTTCAGCAGCCAGCTCCAAGAGATCCTGCTCCCGCAGAGCTGCCAGCAGTTTAGACGCCAGTTCGCCCTCCAGCAGAGTGCAGTCCAGGGTGTCCTCCGTCTGGGGAGCAGGAAAACGGACATCCAGATCCAGCTCGCCCTCACCAGTTTCCCTTAGTTAAAGATATGAACCCTATTTATCAGTCTACTTTTCCAATAAATCGGTAGTATATCTCTATTTCCTGTATTCTTTCGTTCTCCTCATTCGTTGTTGCTTCGTGAATGAGTATTTTTTCTATCATTGCATTTAATAACGGTGCTGTCAGTTCCTTTGGTACGGAATACTCCTTGATTAACTCAATCCACTTTTCAGCACCTATCATATCCTGTTCCATTTTACTTAATTCTTCTCTTAGGTTGGTTATCTGCTGTTCCAGTTCTATCTGTTCCTTTTGATATTTACCCGACAGCATAATGAAGTTTCGTTCTGTTATCTTCTCACAGGCTCTATCTTCATACATTTTCGCAAATAAACGGTCAATCTCATTTTGTCGGTTCTCGGCTTTCTTCAAGGCACTTGCCTTTTTCTTCTTTTCCCGTATTCGCTCTGCATTCCCAGCCTTTTGTATCTTATGCAACACCTTTTCTTCGTCTTGCTGTACTGCCTTAGCCCAATACTGCAATCGTTCCAATACGGCTTGATACAACACATCATAACGGATATAGTGCATAGAACAAGTACCTTTGCCAAACTGTCCGTAGTAACTGCAAGCATAATAACTGTAAGGCGTCTTATTTGCCTTATTTGTTGCAAATCTCATAGACCAGCCACAATCCGCACACTTAACAAGCCCTGCAAATATCGGCGTTGCCTTTTCCTTTGTCTGTCTACGCCTTGATTTTATCTGTTCCTGCACACGATAGAACATTTCCTTGTCAATAATCGGTTCGTGGGTACTTTCTACTCGAAACCATTCGTTTTCAGGCTTTCGTACTTTCTTCTTGCTTTTGAAAGAAACGGTTGATTGTCGATTATGAACGCTGTTTCCGATATAGACTTCACTTTTCAAAATTCCTTTGATTTGTGCAATCGTCCACTCATAACGCTTGCTTTCGGGCTTTCCCTCAAAGATATGTGCAAAAGTACCATACCTTGTAAAATTCAACCAAGACGCTGTCGGGACTTTTTCTTCTCGCAGTATCTTTGTGATTTTTGCACTACCGTAACCTTGATAGGCTAGAGAGAAGATTTTTTCAACAATCCATTTTGTTTCCTCATCAACCAACAGTTTTCCTTTGATGTCGGGGTGTTTCTTATATCCTAACGGAGCATAAGCCCCATAATACGCACCCTCTGCAAATTTTGTTTTAAAGGCTGATTTCACTTTACGGCTCGTATCTCTTGCCACCCATTCGTTGATGATGTTCTTAAATGGTGCAATCTCACTTTCGCCTTTTTCGCTGTCCACACCGTCGTCAATCGCTATGTAACGAACATTATGGCTGGGAAAATACAATTCTGTATATTGTCCTGTCATAATATAATTTCTGCCAAGTCGAGAAAGGTCTTTTGTTACAACACAGTTGATTTTTCCTGCCTCTATATCCTCAATCATTCTTTGAAAACTCGGTCTTTCAAAATTTGTTCCTGACCAGCCGTCATCAATATATTCATCAATCACATTCAAATGATGTTCTTTTGCATATAGACGCAACATACTTCTTTGTGTGGTAATGCTGGAACTTTCGCCTTGTAATTCATCATCTCGGCTCAACCTAAGATAAAGTGCAGTATTGTAAATCTGTTGTTTCATTGTCAGTTATCCTCCTTTATAACTAACCCATGTTTACAATACCTGCTTGCAAGTAAAGTATAACATGG
>NZ_JBBKBT010000010.1:0-114314 GCF_037890305.1 Enterocloster sp. HCN-30185
GTGTATATGCCTTTAAAAATGGCCCGGTGGCTCAGCTGGTTAGAGCGCCGCCCTGTCACGGCGGAGGTCGACGGTTCGAACCCGTTCCGGGTCGTTTTTCTTCTTAATACATTTGCTGATAATTTTACAGTTGGGGTCTTAGCTCAGCTGGGAGAGCATCTGCCTTACAAGCAGAGGGTCACAGGTTCGAGCCCTGTAGGCCCCATTGAATGTATTATTTATCAAAAAATGTATATAATATTAATATGGGCGAATTCCCGAGTGGCCAAAGGGGACAGACTGTAAATCTGCTGGCACTGCCTTCGGTGGTTCGAATCCACCTTCGCCCATTAAAATGCAGGTTGACAAATTGTCATCAGGCATTTATACTAAATATGTTAGCGCGGGGTGGAGCAGTCTGGAAGCTCGTCGGGCTCATAACCCGAAGGTCGTAGGTTCAAATCCTGCCCCCGCAATTTTTTATGCTCAGGCATAAGAAAAAGCCCAGATAGCTCAGTTGGTAGAGCAGAGGACTGAAAATCCTCGTGTCGTTGGTTCGATTCCGACTTTGGGCATTTTAAATTTAATAAGGGCGTGTAGCTCAGTCGGTAGAGCACTTGACTTTTAATCAAGTTGTCCCGGGTTCGAATCCCGGCACGCTCAGTAGGTCGTTTTTCATTGTATTTGCAAAGAAAAACGGCTTTTTTTGTTTATGCTGAATTTTGTTTATGATGAAAAGTGAATTTCAGAGAAAGGATTAAGATATGGGCAGAAGAAGAAAGTCAGATTCCAGTGGCAAGACGATTCTTTTAGTGCTGCTGGCAGCATTCTTTTTGATTGCGGCAATTTATGTGGTTGTTCAGGTAATTGGTACAATTCATAAGGATTACAGTTTGATTGAGCAGAAAGAGGACAGCAGTACAGAAACAGCACAGACCATTGAAATTGAGCATGAGGAAGAAACACAGGGATGGAATGAGACCGAGAGGGGATGGACATATAAACTGGATGATGAAACCTGGGCAACAGATCAGTGGCTGGAGATTGAAGGTTTTTTATATCATTTTAATGAAGATGGAATCATGAATCAGGGAAAATGGCAGAAGGAAGGACAGATTTATACCTGTCATGATGTGAAGGGCTATCTAAAGAACATAGAAACTGATTTAGATTATATTCCTGATGATATGGGTGAAAATCTGGACAGTCTTGCCAGAACCAATGCTTTCTGGTGTTTTCTGGATGATGAGGACACGGGGATTTTTAAAACGATTCTGTATCGTAAAACGGTTGAAAATAAGGTTAAGCCCTTGGGGGATGAAAATGCTCCTGAGAGAACTACAAAATATTCTCTGAGAGCGGACGGAGATTATGTGTATTATCTTCCTTTGGTTAAGGAAAGTGAAAAAGGCAAGCTGACAGAATCTGAAAAGGCGCTTTGCGGGCGGCTGGTACGGATGATACCGGGACAGGCTGTAAAGGAGATTATTGCAGAGGATGTAGATGGGTATCTGGTTGTAGACGGAACGATTTACTATGCCCAGGGGGGAAAGATCCATTCGGCCACATCAGGAACGGAAACCGCAGTTGGTGAAGAAAGCTATAAGGTTCAGATCCGGGACGGAAGCTGTTATTTGACAGACAGTCTGGGAAATATTGTGACGCCTGAAAATGGAACTGTGGTGGAAATGGGTGACAGAAGCTACCGTCTGGAGGAGAACGGGGCAATTCGCTATGTAAAGCGCAGAGATGTATCTGTTAATGGTGTTACTTTCCGTTTAAAGAGAGAGGGAACCGGCATGATGGTGTTGATGGAATCAGATGGAGCTTCCAGAGCAGGCATTACGGGAGAATATGGTGTACAAAGCTTCTGTATTGTGGATAATTTTATTTTTTACTGTGCTTATGTGGATAAAGGAGCAAATGGAGAATGGTACAGCCGGATTTTCAGGGCAAATCTTAATGGAGAAGGAAAAACGCCGGTCAGCGGAATGTTTCCGGGAACCATAACGAATCTTTATTATTTTGAAAACGAAGGGCAGATGTACGGAGAATATTATCCAGAGATATGGAAGAATGCCTATGGTACGATTGTAAATGTGAGTCAGAGCGGAACCATTTACAGGATCAACGATGCGAATGTGCGTACGGGAATAAAGGTAAGCGGTAATGATATGCTGGAGCTTGTGATGGCTCAGGATGGCAAGCTGATTTGTCTGTGGCATGACTGCAGCTGGAGTCCGAAAGCAGGGATTACCAAGGTGCTTTGGAGCCGTCCGGTGGAATTTTTGGCATCTGAAAAGATTTTGGTGGAAACGGTTTCAAAACTGCCTGAGCAGACTGCAGCTCCTGCTGAGGAAGAGACAACAAAGGCAGCTGTTGAGACGGTTCCGGTGAATCCGCAGCAGGTGTCCGGTTCAAATCAAATATCTCCCGCAGAAACAACAGCTGCACCTGTGAAGAATCCGAACCAGCCGGCAGATACTCCCGGCACTTCGGTTCAGACTCCCAAGCAGGAAACAATTTTAGGAACAGAGGCTCCGGGAAAGAGTATACAGACGAATCCTTCAGAAACAAAGTCAGATGAGGTGAAGATTGTGCCTTTAGGCTAATCTTCATCAAAATCTACTACCACATAGAAGCCCCGGGCATTTTCGCGGACATCCTTTACAATACCGTATTCGGATTTAATGCGGTCCCGGGCTGCAAAACAGCCGGACATGGCGACGGCAGGATCAATAATATAGCTGTAGCTGCTGGTTCCCTCGCGTTCAATGATTTTTACTTTATCGCCGGGACTTACCAGACCGGGGCGTTCCATTTTAAATTCAACGGTTCTCACGTTTTTTGACCTCCTTTTCTGTTTCTTCGCATACCATTTTGATGTATTCTCCAAGGTTGTGATCTCCACAGCCGGGGATATAGTGATTACAGCGGTTGACTGGTATGAGAATTTTATAAGCGGGGCTTTGTCCGATGGCAGTAGCCATAGACGGAGTTATTTCGCCCATCAGGGCATCTGCGATTACAATTCCTATGGGGCCTATGATGATATCGGCTGTACGGGCGCCGACGATTACGGGATTTTCACCGGTTGCTCCGTAATCTGCTCCTGCCTTTAGCATGGCGGAAGTTGCAATACTGTTGGTGCCGATGGCGTAAATTTCAAGGTCAGGGAGATTTTTTTTCAGCTGTTCAATGACGGTTCGGCCCATTTTACCGCCCTGACCATCTATGATGACAAGTTTCATTTGTGAAAATACCTTCTTTCTGCTGTGATTTACTATAGAATATTACCAGAGATGAATGGGAAACTCAAGGAAAAGCAGGTCTTGACAAATAACCTTTAGATGCTATAATCAGAAATGAGCAGAAATGCAGAAAGCTTTGAAGGAACAAGTACTTTGCAGGGAACAGACAGAGAGCAGCCGGGTGGTGGAAAGGCTGTGTGGAGAATGCAGGGGAAAACCAGTCCTGAGCTGTGTCAGGGATACTGTTTTTACAGTCAGATGTTTGGCGCTGGAGTGAAAACAGAGGAAATGATGCCGTACCCCGCGTTAAGGGATCAATGAGTGAAAATCAAGGTGGAACCGTGTATATGCACCCTTGGACATGGAAATGTGTCCAGGGGTTTTTTATTTGGCCGCAGGCCGGAACGAACGGGACCATTTTCAAAGATCATAATAGGGCCCGGAAAATGGGCCTGACGATTAAGAAAGGAGTTTTACCATGAAAATCATTTTACCAGATGGAAATGTACAGGAGGCAAAGGATGAGTTAAGGGCGATCCGCCATACCGCTTCCCATGTGCTGGCACAGGCTGTAAAGAGACTGTATCCGGAGACAAAATTAGCCATCGGACCGGCTATTGATGATGGCTTTTACTATGACTTTGACAGAGAGGGCGGATTTACTCCTGAAGATCTGGAGAAGTTAGAGGCTGAGATGAAGAAGATCATCAAGGAAAATATTCCGTTAAAGCCATTTGTGCTTCCAAGAGATGAAGCAATTAAGTTAATGCAGGAAAAAGGCGAGCCTTATAAGGTAGAGCTGATTGAAGATCTTCCTGAGGAGGAGACGATCAGCTTTTATCAGCAGGGTGATTTTACAGATCTGTGCGCAGGCCCCCATATTATGTATACAAAGGGCGTAAAGGCATTTAAGCTCACAAGCATTGCAGGCGCTTACTGGAGAGGCAGCGAGAAGAACAAGATGCTTACCAGAATCTACGGAACTGCATTTGCAAACAAAGAGGATCTGGAAAATTACCTGACCATGCTGGAGGAGGCAAAGAAGCGCGACCACAGAAAGCTGGGCAAGGAGCTGGGTCTGTTTATGTTTACAGAGGAAGGCCCTGGTTTCCCATTCTTCCTTCCAAAGGGCATGACCTTAAAGAATACCCTGATCGACTACTGGAGAGAGATCCATTTAAGAGAGAATTATCAGGAGGTTTCCACTCCTGTGATCTTAAGCCGCAAGCTGTGGGAGACCTCCGGTCACTGGGATCACTATAAGGATAATATGTATACCACTGTGATCGATGAGGAAGACTACGCAATTAAGCCAATGAACTGCCCCGGCGGTATGCTGGTGTACAAGTCTCAGCCGCGTTCCTACAGAGATCTTCCTCTGAGAGTAGGCGAACTGGGTCTGGTTCACCGTCATGAGAAGAGCGGACAGCTTCATGGTCTGATGCGTGTGCGCTGCTTTACCCAGGACGACGCCCATATCTTTATGACTCAGGAGCAGATTACTGAGGAGATCAAGAACGTTACAAGACTGATCAATGAGGTTTATACCCTTTTTGGCTTTGAATATTTCGTAGAGCTGTCTACCAGACCTGAGGATTCCATGGGATCTGACGAGGATTGGGAGCTGGCTACCAACGGCCTGAGAAACGCTCTGGAGGAAATGGGGCTGGACTATATTGTTAATGAAGGCGACGGTGCATTCTATGGTCCTAAGATTGACTTCCATCTGAGAGATTCCATCGGACGTACATGGCAGTGCGGAACCATTCAGCTGGATTTCCAGCTGCCCCAGCGTTTTGAGGCTGAATATGTGGCTGAGGACGGCACAAAGAAGCGTCCGATTATGATTCACCGTGTATGCTTTGGTTCCATTGAACGCTTCATCGGTATTCTGATCGAGCATTTTGCAGGTAAGTTCCCTGTATGGCTGGCTCCGGTTCAGGTAAAGGTAATTCCTGTATCTGAAAAATCTATGGAGTATGCAACAGGTGTATATGAGAAGCTGAGAGCAGCCGGTATCCGTACAGAGCTGGATCACAAGGATGAGAAGGTGGGCTACAAGATCCGTCAGGCACAGCTTGAAAAGGTACCCTTCATGCTGGTACTGGGCGAGAAGGAGGCCGCTGAGGGCGCAATTACAGTGAGAAGCCGTGACAAGGGTGATCTGGGAAGCGCACAGCTGGATGAGTTTATCGCAGATGTGAAGAAAATGGTAGAAAGCAGAGAGAGATAATTGTATTTTCTGAAGATTATAAAATGATAAAACAGGCGCATTCGTTTACCGGGTGCGCCTGTTTTTTACAGGAGGGGAAGAATACCTGATAAAATCTCATAGATGACACAAAATTCCCCACATGGTAAAATATGTGTATATAAGAGTTATCAGTCTCAGTAACTGGGCGGCAAAGATTTGGCTGTATGGAGGAGGAAACGTGGCATTTAAGGTGGTTTTGGTGGATGATGACCTGCTGGTGCTTCAGGATTTGGAAACACTGGCAGACTGGGGAAAATACGGATTTACTATTGCTCAGACCTTTACGAACGGGGTGGCAGCATTGCGGGGAATCAGAGAAATAAGACCGGATTTTATTGTAACAGATATTCGTATGCCTATTATGGATGGGCTGCAGTTTGTTGAGAAGGTAAGAACATTGCTTCCGGAGACAAGGATTCTGCTTTTGACTGCATATTCTGATTTTGATTATGCCAAAAAGGCAATTGATCTGGGAGTATTTAATTATCTTTTGAAAAATGAACTGAATAAGGAAACTCTGGAGGAACAGCTGGAACGGGTGTTTCTGGATCTGATGCGGAATAAGGATATAAAGGCAGCTATGGTGCAGAAGGCATTTCGCAAATTTTTGTATGCACCGGAGCGCAGAGAGCTTCAGGAGGAGCTTTTTCATGAACTGGCAGAGCATTACGGACAGGCGGTTGGATTTTTTTATGTAATTCCAATGTCCGCTTCAGAGGGGGAACATTTTGCAGGAAGCGTCTGTACGGCTCTTTCAGACTGCCATGTTATGCCGGCAGAGAATGGAAATGAAATATATACGGTTTGCGAAGCATGGGAGCGGAGGTATGTAATTGTTTTGTTATGTATGAAGCGGATGCCTGCAAGCCGGCTGGAAACAGCAGGGATTATTCGGATGGCCGCTGAAAAACTGTCATTATGCCTTCAAAAACGGGTTTCTGCCAGAGTGCTGTACCGCCAGGAGGGAGGAATTGTTTCCGATATGGAGCAGGCAGCGGAGCTTTTAAAATCAATTCAGGCAGCAGTTCCCTATGGAATCTTTGCAGGAGATAAAAGGGAGGTGGAGATTTCAGAGCTTGTGGGAAGGGGGCAAAAGGATGTGTGGGAGAGCAAAACAGAAGAGCGCCTGTACCACTGGTTTGCTTCAAAAGAACCATATGAGATAAAAAACGGACTTTCCGATATTTATAAGGAGGCAGAAAAAAATGGTTCTGTCAAACAGGCATCCATAATTGCAGGCGCGATGGAAAATGCAGTAAAGGAGTATGTGAAGAGGGGAATCTGTTCTACAGAAGATTCAAAGGAAATACGGCAGCTGACGGAAAGCTTTTGTGATCTTCGGGAGCTTTTTGGCGGATATGAACGTTTTTTAGAAAGGATAGAATCAGAAGATAAGGAAAAGAGCTACAGCACACGTGTTATAAAGGTAATCCGGTTTATCCGTCAAAACTACGAAAAAGATATATCAGTTGGTGATGCGGCTCAGCTTTTGGGACTTAATGGAGAATACCTGAATAAGCTTTTTAAGAAAGAAACAGGTGAAAGCTTTTCCCGTTATCTGACTCAGGTCCGTATGGAAAAGGCAAAGGAGCTTTTGGAAAGCGGACAGTTTAATGTAAGTGAAGTTTCTGCCCGTACAGGCTATAAGAGCAGTCAGTATTTCAGCATTACCTTCCGCCGCTATATGGGATATTCTCCATCTGAGGCAGAGGCACACAAAGGAGATTAAATTGAGACAGTCCATATGGAAAAAAATAGTTGCGGCTGCCGCAGCAGCCATTGTGGCAATGACGCTGATTGGTATGGGGATTTCCTGTTCGTATGCTTATATCAATCAGTATCGTCAGCAGAGACACAGGGATGAGGCAGCTATGGCTTTGTGCGCGAATCAGTGTCAGACACTGTTAAATGATGTGCGTATGCTGGCTCACAGTGTTGCCGAAAATGAGCTGGTACAGCGGTTTTATAGTCAGGATACCCATGAATATTTTGAAACGATCGAGGCGATTCAGGAAATTAAGGAAACCATACACTTAAGAGTACATATTAAAAACGCAGTTCTGATCCAGGGGGATCAGGTGTACTGGTCCTACAGTCCCTTTGAGCCCTATTTTAAAGAGCGTCTTTCAGAAGAATGGTATCAGGAGATAAAGGATGAGAGAGAGGCCTTCAGCCGGGTGCATACCTGCGGATATCCGGAAAATTCCCGGTATCTGACCTATCTGTTGAGTATTCCGGATAAAGGTACACCAGATAAGGAGCTGGGAAAGCTTCTGTTAAATATAAATGTGCAGTATTTTTCAGATATTATAGGAGAGACAGCAGGCTTAAGCAGCGGATATTTTGTATCAGACTTAAGAGATGGAACGGTTATTTTAGGGCAGGGAAATCAGGAAACGAATATTCGTCTAGCAGAAAAAATGGCAGCATCTGTTCAAAGTGAAAAAAAGTACAGAGGAGAAATGGAAATCGGTTCAGGAGATAAGGGGTATTGTCTGTGGAGCGCTTTTCCGGATGCGGGTATTGGAGTGGGTATGTATACATCATCCGGGCTTCTGTTTCAGTATTCAGAACAGATGCGGTATTTTTTTGTTGTGTATTCCGTGTCCACTGCAGCGGCGATCCTTCTTTTGACATTTTTGCTTATACGGAAGTTTTTACAGCCTATTTCCCAGATATCGGCGGCAATGTTGGATTTTTCCGGAGGAAAACGTAAAATTCTGGTAATAAAAACAGGGGACGAGCTGGAGATGCTCAGCTGTCAGTTTAATGAGATGGCAGAGCGGATCGAAGAGTTTATCAAACGAAGGATACAGGACGAACGGATTAATAAAAAGCTGAAATTTGATATGCTTATGTCGAAAATCCATCCGCATTTTCTTTATAATACCTTAAATTCAGTTATTTACCTTGCCAGAAGAGACCATAATCAGGATATTGAGAAAATGGTACAGTCTCTGATTCTGATACTTCAGGATGGAATGGCTGCGTATTCGGGAAAAAGCTGCGCTATGCTGAAGGAGGAGCTGGAGGTGGTGTCGGCTTACTGCGTAATTCAGAATTACCGTTATAAGGATAAGGTTTCTGTAAGTATAGAGGTTCCGGATGAACTTACAACAGCTTATGTACCGAAAAATATCCTTCAGCCTCTGGTGGAAAATTCCATTTACCATGGAATTGCGCCCATGGAAGAAAATGGTTCTATTGAGATTCTGGCAGAGCAGAGGGAGGATATGCTGGATCTTTGGGTAATTGATACGGGTATTGGTATGGATGAAGAAGAGTTGAAAAGGCTGGAACAAAATGGAAAAGGTCACTCAGGAGTGCATTCCATTGGAATTAAAAGTATCAGGGAACGTCTGGAATACCTGTATCCGGAGCATTACAGCTTTGAAATTTACAGTGAAAAAGGGAAGGGGACAACGATTTTAATATCGGTTCCTTACCAGAAGGATCTGTCACTGCTGAGGGAAGCAGAGGAAGATGAAGGGGAGATTCATGAAGAATGATAACACAGGCGTAAAAAAGCAGGCGGCGGCAGTATTTATCATCACTGCTCTGTGCTATGCGGGAATTTTATTATATATGGTTCAGGCCCAGAAAACTCAGTTTGAGACAAAGGGGCAGGAGGTTATTACCATCTGGTACTGGGATGATTCCATAGAGGAGCTGTTTGAACAGTATAAGAAGGATACGGGGAGCACCTACCGGCTTAATTATGTAAATGTATCTATTTCCGATTATGCCAGACAGATTGAAAGCGCCATTGATTTGTCGGGAGAGCTTCCGGATATCTGTTTTCTTCAGGATTACTATGCGGGTAATTTCCTTCCCCTTCCAATCTGGGAAAATCTGGGGAATGAGCCTTATGGTGTAAAATATGAGGATTACCCGGAAGGGTGCAGAAGCTATATGACCTCGGCTGACGGAGCTATCGTGGCTCTTCCCTATAATCAGGACGCTGCGGGGCTGGCGTATCGGGCTGAAATGGCAAAACGGGTTTTTGGAATTGATTCGCCGGGGGAAGCCATGGAGCTGTTTGCAGACTGGGAGAGCCTTCTTAATAAGAGCCTGGAGCAAAAGGAAAAGGGGCATCAGTTTATGCTGTTCAATTGTCTGGGAGATGTGGGGTCTATGCTGTTTAATCAGACAGACGAACCCTATACGAAGGAGAATAAGATGATAAAGCCGGAGCGTTTCCTGGACTACTTCCGCTATTTGGACAGGCTCTATGATACAGGTCTGGTGGGAAATACGGCTCAGGTATCCATGGAATGGTCTCAGGATTATTGGGAAGAAACCTATATGATGGCTCCGTGGACATTCTGGGTTTCCCAGTATGATACATTTTCTGTTAATGAAAAGGAGGACTGGACGCTGATCAGCCCTCCAAATGGAAGTTTTAAGTGGGGAGGAATGGTGCTGTCAATTCCGTCCTCCAGCAGGGAAAAGGAGGCTGCATGGGATTTTGCCAGTTATCTGGCTGGAAGTATGGAGGGGGCAGAGGCGAATAAGCGGGTAAAATGCCGCCAGCTGACGTATTTTGGCTGTGAGCACGGAACAGAGGAATACAGAACTCTGGAGATTGAAGGCTTTGGAAATCAGGATATAGGAAATTATGTGAGCAGTGAGCTTATGAGTCACAGAAAGGAGCGCCCGCTTTCGTCCTATGATCTGGAGCTGGATGAGATATTTCATTTGACTATTGATGCGATTATCCATGAGCCGGAGCTGACGCCGGAGGAGCTGTACGCTTATTTTCTCCGTATGCTGAAAAAGGCAGTGCCAAAATTACAGGTGCCGCCGATATAAAAATATCCTGTTTTTGAACAAAAAATCCACTTTTTCATGTATATGGATCAGTGGATTTTTTTTATAATTATTTTATAAAAACAAAGAGGATAAACATTAAATAAAAAACAAATTGCATAAATAAATGCCAGAAATCAGACGGGAGGGAAGCAGAAGGGATGTTTCAAAAAACAGTGGTAGTAGACAACACGGGAATGAACGAATGGGCGAAGAAACGCCTTGGAGAGCTGTCAGAGGAAGTGGTATTTTACGATGATTTCCCCACGGATTCGGATGAAATTACAGAGAGGGTGAAGGATGCAGACTGTCTGATGGTATCCTATTGTACCCTGATTACAAGACAGATTCTGGAAAAATGCCCTAAGCTGAAATATATTGGGATGTGCTGTACCCTTTATAATGAGAAGAGCGCAAATGTAGATGTAGCCTATGCCAGAGAAAGGGGCATCGTTGTCCGGGGAATTACAGATTACGGCGACGGAGGCGTCATTGAGTTTGCAGTAAGTGCACTGGCAGACCTGCTCCATGGATTTAAGGGACATCAGTGGAAGGAGCGGCCCAATGAATTTTATAATCAGAAGATAGGAATTGTGGGAATGGGAAATACAGGCTTTAAGCTGGCAAGAGTTTTGAAGCTGATGGAAGCAGATGTGTCCTATTCTGATTTAAGGTGCTGTGAGGAGGCAGAAAAGCTGGGAATTTGCCGCCGGACCTTAGAAGAACTGTTAAAGGAAAATGACATTATCTGTACCCTCCTCCCTAAAAATACCTGTCTTTTAAGGGAAAAAGAGTTTGAATTATTTGGAAATGGAAAGATCATTGTCAATACGTCCATAGGACCTACATTTGATGTGGAAGCAATGAAGAAGTGGCTGTCCCGGGAAAATAATTATTATATTTGCGACGGCGTTGGAATCGGGGATACATGGGAACAGCTTCATGAATGTCCCAACATGATTTATACAGAACGCTGTGCAGGAAGCTCTGAGCAGTGTACCCTGCGTCTGTCTGAAAAGAGCATTGAAAATGTAGAACATTTTCTGGAAGAAATACTAAAAAAGGAGGAAACACGATGAAGGAGTTAGTAGAACGGCTGCTCAGGTATATAAGCATCGATACCCAGTCGCAGCATGGAAGCCAGACCATTCCCAGTACAGAAAAACAGAAGGATCTTGGAAGGCTTCTGGTAAAGGAGCTTCTGGAAATGGGTGTGGAAAATGCGGAAATGGATGAATTTGGAGCAGTTTATGCATGCATTCCCTCCAACAGCGGAGAGGGAATACCGGCCATTGGCTTTACGGCCCATATGGATACTGCGCCGGATCTTCCGGGCTGCAATATTCATCCAAGAATCATAGAAAACTATGACGGAGAGGATATTGTTCTGAATGAGAAAAAAAATATTATTTTTTCAACAGAAAAATTTCCAAGATTGAAGGTTTATAAGGGGAAGGATCTGATCGTCGGCGACGGAACCACCCTTTTAGGAGCAGATGATAAGAGCGGTGTAGCCGTAATCATGCAGATGGCAAAGACGCTGATGACACATCCGGAAATCGGCCATGGACAGGTAAATATCTGCTTTACCTGCGATGAAGAGATTGGAAAAAGCACGCTGAATTTTAACCTGGAAAAATTCAACTGCGATTTTGCCTATTCTATGGACGGAGGAGAGCTGGGAGAGTTCTACTATGATAACTTCAACTGCGGAATTGCCTATGTAGAGGTAAAAGGAGAGGTAGCCCATACGGGATATGCGAAAAACAGAATGGTAAATTCCATGCATATTGCCATGGAGCTGCACAGCCTGCTGAATCCATTGGAGATACCGGCCAATACAGAAGGAAGAGAAGGCTTTACTCATCTGGCAGAGATTCACGGAGATGTGGGAACTACCTCCATGCGGTATCTGGTCCGGGATCATGAGATGAGTAAATTTACGGAAAAGAAAAATGCCCTGCTGACAATTGCAGAGTTCCTTAATAAGAAATACGGTGAAAATACGGTCAGCATCCGCTTTGAGGACGTTATGTACAATATGAGGGATAAGATCCTGAATTTCCCGTTTATTATTGACAATGCGGTGAAGGCAATGGAGGAGCTGGGAATTGAGCCGGTAATCATCCCTGTGCGCGGCGGAGTTGACGGAGCAGAAATTACATTTAAAGGGCTTCCATGCCCCAACCTGTTTACAGGAGGAGATAACTGCCACACTATTTATGAATATACCTGTATTCAGTCCATGGAGAAATCCTATGAGCTGCTGGTGAAGCTGTGTGAGAGTTGTCTGGATGTAAGAAAAGATGCAGATTGTTCATAAGGAGGAAAAGGCAACATGAGTGAAGATGTAGGATATAAGCAGGTCTTAACCCGAAAAGACTTATTTGGAATTGCAGTAGGCATGATTATCGGAGCCGGCGTTATGACATTAACCGGTATCGGGATTGATAGAACGGGACGCTCCGTATTTATCTCTTATCTGATCGCTACCTTTTTTGCGCTGTTTTTCGCGGTTCCCAGTATTTTAAGTTCCAGTATCGCCCGTTTTAAAGGCGGAAATTATACGGTATGGTCCATGTTTGTAGGAGAAAAATGGGCTGGCGCATGGATTATCATCTACTTCCTGGGCGAGATGGGAATCTGTATGTATGCTCTGTCCTTTGCAGAGTATTTCCAGGCACTGTTCCCCTCATCTAATCCCAGAATCGTCGCCATGGCGATTGCGACACTGTTTTTTGTTGTAAACTTTTTTGGAATCAACATTATGGCAAAGGTGGAAAATTTCCTGACCGTTGCCCTGGTAGGAGCAATCCTTTTATTTATCGTCTGCGGTATGCCTCATGTGGATTTTGCAAATTACTTTAAAAATCCGGGCTTTACAACTCACGGAGTAGTAGGAATCTTTGCAGGCGGAGCATTTTTAAACTATGCAGTTCTTGGTGCTTCTGAATTAATTTCATTCTCCGGTGAATGTAAGAATCCCAAGAAGGATATTCCTACAACCATTATCATTTCTACCGCATTTGTAGCTATGATGTTTTCACTGCTTTCCATTGTAGCTTCCGGCGTACTTCCCATTGAGGAGGTAGCAGGTCAGCCTCTTACTCTGGTAGCAAAAGAGATCTTTAACAAACCACTGTTCCTGTTCTTTATTGTGGCAGGCGCGCTGGGAGCTACCGCTACTACGTTAAACGTTACGGTTGCATATATCACAAAGCCTCTGGTACAGGCTTCAAGAGACGGATGGTTCCCAAGGTCTATGGGCGAGCTGCATCCAAAGTACCGTACTCCCCATAAATGGCTGTTTGTATGGTATCTGCTGACAATCGTGCCGCTGGCTCTGGATCTGAGTGTAAACCAGATTGCTGACCTGGTAATGTTTATTACATATCTGCGTTCTATCGTATATGCTATTGGCTATCTGAGAATGCCGAAGATGCTTCCGGATCTGTGGGCAAAATCCATGTTCCATATGCCGGACTGGGCATACAGACTGTTAATGTATTCCTGTGCAGGCGTTGCAGCATTCCAGCTGATCTCCAATGCAATGGCAGCAGATATTAAGATGATTATTATCAATATTGTTGTGCTGGCAGGCGCAATCATCTTCTCACTGGTACGTTATCACAGCGGCAAGGTGAAGATGGAAATCTCTTATGAAGAGGCATAAGAGGGACGGAAGGAAATTATATATAATAGGATTAAAAAAGGATAACGGAAAAATCATTTAGTAAGGGAAGCAGCTTCGGCATCACGGCGCCGGGCTGCTTTTCTGTTAAGTCATAAGTCGGTAAAAAATGATGTGCATCCATTGAGTTTGAAAGGTGTATTTCACTATGAGTTTGTATTTATGTCAGAAAATTTTCCATTTTAAAATAAACCTTCAAACTGAGTGATTGATTTTATCTTATAACAGTTTGAAGGTTTATTTTATATTTATGATAGATCTTTTTGGGAGCTTTTAGGATCGTTAAGTCCAAAGGCCTCAGATAAATGGGCAATTTTTAACGCGCCTGTGATGCCGTCCTTCCAGCTTACGTCTGCCCGGATGATATCAGCGGCCCTCTGGGCGATTACCTGAGCGACTCCCCAGTGGCAGCCTCCGGTGGTCTCTGTGGCGGCAATAGGAATATCCAGAGCCCTACACAGCTCGGAATACTTATAAAGCTCAAAATCACGGAAGGGTTCTTCAAACCACTTATAGTTCAGTTTTCCAGCTGCCGTCCTACCCGGATTGCTTCATCCAGCGTGTAGTCGTCTACAGGGTCTGTCATCAGGATAAAATCATCTTCCACGGCCTCCCGGACTGCAGCGTGAACCTTCATATCAAATTCTACAGGTCTTGCGGGATGAGCCTTATAGCCTTTGATGCCTTTGCTCTTGTAATAAAGGGCTTCGTCTACATAATCCTGTACAGTAGGCAGGAAATTGCTGCTGGCATAGACAGGGGGCTTATCCCTGTAGGCTCCGATATATTAAAATAGCCCTGTTTAATTATTTTGTTTATTCCTTCAATAACGGTTTCATATGGAACATATGTAAAAAGTAATTTTCCTGTAATGATTTCATAATCTGTTCGATATACAGCACTTTCAAGAATTTCTGTTAAAATGTGATTGATACATATATCTTGCTTTGCTGAAGGACAGATAGATAGTGGCTCCCGAAGTTTTCGGACTTCCTGTATCAGTTTGGACAATGATGTATCTGGCGATATATACTCCAATATCTTATATATATCATACAGATGGCGCGAATGCCGTTCTGTTTTCCCTGTCATATAATAATCGCAAATGGCAAATACTTTATCAACCAGTGTCCGTTCGATTGCCTGCGTTGTTATTTCAAATGGCATAAGATTAAATTCTTCTGCCAGATTTATCTGGTCGGTAAGTTTTAGAAAACGATAAATATAGTTATCGGTCATCCTCTGAACCGTTGGAAAAGGAAGCAGTGCGATATATGTTTCAATGACCAGCTGTGTTTTCAGTTCCAGGGACGGTGAATAGAGGCTTGGATAGCTGACCCGATAACAGTTATAACTGCGTCGGCTCCGTGTCTCTTCAAGATTCTCGATTGGAAACTGCAACGCATCCATAGAGGAAACAATAGACCTTTTGAACTGTCTTTCCTGCTTTCCCCGGGGACTCCCTCAGAGGCGGCATAAGAAATATCAATATCTTCGGAAAAACGTTCTAAAATTTGGTAGCATTTGGTCAAAGATGTGCCGCCTTTAAATACCATTCCATTGATACGGGCAGATAATTCCCGCAATGCAAGTGTTACATAGTAATCTTTTTCTATAATGCCTGAAGGTATGTGTAATTCATGTGAGGCCGCAGTTACAAGTTCCGTAAAAGCCTCACGATCAAGATGTAAATTCATAAATAATTCCCCATTTAATCAAATTTTTTGCTGTTGTACCTGTAATGGCTGGCAGTGAGTTCATAAGACTTTCTCTGGTATAACGTTGATTTCTTACATAACGTTTCAATATTTCTCCCGTTTTCTGTTCTGGATATTCCGAATATAATTTAGCCTGAGAAACAATATCCAAAAGCTGTAGCAATCCTGCATTCTCAGAAGTAATTTCGATAGATGGACGTTTCAAGCGAACCTTCTGCGAACCTACTGTAACGATACGTCCCTTGGTGGATTCTCTGGATGTTACAATTTCCAGTACAGTGGGCATTTGCGTTGTCAGACCAATCTGGTTTGCAAAAGTGGCGCCAGAAAAATATCCATAGGTTTCTCCGGCATTTTTTATATATTTTCGTATAATAACTTTCATTGGATCTAAATAGCTTTTTTTCAGGATACGGGATGCCTTGGGAAGATAATAAACCCCGGTATCAAACCGAATAATATCCCCTGACTGAACCATTCTCTTGAAGTATTGCCGCAGAGCATTATCGCTGATACCTTCTAACTGAATTTCACTGATAAAAATAGGCTCATTATATCCATAGGCTTTTTCAAGGTATTCTTTCAGCATACAAATATCCACTCCTTTCACCTCCATGATACTATTTTTATACCATATAAGTTAATAAATATGTCAAAATATAGTTTGGATGATTTGAAAAGGATTTATTCATAGGCGGTGAAAAAGGTATGTCAAACCGGAGAATAGATATAGAAAATGTATGTATACATATATAAAATAATAGTGTATACATACAAAATAAACAATAATCTATTGACATTGCATAAACTATGTACTAATATAAAACTACAAATAAAAGGGAGTGGGCTGTTTTTGTGAGAAACAGCTGCATTCCGGAACAATGTGTGAAACAGGAGGAAGAAAATGAAAAAGGAATTGATGAAGCGTGTGGCAGCAGCAGGTCTGGCAGTATCTATGGTTGCAGGGCTTACAGCCTGCGGACCTACAGGAAAGCCTGAAGAGACCAAGAAGGAAGAGACAAAGGCTGAGGGCGGAGAGACTGCCGCAGCTGCCGATAAGGAAGAGGCCGCAGCTTCTGACGGAGAAGTTACTCTGCGTTTCAGCTGGTGGGGAGGCGATGCCAGACATAAGGCTACAGAGGCAGCATGTCAGGCATTTATGGAAAAATATCCTAATATCAAGGTAGAGTGCGAGTACGGAGCCTGGGACGGATGGGCTGAGAAGGTAGCTACCCAGCTCAGCGGCGGTACAGCACCTGATCTGATGCAGGTTAACTGGAACTGGCTGTATCAGTTCTCCAGCGACGGTTCTAAATTCGTAGATCTGACCCAGTTCGCAGATGTAATCAATATGGAAAACTATCCGGCAAATCTTCTGGAGCAGTGTGTAGTAGGCGGCAAGCAGCAGGCGATTCCGATCGGTACTACAGGAAAGTGCTTCTACTGGAATAAAACCACCTTTGACAAAGCCGGTATTGCCCTTCCTACAAGCTGGGATGAGCTGATTGCAGCAGGAACCACATTTAAGGAGAAATTAGGCGATGAGTACTATCCTCTGGCTATGTATGAATATGAGAGAATGCTTCTGATGATGTATTATCTGGAAGGAAAATACGGAAAAGAATGGGCAGAGAACAATACCTTAAATTATTCTCTTGAGGAAGTAAAGGAAGGTCTTGAATTTATTAATTCCTTAGAGGATGCACATGTTCTTCCAAGCATTGCTCAGTTAAAGGGCGACGGCGCTACAGTTCTGGAGAAGAATCCGGGTTGGATCAACGGACAGTATGCCGGCTTCTATGAGTGGGATTCTGCTCAGGAGAAATTTGCTAACTCCCTGGAAGGCGATCAGGAGTTTGTACTTGGTGAGTTCCTTAAGGGCGGAGAGTATGAGGCAGGACTTACAAAGATTTCTTCCTGCTTTGCAATTACAGAAACCTCTGAGCACAAAAAAGAGGCTGCTATGCTGTTAGATTTCCTTATCAATGATCCAAAGGGTATTGAGCTTATGGGCACAGAGCGCGGTATGCTGGCTAACACTTATGCAAATGAAGTTCTGTTAGGTCTTGGCAAGCTGGAAGGCCTTACCTATGAGGGCAATCAGGCAGTTATGAAGGTTGCAAACTTTGCACTTGATCCAAACTTTGAGAATTCCGCATTAAAGGATTCTACAGGTATCTACTATGAGGTATTTGAGGGACTCAGCAGCGGACAGGATGTAGAGATGCTGGCACAGTATCTGATTGACAGTATCAATGAAGTTTATGCAAGCAATCCATATTAAGCTTGGAAAGGCAGTAATCATGGAAAACAGAGAAATAATAAATGCTTATATAGATAAGTGGATTGAAGATTATAATTCCAGACAGCGTGCTGTCTGGAATTATGAAGATGGCTGTGTTATGTTAGGAGCCCAGTATCTGTATGAAGCCACCGGAGATGAAAAGTACATCAACTGCATCCGGACATTTATGGATCGGTATATACAGGAGGATGGAACCATCCGCTACTATGTCCCTGAGGATTACAATCTGGACAAGGTAAACAACGGGCGGGTGCTGTATTTCCTTTATGACAAAACAGGGGAAGAAAAGTATAAAACTGCGCTGGACCATATCAGAGGACAGCTGGAAACACATCCCCGTACAGACTGCGGAAGCTTCTGGCATAAGCAGATCTATCCGTATCAGATCTGGCTGGACGGATTATATATGGGGCAGCCTCTTTATCTGGAATACGAAAAGAGATTTAACGGCGGAGAGCGCTACAATGATATTACAGGCCAGTTTTTAAACGCCAGAAAATATCTGTTTGATGAAGAGAAAAAACTGTATTACCACGCATATGACGAGAAGCGCCAGATGATCTGGGCAGACAAAACAACAGGCTGCTCCCACAATTTCTGGCTGCGCTCCATTGGATGGTATCTGATGGCGCTGATTGACTGCTGCGGCCTGATTCCCGAGGAGAGCTTTGAACATCTGAGTACATATAAGCGGCTGTTTAAAGAAGCTCTGGCAGGAATTATGCAGTATCAGGATGAAAAAACAAAGCTGTTTTATCAGCTGGTAGATATGCCTGAGCTGGAAGGCAATTATCTGGAAACGTCTGGATCCGCTATGATTGCATATGCGATTTTAAAGGGTTGCCGTCTGGGTATTTTACAGGAAGAAAAATGGCGCAGGAGAGGCGAAGAGATCTTTGACGGCCTGGAAAGAGAAAAGTTACAGAAGGATGAAGATGGATGGCATCTGACGGGCATCTGTCTGGTGGCTGGATTAGGCCCCAAGGATGAGCGGGATGGAAGCGTAGAATACTATCTTTCCGAACCGGTGGTTTCAGATGAAGAGAAGGGCGTAGGAGTTTTCATGATGGCCTACGGCGAATATCTGAAGCTGGAAAAACAGGATGAAGCATAGAATGGAGAATGCCTTATGCAGAAAAAGACAAAAAAAATGACCCGTGCATCCAGACAGAACATAGGATATGCATATATTGCTATCTGGATCATCGGTTTTCTCGTTTTTAAATTTTATCCGTTTATGTCCTCTCTTTTCTATAGCTTTACGAACTATAATCTGTTCAAGGAATCTGTAGAAAATATAGGATTTGCAAATTATGAGAAGATTGTCGATACGGCAAAATACTTAAAGTCCTATATTGTAACCTTTAAGTATGCCTTTATGACAGTACCCTTAAAACTGCTGTTTGCGCTGTTTATCGCATATCTTCTCAACTTTAAGATCAAGGGAATTAACCTTTTCCGTACAGCGTATTATATCCCGTCTATTCTGGGAGGTTCAGTTGCGATTGCTGTTTTATGGCAGTTCCTTTTCCAGAATGAAGGTCTGGTTAACACTATCATCGGCCTGTTTGGAGTAAAGCCTGTTAACTGGCTGGGAAGCCCGGATTATGCACTGTTTGTAATCTGCCTTCTCCGTGTATGGCAGTTTGGATCAGCTATGGTTATTTTCCTGGCTGCATTAAAGGGCGTTCCGCAGGATCTGTATGAAGCGGCGTCCATTGACGGAGCAGGAAAATTTACACAGTTTTTAAAGATTACCATTCCGCTGATTACACCGGTTATTTTCTACAATCTGGTTACTCAGCTGTGTCAGGCATTCCAGGAGTTTAATGGACCGTTTATGATTACCAAGGGAGGCCCCTTAGGTTCTACAACCCTGATTTCCATCCTGATCTATCAGAATGCATTTAAGACATATGATATGGGACTTGCCAGTGCTATGGCATGGCTGCTGTTCTTTATTGTTGCAGTGCTGACGGCAGTTTCGTTTATCAGTCAGAAGCATTGGGTGTATTATGGTGATGAAGAAAGGTAGGAATTAAAATGACCAGACAACAAAAATACAAAATTCAGACCATAGCACGCTACATAATTCTGATTGCAGTGGGGCTTGTAATGATCTACCCCATGATATGGATGGTAGGAGCTTCCTTTAAAGCAACCAATGCGGAGATTTTTGGCTCCATCGGTTTTATTCCGAAGGAGTTTACGCTGGACGGCTATAAAAACGGCTGGTTCGCCAGTACCTATCAGTTTGGCAGATATATGGTCAATACCTATAAATTTGTTATACCAAAGGTAATAGGAACCGTTGTTTCCTCAGCCATTGCAGCATATGGTTTTTCACGGTTTCAGTTTAAGGCCCGGGGCTTTTGGTTTGCACTGATGCTTTCCACGCTGTTTCTGCCTCAGGTAGTGTTAAATGTGCCTCAGTTCTTATTGTTTACAAAATGGGGCTGGGTGGATTCCTACCTGCCTTTAGTTGTGCCGAGCTTTTTTGCCTGTGATACCTACTTTGTATTTATGCTGGTTCAGTTCATGAGAGGAATTTCAAGAGAGCTGGAGGAGGCTGCGGAGATTGACGGCTGCAATTCCTTTAAGCGTTTCATCTACGTAGTGCTTCCCATGGTTCAGCCTTCACTGGTATCCTGCGCGCTGTTCCAGTTTATGTGGTCCTCCAATGACTTCATGGGTCCGTTAATTTACTTAAATTCTACAAAGAAATTTACAGCTTCTCTGGGCCTGCGTATGATCATGGATACGGAAAGCGGATTTGACTGGAATAAGACGCTGGCATTATCTGTTATTACACTGATTCCATCCCTGGTTATATTCTTCCTGGCGCAGGATCAGTTTGTGGAAGGTATTGCAGCCGGAGGAGTAAAGGGTTAAAGACGCGAATTGTAAGAAAGGACGCAACATGAAATTTCAGATTATATTTCAGACATCCAGAAAGGTCACGATTGAATTTTTGGATTTTGGAATTTATTTTACAGAAAAGAAGTACCGTCTGTTGTTAAATGGAAAAGAAATTCTTACTTCCGATCGGGTAGTTCAGACCATTTCCGGTCTGACGCCTGATACGGAATATGAGCTTACTGCTGTGGCAGATGGGGAAGCAGAAGAGACGGTTCGTTTTAAGACAGATTATGAATTTGTAACCCTGAATGTACGCCGTTTCGGAGCGAGAGGCGATGGAAAGCATGATGATACAGTTGCTATTCAGGCGGCGGTGTCATCCTGTCCGGAGCACGGAAGAGTGTATATTCCCAAAGGAGTTTATAAAGTATCCAGTATCTTTCTGAAGAGCCATATGACACTGGATATTGGGGAAGGAGCAGTGATTTCTGCTTATACGGAACGGGAGAAATTTCCCATTTTACCGGGACTGATTGAGAGCTATGATGAGACGGATGAATATAATCTGGGAACATGGGAGGGAAATCCTCTGGATATGTTCGGATCTATTCTTACGGGTATTCATGTTTCAGATGTGGTAATTACCGGAGAAGGAACTCTGGATGGAAATGCCAGCTATGAAAACTGGTGGAAGGGGGAGGGCCGTGAAAAAATCGGAGGAGCCTTCCGCCCAAGAATGATTTTTTTGAATCACTGTGAAAATGTTACTGTTCAGGGACTGACTGTTCAGAACAGTCCAGCCTGGAACCTTCACCCATATTTTTCCAATCATACGAGGTGGATTGATTTGAAGGTACTCAATCCCAAGCAGTCCCCGAATACGGATGGAATGGACCCTGAATCAGTAGACGGTCTGGAAGTAGTAGGCGTATATTTCTCCTTAGGTGACGACTGTATTGCCATGAAGTCCGGTAAGTTCTATATGGGACATAAATATAAGGTTTCATCAAGAAATGTTGATATTCGACAGTGCTATATGAGACATGGACACGGAGCGGTAACTCTGGGCAGCGAAATTGCTGCCGGGGTGAGACATTTGTCCTGTAAGAAGTGTATTTTCGAAGATACGGACCGCGGATTGCGCGTAAAGACCAGAAGAGGCCGTGGAGAAGATTCTGTAGTTGAGGATATTCTGTTTGAAGATATTAAGATGGATGGAGTTTTAACACCCTTTGTAGTAAATTCCTACTACTGGTGCTGTGATCCTGACGGACATTCTACCTATGTAAGCACAAAGGAACCGCTTCCGGTTGATGAACGGACGCCCAGAATAAAAGAACTGGCCTTCCGCAACATTGAAGCTCATAATTGTCATGTGGCAGGAACCTTTATATATGGACTTCCGGAAGCCAAAATAGAAAAAGTGACAATGGAAAACATAGAGATTGATTTTGCGGAAAATCCAACGCCGGAGTATCCCGCAATGATGGCTGAGGTTGAACCCTGTACAAACCGAGGCGTGTTTATCAATAATGTAAAGGAACTCACCTTAAAGAATGTAAAGGTTCACGGCACAGCAGGAGAACCCTTTGAAATTGAAAATGTAGATTGTGTGGAAAAGGAGTAAACGATGGAGTTAGCGATAACAAGTACCAGCATGAAGCTGAGAGATCAGGCCCCGGTGGTTTTTCGGGGTGAAGATAACTGGTGCTTTGAACAGATCCGTAAAATAGGGTATGATGGCGTAGAGCTTCATATCCATGATTCCTCTCAGCTTGACAGGAAGCAGTTAAAGGAGGAATTGGATCAGTTTGGCCTGAGTTTGACTTCGATTGGAACAGGATCTGCCTATGGAAAAGACAGGGTGTTTTTATCCAGCGACGATGCGGCTGTAAGACAGGCTGCAATTGAACGTATTAAGGGACATATCCTTACGGCATCTGATTATCCTCATGCTGTGGTGATTATCGGGCTGATTAAGGGAAAGGTATCAGACTGCGAAAGCAGAGAAAGCTATTTTTCCAATTTAATTTCAGCCTTGCAGGAATGTGCAGAAGAAGCGGGAAAATATCAGGTATACCTTGGGCTTGAGGTTATCAACAGGTATGAAAGCGATGTGATTAATACCGTAGAGGAAGGGCTTGAGCTTCTGGAACTGGTTGGGTCTCCATGGCTGCAGCTGCATCTGGATACATACCATATGAATATTGAAGAGAGTGATATTAAAAAATCAATTCAATCAGCTAAGGGGAAAATCTGTCATGTACACGTTGCAGATAATGACCGTTGGTTTGTAGGACATGGGCACTATGATTTCGCCGAAACATTAGGTGCTTTGAAGGAAATAGGGTATACCGGAGCTGTCAGTGTAGAATCCTTCGGTTTTCCGGATATGATCAGTTCTGCCAGGGCATCTTATGAAAATATGAGACATATTATGGATCAGTTATAAAGAAAAGCTGCAGTGGGAACCATCAAATATGGAAACTCTTCAGCTTTTTCTATCCGATTTTCAGATTTTGTGATAGAATAGAAAAATGCAATGGATAGTTATTGAACGTGGGGGGGGGGTGAATCAAGTGGAGAAAACAGTGTTGTTAGTGGATCAGGCATATGAAGACATTAAAAATATGATTTGTAATTTTGAGTTGATACCGGGCCAGATCGTATCAGATTTTACATTAAGTAAAAAACTGGGAATGAGCAGAACGCCGATCCGTCAGGCGCTGCAGAAGCTTGAAGGCGATGATTTGATTGTAGATGCAGGTGCGGGGAAGAGCTATCAGGTCAGTCCTATTACAGAAGATGGAATTATTGATCTTTTTGATGCAAGAGAAGGAATTGAGGTTGCAGCTGTACGTATTGCTCTTGAAAAAGGGATTGATGAAACAAGGCTGATAGAACTGGAGCGTATTAACCGGAATATGGAGGATGCCAATATTGCCGGAAGGATTAAAGAAAATTTTGAAGCAGACCAGCAATTCCATGATTATCTTGTAAATCTTTCGCGGAATAAAAAGCTGATACGTTTTCATGAAAGCCTGCTCCTTCAGTGCCGTCGGGTAAGGATGATTTCCTATCTGGAACGAAAATATCAGGATAAGGCATACAGGGACCATCAAATGATTTTAGAGGGTCTTAAGTCAGGAGACAGCAGACTGGCTCAGCAGGCGCTGGCTGAGCATATAGAAACAGCAAGGCTGGATTATCTGAGAGTTATGAAGGAGAAGAATATAACAGAAGATTTTGGGATGCTTCGCTTTTTCCGCTGAAAAATACCTCAAGCAGCAGATGCTTGGGGTATTTTTAATTTCCACAAGACAAACCCCCGGTAAAGGTGGTATGATAATACCAAAAGAACTAATCAGAAGAAAGCAGGTGAAAGGTGTGAAGATTGCGGTAATCGGCTATAGCGGCGCGGGAAAATCCACATTAGCCAAAAAGCTGGGAAAATTATTCCGGTGTCCGGTTCTGCATCTGGACCGGATTCAGTTTGAACCGGGATGGAAGGAACGGGACCGGGAGACAGCCAGGAGGATGGCAGAAGATTTTCTGGATGAAAACGAAAATAGAGGCTGGATCATTGACGGAAATTATACGGGGTTCAGTCAGGAGCGCCGGTTAAGGGAAGCGGATCTGATTATTTTTATGAATTATCCCAGATGGATCTGTCTGTGGCAGGCGCTGATACGCTCCCATGTTTATAAAGGAAAAACCAGAGAAGATATGGGAGACGGCTGCGTTGAAAAAATGGACTGGGAATTCGTATGGTGGATTCTTCACAAGGGGCGCAGCAGAAAGAAGAAGCGCCAGTACCGCAGTATCGCGGAACGCTATCAGGAAAAGACTCTGGTGGTAAAAAACCGGCGTCAGCTCCGCAGTGTGATGATTCAGGTGGTGGAACGGAGAAAGGATCGGCTCAGTACGGGAGGAAGGACCATATGAGAGAAGAAGACCTTCTGATTAACCGTTTAAAGCACTATGGAAAAACAGGGATATATCCCTTTCACATGCCGGGCCATAAGAGACTGAAATGGGGAGAGGAAGCGGATGGAAGGGCCTTTTATCAGGGAATGGAATTTCCAAACCCCTTTGAGGTAGATATTACAGAAATTGACGGCTTTGACAATCTTCACCATCCGGAGGGAATTTTAAAGGAATCTATGGAGTGGGCTGCCGGGCTGTATGGAGCAGACCGTACCCGGTATCTGGTAAATGGAAGTACATCGGGGCTTTTGGCGGCTGTATGCGGCTGTGTGCATTGGGGAGAACGGATTCTGATCGGGCGTAATTGCCATAAGGCAGTATATAATGGGATTTACCTTCACCATTTACAGGTTTCATACGTTTATCCACAGTCCACAAAGGAATGGGGGATACAGGGAGGAATTTTGCCGGAGGATGTGGAAAAGTCCCTGAAGGAGCAGCCTGATATACGGGCGGTTCTCATCGTGTCGCCTACTTATGATGGAATTGTGTCAGATGTGGGTGAAATTGCAAAAATAGTCCATCGGGCCGGACTTCCTCTGATTGTGGATGAAGCTCACGGGGCTCATTTCAGATACAGTGAAATATTTCCGCAGTCTGCTCTGGAGCTTGGGGCAGATGTAGTGATACAGAGCGTACATAAGACCCTTCCCAGCCTGACCCAGACGGCTGTGCTTCATATGAAATGCAATGGACCGGATGGAAGCGCCTATATGGATATGGAAGCTGTGGAACGGTACCTGCATATAGTTCAGAGCAGCAGTCCGTCTTATGTGTTAATGGCATCTATTGAAAATGGTATATTTCAGATGGAGCAGCTGCGCAGGAAGGATGGTATGAGGAAGTTTGCAGACAGCCTTTTGGAGATGAGAGAAAGCCTGTCTGCTATGAAGAACCTGCGTCTGGTGGGAAGGGAATTAAAAGGCCGGTATGGAATTTTTGATCTGGACCCTTCTAAAGTTGTGATATCTACCCGGTATGCGTCCTTTGACGGGGAGGGGCTGTCGGAGCTTCTGCGGAAACAGTACCATCTGGAAATGGAAATGTGCGGGGCAGATTATGTGACAGCTATAACGGCTGTTGGAGACAGTAAAGCAGGACTTGAACGGCTGAGAGCTGCCCTTCTTGCTATTGATAAGGAAGGCTTCCCTTCCGGGAAAATGGAATTACAGGGCCGGGAAGGGGCCGGCTCTGACTGCGTCTATGCCATAGAGGCAAAGACCCGGTGCTCCATCCGGGAGGCCATTGATGGAAAAACTGCGAGAATACCTCTCAGGGAAAGCGCAGGGAAAATATCCGGGGAATTTGTCTATATCTATCCGCCGGGTATCCCTCTGATTGCTCCGGGGGAATGTATAACGGAGCAGCTTCTGGAGGTGATTCTGGATTATATCAGGAAGGGGCTTCCGGTACAGGGGCTGTCGGATCAGACGCTGGAGACAATACTTGTATCAGAACAGGCCATTTAGACAGAATATTTAACAGGAAGAACAGGAAAATGGGATATATTTTTTATGTCATGGGAAAAAGTGCTGCCGGTAAAGACACGATTTACAAGGAGCTGGTGCGCCGGTTTCCTGAATACGGCACAGTGCGTATGTACACCACCCGGCCCATCAGGGACGGGGAACAGGAGGGTGTGGAGTATTATTTTACAGATGAAGCACGTTTAAAGAAGCTGGAGAGTCAGGGCAAGGTGATTGAGTGCAGAACCTATGATACAGTGTTTGGACCATGGAGTTACTTTACCGCTGACGATGGCCAGATCGATCTGAAACAGGGAAATTATCTTATGATAGGAACACTGGATTCTTATGAAAAGATGGTAAATTATTACGGAAATGAAGTTATGATTCCTCTTTATATCTATGTGGATGATGGGACGCGCCTTCAGAGGGCACTGGATCGGGAAAAAACGCAGAATACGCCTAAATATGCGGAGATGTGCCGGAGATTTCTGGCAGATGAGAAGGACTTTTCAAAAGAACGCCTGGCAGCGTGCGGGATTGACAGAGGGTATGAAAACAATGATTTCAATACCTGTATTCAGCTTATTTTAAAAGATATAGAAGCGAAAGGAGATAAATAAAAATGAAAAAAATTGGTTTTATCGGTGTGGGAATTATGGGAAAATCCATGGTGCGGAATCTGAGAAAGGCAGGATATGAGGTTGCCATTTATACCCGTACAAAGGCTAAGGCTGAGGATGTGATTGCAGAGGGTGCAGTATGGTGTGATACAGCAGCTGAGTGTGCAAAGGGACGTGACGTAGTGATTACCATTGTGGGCTATCCAAAGGATGTGGAAGAGGTTTATTTTGGTGACAATGGAATCATTGCAAATGCTGATCCGGGAACCTATGTGATTGATATGACAACCACGAGCCCCAGACTGGCTGTGCGTATCTGGGAAGAGGCAGAAAAAGCAGGGCTTCATGCAGTAGATGCCCCTGTAACAGGAGGAGATACCGGTGCCAAAGCAGGTACATTGACGATCCTGGCTGGTGGTAAGAAAGAGGATTTTGACGCCTGTGTGCCTGTTTTTGAGGCTATGGGAAAGAATATTAATTACGAGGGAAAGGCAGGAAACGGACAGCATACCAAGATGTGCAATCAGATTGCAATTGCAGGTGCTCTGGCAGGAGCCTGTGAGGCAATGGTTTATGCAAAGAATACGGGGCTGGATGTAGATACCATGCTGAAATCTATTTCTACCGGTGCAGCAGGCAGTGCCCAGATGAATAATGTGGCTTCTAAGGCAGCAAAAGATGACTATGCCCCCGGCTTTTTCCTGAAACATTTTATCAAAGATATGGGAATTGCAGATGAAGAGGCATTAGCTGTAGATACCCGTCTGGGAGTTTTGGAGGATGTGCTGGGAATGGCGAAAAAGCTGGAATCAGAGGGTATGGGAGATCTTGGAACTCAGGCGTTGATTAAGTATTATAAGTGGTGAGTTATGAGATTAGATGAAACTGTTATTGTTTTAAATCGCCTGTTGCCAAGTAGGCGGATAAAAAGTAAAATTTTGTTCATCTCCAGTCGTAGTTATGCGGCTGGAGATATTTTTGTGTTTTAAGAGAATTATTGATGTTATGTTCTTCGTATTTTATCGTCGAATTAATCCTGCGTATTGTTCTCTCAAATTCTGAAGTTTCTTCGCTTTTTCCAATCCGCCCCCAAGGGATTGGCTGGCTTTCATAATCAACAAATCGATCAATAGTAAGGGGGTTGCTACTGAGTGATAGTCATTTGGTTCCCCACGGAAGCTGTACAATGTTAAATTGGCGTTAGATAAATGTTCTTCGGCCAGTAAATCTGTAAACAGAATGGTTTGGTATCCGGCTTTTTCGCTATAGGATAAAAGAATCTGTACTTCTGTCAGAAGGCGTGAGTATCCAAACAGTAAAACCAGATCGCCCTGTTTCAAATTTACCATAGCATCATAAAGCTGAGAGCCTCCTGGAAGAGGAATCAAGAGAATACCCAGACGCAGCAGACGGTACTGTAAAATGTTTCCTAAACCTTTTGATACATCGGGTGCAAAAATATAGACCTGCCGTGATGAGATTAAAAGCTTTACAGCTTCATCCACCTGTTCCGGTTTCACTACTTGAAATGTCTTTTCAAGCTGAAAGGACAAACGCTCCAGAAGTAAATCAGGTGAAATTCCACATTCTTTCCACTGGCTTAGAGCTGCATTCATCCGGCTGTAAGGGGTAGACTCCTGTTTTTCATATAAATTGTGCTTTAAGTCTTTTAGATTTCGAAATCCAATTTTAGACCAGAATCTGGAAATAGTAGCTGTACTGATGTTCAGCCTTCGTGAGAGGTCTTCTGCAGTAATAGCCGGAAGTTCTTGCTCATGCTCCAGCAGATATCCAAAAATCTTATGATCCGATTTGGACAATCTTTCTTTATATTCTTCATAAATCTTTTCCAACATAGTCGATGAACCTCCTTTTTGTTTAATATATTAGAGTTTTGTCAAAAATGCAATATAAATTTCAATAAAATAAAAACGAAATTTATTTACTCAATTTTTACCTTTTCATGGTAGGAGTCTTTACATTTTACCTGTTATAATAGCCTCATCAAATGACAGGAAGTAATCGGAATGGCTAACATTTATCTTAGTTCCACTCTCCTGTGGAACGGCTCTATGGAAGAAATTTTTGATATGGTTTTTCAATCTGGTTTAGATGGGATTGAATTGTGGAGTCAACAATTTTTCTATCGGAAGTTTGACATCGATGAATTTGAAAAGCTGGCTGCTCTGTATCCTTTAAAGAACTGCATTCACAGCCAGAGCTGGGATTTAAATATTTCATCTGTGAATGATGGCATCAGGAAACAGTCCGTTACTGAGGTGAAAAAATCGGTTGAACTTGCTTATCAGCTGGGACTGGATGAAGTCACAGTTCATCCAGGACATTGTACTATTTCAGGAATAGGGGTATCTTACGGAGCTTATCTTAAGGAATCATTGAGGGAAATTCTGGAATATGCGCAGAAATGGAAGATAGACGTGTCGTTGGAGATTATGGAGAAAATACCCAGAGAATTTGTTACCACTATGGATGCAATGAAGGAGGTATGCGGCGATATGTTTGACCAGTTTGTTTATACCCTGGATGTAGCTCACTGTGACAGTGAAGAAGAGATTTTAAGTATTCTTCAGAATTATCGTCCTCAGATTTCCAAAATTCATATCAGTAATCGCAAAGGTTCCAGATTTCATACACCTCTTAATGAGGGGGATTATGATATGAAAAAGCTTCTTCCTAAGCTGGCGCATTATAACCTTCCTATGGTTATAGAAGGTTTGGACAGCAGTGGGGACTTTTCTATAGCAAAACAGAATATTCAGTTTATACAACACATCTTTAATGGAGGTAAGTTAGAATGAAAAAGAGATTTGCAGCAGTATTAACAGCAGGACTGGCAGTATCTTCACTGGTGGGATGCCAGAATAATTATTCGGAAACTACCGCGTCAGCTTCGGAGCAGATTGCGGATAACTCATCGGAAGCTGTTTTAGAAGAAACTTCAAAAAAAGTATCAGAAGACTTATCCGGTTCTATTACTCTTTATACTTCACAGCCGGAGGAAGACATTCAGGTCATGATTGACGGATTCAATAAAAAATGGCCTGATATTCAGGTGGATGTGTTCCGTTCTGGTACTGAGGAAGTAGTCAGCAAGGTGTTGGCGGAGAAGGAGGCAGGGGATGTTTTGGCAGATGTTCTTTTGGTGGCGGACAATGTTACTTTTGAGACACTAAAGGAGCAGGATCTTCTGAGCGCTTACGAGTCTCCTGAACTGGAGGGTATTCCGGAAATTTATATTGACAAGGATCACATGTATGTGGGAACAAAGGTAATTACTACTGGAATTGTCTACAATACTGAGTTAACCGAAAATATTCCTGCAGGCTTTAAAGATCTGACAAATGAGGCTTACAAGGATGACCTGATCATGCCAAGCCCCCTCTATTCCGGAGCTGCTGCCTACAACCTGGGGGTTCTTACCAGAACCGAAGGACTGGGATGGGATTATTATCAGACATTAAAGGATAATGGAGTCGTTGTGGGAAAAGGAAATGGATCCGTTCAGAACGCAGTGGTTGCAGGAGAACAGGCCTGTGGACTTTTAGCAGACTATATGGCCATCCGTTCAAAGAATGACGGGGCTCCTGTAGAATTCGTATACCCGGCTGAAGGCTCTCCTGCCGTTACCGAACCGATTGGAATTGTAAAGGGAACGGATAGTGAGGATCTGGCCAAAGCATTTGTGGATTTTGTACTCTCCGAGGAGGGTCAGGCTCTGACCGCTGAGATTGGCTATACTCCCATAAAGAGCGGAGTTGAAGTTCCTGAAGGATTTAAGCGTATCGATGAGATCACACCTCTTACCTGGGATACGAAGGAACTGTATCAGAACCGTGAAGCAGATAAAGAACAGTTCAGCCAGATGTTTCAGTAAATAACAGGAGATCTATATGGAAACGATACGTAAAACAGGGGCGTCCATTGCCAGGATAGCCGTCTATCTGCTGGCAGCCCTGGTGTTTCTTCTTCCTTTGATCCGTCTCCTGCTCATGGGAGTTACCGTGGAGAATGGATATGGACTGGATAATTTTGCCGGACTTTTATCTCAGGAGCGTACCAGAAAAGCTATTGTTAATACAATTATTATTGCTGTGAGTTCCACCGCTCTGGCCGCTGGCTGTGGCAGCGGACTGGCATTTCTCACCGCCTATTGTAATATAAAACGTAAGGGCGTTATTGAATTCCTGGTTTTGCTTCCTTTTATTATTCCATCGTACATCATTACCCTTTCCTGGAGCAGCTTTTTCAGCTCCAGAGGGGCGTTCAATGGATTTTTGACTTCTATCGGACTTCCGGGTGTGGATATTTACACCATGGGAGGAATCATTCTGGTACTGGGATTCTGTAATATTCCTATTGTGTATGTTAATGTTGTTCATATGCTGAGAAAAATTCCCAGAGATATGGAATGGGCAGCCAGAGCCTGCGGTTATTCCCAGAGACAGGCTATACTGAAAATTAATCTGGTATCCGCTGCTCCGGCAATTGCGGCAGGAAGCGTACTGGCTTTTTTATCTGCCATTGATAATTTTTCTGTACCTGCTTTTCTGGGAATTTCTTCTGGAATTCCGGTTTTAAGTACCTATATTTACGAGAATGCCATTGGATTTGGTCCAAATGCGTTTCCGCTGGCAGCGGCTCTGTCCATGATCCTGTCGGTTATCGCTGCAGCAGGTACTATGCTGGAGGGATTTTTTGTAAAACGCGGTGCATCCATGGACAGCATTAAAGAAGACTATTCGGTGCGGATACATTTAAAAAATCCACTGCGTTTATGTTTAGAATGGGGAACGCTGGTGCTTCTTTTGATTTTGAACATTATTCCCATGGCTGCCATGACAGCATCTTCTTTTTTGAAAGCTTATGGACTGGATTTTGTTCCTGAAAATCTGACTTTAAAAAATTTTGCCTTTGTGTTTCATAACAGAGGAGTGATCTCCGCGATTCATACCAGTCTGACTTTGGCAGTGGTAACTACGCTTGTATGTATTGTGGCAGGTACGGCTATCGCTTATGGGAAACTCAGAAAAAAAAGCCGGGCGGCAGCTTTACTGGAAAAATGTGCTTCTCTGACGTATGCTATTCCCGGCATTGTTCTTGCTTTGTCTATGATTTTTCACTGGGTTGAACCTATTCCGGGGGTATATCCTGGAATTTATGGCACCATTAATATTCTGGTGGTTGCTTATATTACCCGCTATCTGGTTCTGCAGATCAAGGGAAGTACCATCGCCCTTCTTTCTGTAGAACCTGCCATAGAGGAGGCCTGCGCTGCTTCAGGAAGAGGATTTTGGATCAAATGGATAAAGATTCTTATTCCGCTTGTTGCCGGTCCGATCCTGTCCGGTGCGTTTATGATTTTTGTTCCGGCTTTCACAGAGCTGACTTTGTCATCCATGCTGGCTTCTGCAGGAACTAAAACGATCGGTCTGACTATTTTTAACTATCAGCAGGGCGGCGACTATAATCTTGCGGCAGCTATGTCCGTTCTGATTACAATTTTGGTGGTAGCAGGATACTGTCTGCTTAACCGCGATCATTTAACATCTGTTAAACAGGAGGAAAACGGTTATGAGCCTACATATACAGCAGGTTACAAAAACATTCAGCAAAACCCAGGCCCTCAAGGAAATTAATCTGGATATCAGAGATTCGGAATTTGTTGCTATTTTGGGTCCATCTGGCTGTGGAAAAACTACCCTTCTTCGTATTGTTGGAGGCTTTATAGAGCCTACAAGCGGTATTGTACGCCTTAACGATCAAATCTATTCTGGACAGGGACACATGGTTCCTGTAGAAAAAAGGGATTTGGGAATGGTATTTCAATCGTTTGCTCTGTGGCCGCATATGACGGTACGTCAGCATATAGAATTTCCATTAAAAAGCCCGCGTCATTCAGGCATGAGTTCAGAGGAAAAGAAAGCCGCAATAGAACAGGCTGTCAGCTGTACTGGACTGAAACCCTACGAAAACCGTCTCCCTGGGGAACTTTCCGGAGGTCAGCGTCAAAGGGTTGCCCTGGCACGGGCCATTGTGGGGAAACCTTCAATCCTTCTGATGGATGAACCACTGAGCGCCTTAGATGCAGAACTTAAAATTGATATGCGTCGGGAAATTCAGAATATCCATAAGCTTACGGGAGCTACAATTCTGTATGTGACCCATGACCAGAGCGAGGCGTTGGCTATGGCAGACAGGATCATTATCATGAAGGATGGAGCGGTGGAGCAAATCGGCACGCCAAGGGAGATTTACAGGGATCCGCAAACAGTTTTTGCCGCTACTTTTGTCAGTCGCTGTAATCTGTTAAAAGGTTCATGGTGTGGAGATTCCTTCCATGTTAAAGATGAAAATATTTTGCTGCGAAATCCTATGATTCCGATGGAATTTCGTAATAAGGGACTTTATCCGATTCGCCCGGAACAGCTGACTATTCAGCCGGAAGGAAATGGAATTCAGGGAATCATTGTCAATAAGCAGTATAACGGAAGAGAAATTCATTATTCTGTTCAGCATCGGGATGAAGTCCTCACCATATATGCAGGCTGTCAGGCGGAATATAATCCCGGAGATCACATATCATTCACATTAAGCGCATAGACGAGGAACTTGAAATGAATATTTATTTTGATATGCACACGCATACTGTGGCCAGCGGGCACGCCTTCAGCACCTTTAAGGAAAATGTAGAGGAGGCGGCAGGTAAAGGGCTTTTCGCTCTTGGAATGTCCGATCATGCGCCCGCCATGCCTGGCTCGGCTCCTTCTATTTATTTTAGCAATTTTAAATGCTTTCGTCAGGAAGTAATGGGAGTACGGATTTTTACCGGTGTAGAAGCTAATATTATGGATTTTAATGGAAATCTGGATCTGGACGAGACGGTTCTCAGGAAGATGGACTATGTAATTGCCAGTCTCCACATACCCTGTATCAAGCCTGGAACTCCAAAAGAGAACACGGACGCTTTAATTGGAGCAATGAAGAATCCGTATGTTAAAATAATCGGTCATCCTGATGACGACAGATATCCACTGGAATATGACCGTCTGATTCCGGCAGCATTGGAACATAAGGTAGCTTTGGAAGTCAATAATTCCTCTTTCAATCCGCGGTCTGGACGGCAAAATGCGTATAAAAACGTAATGAAATGGCTTTCTATTGCCAAAGAATACCGTCTTCCTGTTATATTGGGAAGCGATGCCCACATTTACTATGATGTAGGGGATTTGACAGAAGCGGTTAAAATGCTGGAAGCGGCAGGATATCCTCAGGAACTGGTGTTGAATTCCAGTAAAGACGGGATTTACTATATATTAAATGAAGGGCGGTAGAGCCCTTCATTTTTCATGCATCTTAAGCGGCATCAGCAGATGCTCCATCATAAGCTGGTATGCTCTGGGACCGTCTCCGTTCCGAAGAGCGTGCAGATAATTTCGGTGTTCTTCCATCGTTCCCTGAATACGGCCTTCCACAGCCAGGGCATCCTGAGACGTGAGCCGGATCAGATAGAGAAGGCGCTGGAAAATCTGATTGAACTCATCGTTTTCCATATATCCCACCAGCAGAAGATGAAACTGGTGATCAGAATCAATAAAGTGTTCCAGCTGAACTCCGTTTTCCAGGGACTCTTCCATATCAGAAAGAGTCTGTTCCAGACTGTGCAGCAGCTGTCGTCCCTTTTCTGTATCAATTTGTGAAGCGACCATATTGGTGCAGAAGCCTTCAATGGCACAGCGAATCTCAATACTGTCCTTCATGTCCTTATCGTTGAGCTGTCGGATCATAAAACCTTTGCTGGGAATAACTGTAATATATCCATCCTGGCTCAGGCACTGGAGCGCTTCTCTGACAGGCGTACGGGATATGCCGATCTGTGCAGAGAGCTTGGTTTCGGAGTAAAGGCGGTTTGGTTCCATTTCGCCTGATAAAATGCTGCTTTTTATAGTATCATATGCCTGCTGCTGCAGGAAGCTTTTCTCTTTCATAATAAAAATTCACCTGACTCAAAATCATTTTATAGGCTAATCTTAAGTCAAAGACAGATTGATGTCAAGGAGATCCCATGTTACCGCAGGAGCAGGAAGATGAATAAGAAAATATGCATAAAACATCTGTATAAATGTTGTATATTTTGACATAATATCTAATCTTGACATCCTATTTATTTGCCGGTATACTGGTATACAGAAGGGTGGAAGAGCGGAAATGCCAGTCTGCCTGTAGAAACAGAGGTACTGTTTAACAGTGATCTAAATTAAAGGAGGAAAATAAAATGTGTGTTTATGAAATGGGAAATTTAAGAGTGATTGATCTGTCCAAGATTCTGGACCCGGCTACTGAGACAAGAAGATGCCATCTTTTCCGTTTTAATACAGGAGGCCCGATTCCGGATTTCCATACCCATATGGACCTGATGAGCCATCTGGGAACGCACTGCGAGTGTCCTTATCATCATGATGATAACTGGCCGTCTGCTGCTGATCTGCCGTTAACTACATTCCTGGGCAGAGCAGTATATGTTGATTTTAAGGATACTGTGGCAAAGAGAGGCCATATTACAGCAGCTGATTTAGATCGTGAAGCAGGTAAGGTAAAAGAAGGAGATATCGTGATCATCGATTCTTCTTATAAGCTGGCTCCATTTACTCCGGATACCAATACTGACAAGGATGAGCGTCTCTTAGTGGGTGCAGAAAGTGCACAGTGGTTTAAGGATCATAAGGTAAAGGCTGTAGGCTTCGGTGATGGCGTTTCTATTGAAAACTGTAACGAGGATGTAAAGCCGTTCCACGATATCCTTATGGCTGAGAATATCGTATTTTTGGAAGTATTAAAGAATCTGGAGCAGTTAAAGAAGGATGTATTCTTCATGAGCTATTCTCCACTTCCGATCAAGGGACTGGATTCCAGCCCTGTACGTGCATATGCAATTGAGGGACTGGCTGAGTTTTCATAAGTAAAGGAAGAAATACAGTGCTGTCTGTGAAAACAGACATAAGAATGGAGATATTATGAGAATTGCCGTAATTGGTGCGGGAGCTATGGGATCTATTTATGGAGGCCATCTTTCGCAGCATAATGAAGTTATTTTGGTAGATACCAATCAGCAGGTAGTAGAGCAGATTAATAAAAATGGTCTTCTGGTTGATGAAAACGGAACTTCTGTCTCCTATCAGCCCAAGGCTCTTTGTGATACATCAGAAGAAAAGCCTGTTGATCTGGTGATCCTCTTTGTAAAGGCATTATTTTCCAGAGCAGCTCTGGAAAACAATTCGGCTCTTATCGGTCCGGATACCCGCCTGATGACCCTTCAGAATGGAGCTGGTCACGAGGATCTGCTGAAAGAGTTTGTAAGTGAAGACCGGGTGATTATTGGAACGACAGAGGATAACGGTGCTGTTTTAGGTCTGGGTCATGTGCGCAGAGGCGGAACAGGTGTTACCAATGTGGGAATGCTGACAGAGGATCGGGATGGATTTTTGACCCGTCTGAAAGAAAATTTTGACAGCTGCGGCTTTGAGGTTCGGATTCATGAAAATATTCAGTATCTGATCTGGGATAAGCTGTTTACCAATGTGTCTTTGAGTGCTCTGACAGGTGTTCTTCAGGTAGATATGGGGTATATTGCGGCAGATGAATTTGCATGGAAGCTCTGCTGCCAGCTGATTCATGAAACAATTCTTACAGCTGCGGCAGCAGGTCTTGAATTTGATGAAGAAGCTGTAAGGGAAAAGGTAAGAAAAACTTCATTAAATAATCCCCAGGGATGTACGTCTATCCGGGCAGATTTAAGAGATGGAAGACGAACTGAGGTAGATACCATCAGTGGTTCTGTTGTACGGGCTGCTGCTAAATATGGAGTGGACGTGCCGGGACATACCTTTGTAGTAAATCTGGTTCATGCAATGGAAGGCAGAAAGTAATTTGGGGCTGTGTATACAGTCAGGGGGGCAGGCAGCTGCATTTGCAGCTGCCTGCCCCCCTGGATTCTGAATTAAAAGAAGATGAATCTTTTAGATGAAACAGGAGGGCTGTGCATGCCATCAAGAAGATAGTGGTATATCTGATTCATGGTATCAGAGCTTACCCATTCCGGTGTATCCCGATATCCGCCGTGCATGGTAGAGATTACCTCCATTTGTCCGAGGATCATCTCAAATTCCGGAGGACGGCCTAAAAGGCCCTCTCCATAAGAGGCCAGAGCTTTTAAATACTGTATATCCCACAGGGGAACAGCGGCCAGACTCAATACGGGAAGATGAAGTCCTCTGAAAGAGCTGTCATCGCTTTTGGGGAGGTATTTTAAAAGCTGTCCTCTGTAGGATTCAAGAAGCTTTTTCTGACAGAAGGGGCGCATAACCGGCTTTTTTTCATGTCCCTTTCCACAGATGGCAATGGTATCTCCATAGCCGCATACATCCAGATTGATGACACCTGTCAGGGAAGTACGGTCCAGGGAAGAAACGTAAAATTTGCTGCCCATATTACCTGCTTCTTCGCCATCAAAAAAGGCAAAACGGGCCGGAATATGCTCTTTTTTCAGAGTCTGTGACAGCTGGATCAGGATACAGACTGCTGCAGCATTGTCATTAGCTCCAAATGTTCCGGGTACAGCATCGTAGTGAGCACAGAAGAGGAGAGAGGGCTCAGGACTCCAGGGAGTTAAAAGGTAGTTACGTATTCCGCGAGGGTTCTGAATGGACGGTTCCTGTTCCTGAAGGCTAAACTCCAGCCCCTCCTGGATGAGAACATCAAGAAGGGCTTTTTGCCGGTTTTCAGGATCTTTCTGTGCCAGGTGTTTTAAGTGTCGGTCGATGGTCATGAAATAGTCTCCTTGCTGTTATACGCAGGCTTCCACAGGAACCTTTATAACGATTTTACGGATAGGAGCGCTGGCTGTTCCGGTCTGGATTGCAGGAATGTGTACATCCCATGGGAAGTATACAGCGTAGGTACCTATATCTAAAGAGATACGGCCTTCCGGTACAGCAGGGTTATTGTGATAGAAGAGGATATCACGAGGGGTATCTAGCAAATCTTCATCTATCTGGCTTGTACCGTTATCCCAGTAAAATCCGGCTTCTTCCGGTCCGCCGGAGGCAAGGAACTGTACGTCTATATTTTTGCGGTGAATTTCCGGACGAAGTGTTTCTCTTGGAGCGGTAGTCAGATCCAGAACCTGTAAAATAACAGGGACACCTTCAAAATCCAGATCAAATCTTCCTGGTTCGTGATTGGCCAGGTCGTTATCCTTTAAAAAGCGGATTGCGTTCTGCAGTGGTCTGGGAAGGATTGCCAGTTCCTGTTCAAAGTGTTTGCTGTTGATGTTTCCGTAGATCATAATGATACCTCCTAATGGTAAATGTTTTTGATGGATATTGAAAGGCAGTAAGTCGTGTGCAGAATTACTGCATAGCAGTCAGACCTCCGTCTACGCAGAGAATCTGTCCGGTTACAAAAGAGGCGGCGTCGCTGCACAGATAAAGGGCAGCAGAAGCAATATCCTGCTCTTTGCCGATTCTTCCAAGGGGAATACGTTCGGTTAATGTTTTGTAAAATACCGGATCATCCAGCTGGAATGCATTAATGGGAGTGTATACAAAAGTGGGAGCAATGGCGTTGCAGGTGATGCCGTATTTTCCCCATTCACAGGCCAGCTGGCGGGTATACATATTGACAGCGCCTTTACTTGTACAGTAGGCAATGTAGTCCTGCTTTGTTCCGATCAAGCTTTTTACAGAGGAAAGATTCAGAATCCGTCCCTGTTTTTGAGGGATCATAAACCGTTTTCCTACTTCACGGGTAATCCGGTGGAGAGAGGCGATGTTTATATCCATAACCGTCTGGAAGGTCTGGTCGTCATATTCCTCAGCAGGGATCAGACGGTTGATTCCGGCACTGTTTACAAGGATATCTACAGTGCCGAAGGTGTGTTCTATGGAGTTGAGCATCTGGTTTGTGCTTTCTGCATCAGTCAGATCGCAGGAGAGGGATAAAAATGGACGATCCAGGCTTTTAGCCAGTTCTTCTATGGGAGCCGCTTTTTCCGGACGGGTACCGCAGACAGCGACCTGAGCGCCCTGCTGAAGAAATGCTCTGGCAATCGCACTTCCCAAACCGCCGGTTCCTCCGGTGATCAGTGCTGTTTTTCCTTTGAGAGAAAATAATGCATGATAGTCAGTCATAATGTGATACCGCCTTTCTTTAAGAGGATAAATCAGAACTCTGTGGAGAAGCGCTGGCAGCACAGGGCAGCACAGGTTCTGTAAAGTACTGGGGGGTATGGGTTCTGAGAGGGGCTGTAAGCATCCGGATTCTGGAGAAATGGTGGTCATAGATCAGCCCCGCATTGTCATAATCACGGTTTATAAGGGCGTCTGTCAGATTCGTCAGCTCCTGCATCAAGCCTTCCAGTACATTGGGGCTGCTTACAGCCAGAGACAGCAGGCGTCTCAAATCCGTATCGGTTTTCTGAAGAGAAGACCATACCAGATCCAGATTTCCGGCCAGCATATAAAGCTGATGGTAGTATTCCGACAGAAGCTGAACGGTCTGAGCTGAATTTCCGTTAAGCATATAGCTGTTCATCTGCTGGATGGGACAGTACAGAAGCTCCAGCTCGGATTTGGGAACCTTTCTTATATAAATGGAATGGATCATGGCGCTTCCCAGCTTTTGATGAATCCATACAGAGTCATCAATGCGTTTCTGGTCGATTTTGGAGACAAATGCGCCCCGCTTTGGTATGACGTCTACCAGATTTTCTCTGGATAATTTGAAAAACGAATCGTGGATTGGAGTCCGGCTCATATTCAGAGATGAGGCAAGATCCGCTTCATTCATCTTCTGGCCGGGAAGAAGATGAAGCTCAAGGATGAATTTTCGTATAATACGGTAGGCATACTGCCGCGCATCCTCGGAAGGCCTGCGGGCAGGAAGCGTCTGGTTTTGAAATAAGGCCAGTGTCATGTGTGTCACCGTTCTTTCTTAAAAATATAGTTAACTGCAAACTTGTATGCAATTTCAAATCGAATAAAGCTCTAATCTTATTTTATCATTACTTGTGGAAAAAGCAATACGGATAACAAACAAAAACAAAATTTATTAACAAAAAATAAAAAAAGATATTGTATTTGTTAAAAAAATATGATATTTTATACATAGCGACAAACACACGCCTGATTTGATAGGCTGTTTTTTTTGAAACTGATATGCAATCAGGAGTAAAACTTGTATGCAATTTAAAGCTTGTATGCAAAATGATTAAACAGGACAAAGGAGGACGGGGTCGGATGATTAAGGCAGAAGAGCTTCTGGATAAGATCAGATCTCAGAACGAGGTTTACAATGCTCTGAAATATCAGATCCTTACCTTAAAGGCAGAGCCGGGAGAGATGCTCAGTGAGAACATCATATCTGCTCAGATGAATGCCGGGAGGTCGGCAGTGAGGGATGCTCTTGCCCAGTTGACAGAGGAAGGCTATGTTGTTGTTTATCCCCAGAAGGGAACGGCTGTTTCTATGATTGATCCGGAACGGATCAAACAGTCTGTGTATACTCACAGAGTACTCGAACAGTCCATGATTGAGGAGATATGCAGAAGCGATATCTCAGAAGAACAGCTGAAGCTTCTTGAGGATGTACTGGATGAACAAAGTATAAAAAAGGAAGAGATCGCTGATCTTTTGATTCTGGAACAGCAGTTAAGCTATGCGCTTTCGGTTCTCTGCGATAAGAAGCACATTTGGGAAATGTTCCGGATTATGGATTGTGACATGCTGAGAGCGAATTATCTGTATTACAGTACATATGGTTTTCAGGCGGAGCGGTATTATGGTCCCTCTGGCTGGGAGCATATGCAGATAGAAGGAAGGATGCTTCTGGACCATCTGAAAAGGAAGGATACGGAAGCGGCAGCTTTGATCTGTTCCAGCCATTTTGACAGAATTCTTCTTAATACGAATTCCATTCAGGGATTTTATCCACAGTTCTTTTCCGGCTGACAAAAATGGCTGACAGCAAAAAAATGTCAGGACGTTTTGACGCCGGTTAGAAAATATACTAATTTATCATGAAGGGAGATGAAATGGGGATATCATTGTTGAGAGAGATGCAATGTGTATGACGTAGGGAAAAAAGAAATGGAGGAAATACCATGGAATATATCATCGGTATAATTTTATTGTTTACGTTTTTTGGCCTGGCATATTACTGTATTAAAGGCCACAACCTGATGATCGGATTCTTGATCATCACACTTATCTGGACAATCCTTCCTCTGGGAGGCACATTATTTGCAAGCCAGGCATTCCTGGAGTCCAATCCGGTTCTTCAGTTTGAAGGTGCAAAGGGACTGGTTGGTATCCTGAACAAGATTTACCAGAGCGCTCCGGAAGGCTGGGGAACTACACTGGTAAACGTATGCTGGGGTGCATGGTTTGGTCGTGTTCTGATGGAGACCGGAATTGCGTCTACCCTGATTCGTAAGACTGTTGAATTAGGCGGAGACAAGCCTCTGGTTACTATCACTCTGCTGAATATTGTTACAGCTGTTATCTTTACGGCTATGACAGGAGCTGGCCCTGTTATCGCAATCGGCGTTATCGTTCTTCCTATTCTTATGTCTTTAGGAGTTCCGAAAGCAATTGCCATGTTCAGCTTTATGGGTTCTGTTGCAGCAGGTATTTATTTAAATCCTGTTAACTTTGCACAGTACCGCGCTTTTTTTATCCAGCCGGATCAGATGCCTGACTTTACTCTGGGATGGTATGTAAGCCACTGGGGGCTTGCAGCTCTGCTGATCATGCTTGTTGCTACAACTGTTCTTTCCGCAGTTTACCTTAAATCCTCAAAGACCAGCCACGCATGGGCTGCCCAGACAAGAGGCACTGCAGATCAGAAGAACGCTCCGTTCTATACTCTGATCCTTCCGATTGTTCCTGTTATCTTAAAGATCTGGCTTGATTTTTCCGTTATCGGCGGCTTCGTAATTGCCGGTTTTGCAGCTCTGTTCCTGTGCGGAAAGATGAAGGGTACATTTAAGGAGAATTGCCAGCTGGTAAATAAGCTGTATTATGACGGCGTTGTAGACACCGCTCCATTGGTAGGCTTCCTTCTTACACTGCCGATGTTCAACACAGTAGCATCCTATGCATCTCCTTATTTTAAGGTCGTTCTTGGCGGAATCATGCCCAGAAGCGAGCTTGTTGTATGTATTGCATTTGCAGCCCTGCTGTTTATGGGACTGTTCCGTGGCCCTATGACTCTGGTAGGCTGCGGTGCCGCTACATTAGGCGTTCTTTCCAATGTGGCTTCCTTCTCAGTTCCATTCTTATATGCAGTATTTGCAATTCCTACAATCACGGTTAACATCGGATGCTGTATTACACAGTCCTGGGTTGCATGGGGATTGGCTTACACCAAGGTTGATTCTAAGGACTTCTTGAAATTATCAATTCCAAATGCATATTTGACAGGTGTCCTTCAGTATGCGGCAGCATTTATCATGCTTGCCGGACTTGGCGCTGAATGGTTCATCTAATCTTGCAATAAAATCTCTCAAACAATGTATATCTTTATTCTGCGGGCGCTCTGGATGCGCCCGCAGCCCCTTTAGTATGTTTCTGAAAATTTAATGGAATAATCAAATTGAAAGGATATGGGAAGTATGGCAGAACGTAAGCACAGAGCTGTCCGCATGGGTATTGACGTAGGTGGAACCTACACAAAATGCGTAGCAATGGACAATGAAACTCACGAAATTATTGGAAAAAATGAAGTAAAGACAACCCACGATGACAAGAACGGCGTTGCTGCCGGTGTTGTTCAGAGTTTTCAGAATTGTATGCGGGAAAATGACATTGCACCGGAGGATGTGGTGTTCGTAGCCCATTCTACTACTCAGGCTACCAATGCCTTTATTGAGGGCGACGTGGCAAATGTAGGTGTAGTTGGCGTAGCGGGAGGCGGTCTGGAAGGATTTCTTGCAAAGCGCCAGCTGGCTTTGAAGGATATTGTATTGGATGAAAAAGTTGGCAGAATGATCAAGGTATTTAATACCTTCATTAAGAAAAAGATGCTGACGGAGGAAGTGATCAATAAAAATATTGATGACTTGATCAGCCAGGGCGCACAGGTAATTGTTGCTTCTATGGCCTTTGGCGTAGACAGCATGGATGAGGAAATGATGATCCATGACTGTGCAGAAAAGAAAAATGTGCCGGTTAGTATGGCTTCTGATATTACAAAACTGTATGGACTTACAAGACGTACCCGTACAGCTGCAATTAACGCGTCCATCCTTCCTAAGATGATGGCAACTGCAAACGCAACAGAGTCTTCTGTAAGAGAAGCAGGCGTTCAGGTTCCACTGATGATCATGAGAGGCGACGGCGGTGTTATGGAGATTAACGAGATGCGTAAGCGTCCGATTTTAACTGCATTATCCGGCCCCGCCGCATCTGTTATGGGATCGCTGATGTACTTAAGAGCATCCAATGCCATTTACTTTGAGGTAGGTGGAACAACAACCAATATCGGTGTAATCAAGAATGGCCGTCCCGGTGTAGACTATGCCCAGATCGGAGGCCATGATACATATATCAGTTCTTTGGATGTCCGCATTCTTGGATGTGCCGGCGGTTCTATGGTTCGTATCAATGACAAGGAAGTAGTAGACGTAGGTCCTCGTTCTGCTCATATCGCAGGCTGCGAATACGCATGTTTTACTCCTGAAGAGGAGATTGTTGATCCGCAGATCGAGATGGTAAGACCGAAACCAAGCGATCCTGCTGATTACGTTACAATCCGTTTAAAGAACGGAAAGCGTATCTGCTTTACCAATACCTGTGCAGCCAATGTTCTGGGATTGATCGATAAGAAGTATTTTGCTTATGGAAATGCCAATGCAGCCCGCAAGGCAATGCAGCCTGTAGCAGATAAGCTTGGAATCACTGTAGAGCAGCTTGCAACACAGATTCTGGATAAGGATTATGAGAAGGTAAATGCCTGCATCAACGCTCTGGCTGAGAAGTATCAGCTGGATCATGACAGCATGAAGCTGGTAGGCTGCGGAGGCGGAGCAGCGTCTCTTGTACCTTACTGTGCAGGAAAGATGGGACTGCAGTACAGCATTCCAGAGAATGCTGAGGTTATTTCCTCTATCGGCGTTGCGCTTTCCATGGTCCGTGACGTAGTAGAGCGAGTGATCCCCAATCCGACTCAGGATGATATCCGCGAGATTAAGAAAGAGGCGGCTGACGCGGCGGTAAGCTCCGGCGCATCACCTGATACGGTAGAGGTGCATATTGAAATCGACAGTCAGACCGGTAAGGTAACAGCAATCGCAACAGGATCTACAGAAGTAAAGACAACGGATCTTCTGAAAGAGTGTGATGAGGCAGAGGCTCTGGAACTGGCTACACAGGATTTTGGATCAAAGGTAAGCCAGATTCACCTGGCAGAGAAGACGGACAAGTTCTATGTATACCAGGGAGAGAGAGAGGGAAAGAATCCTCTGCGTATTGTTGATAAGAAGGGCTTTATCAAGGTTCAGTGCTCCAACGGTATGGTTGTAAAATGTCCGGTTCGCGATTACAAAGAAGTAGTGGAAACAATCTGGAAAGAGGCTGCCGTATTTAAGACAGACTCCATTCTTCGTCCTGATTTCTTTGTATGCGTAGGTCCAAGAGTAGGCGATTACAGCGCAATTGATCTGGAGCAGATCTTCCTGCTGATGGATCTGGATCTGGGAGACAGAGAGCCTGATGAGGAGATTATTATCGTAGGTTCAGTTACGGAGATATAAGCAGTTATGGACAGAAATAAGGTTCAGGAAGCTTTAAAGCCCATTACAGACGGACTTTTTGGAAAGCAGAGACCGGTAAGATACGAACGTCCTCATTTTAAGGTACGTCCTCTGGTCCGTATGCTTCAGGATTTGACATCCATTCCGATAGAGGATATGTATGCATATGCTTTTTCCAGAGAGCCGCTGAATGGAAAGTTTGATGACGGGCAGCGAAAAAGCTGGATGAAGCAGGCTGTTTGCTGCGGCAGAGAGTATGCTGAGAAGATTTGCTGCCTTTACGGTGTCCGAAGTCCTGAGGAATTATCGGCAGCTATGGGGCTGAAGGTAGAGTATCCTACGTTTCCGGAAAATGCAGACAGGGTTCTGTTTGCAGAATTCCGGGAACCGGGCAATATAAAGATTTACATGGATGCTGTGAAGAAGGCGCACAAATTTACAGAGCGTCCTGAAGTGAAAGAGGTTTTAACTGAACAGCTGGATATCAAAGGCCTTTTGCTGGCTCATGAGCTGTTTCATTTTGTAGAAGAAAAATATAAGGATGAGATTTTTACAAAACAGGAAAAGATCCGGCTCTGGTCATTGGGACCTCTGCATAATGACTCCACGGTGATTGCCTTAAGTGAAATTGCCGCAATGGCCTTTGCCCAGGCTATCACGGGAATTCCATACTCCCCTTATGTGATGGATGTGTTTCTGGTATATGGCTATTCGCCGGAGGAAGCCAGCGGTTTATATGAAGAGATAATGGAATACGCAGGCAAAATTCCCTGCTGTGAAGAAGGGGAGCCTGTATAAAAAATAAAGGAGAAACGATATGAGTATTCGCGTTGCTTATGAGGAAGTAAAGAAAAACGTAAAACAGGCATTCTTAAATCTGGGCCTTACAGAAGAGCAGGCCGAGACCTGTGCTACAATTCATACCCAGTCCAGTGCAGACGGCGTTGAGAGCCATGGACTGAACCGTATTCCCAGATTTGTGGAATATGTTCAGAAGGGATGGATCAATCTGGAAGGAAAGCCTCAGCTTGTAGGAGCCAAAGGCGCTGTGGAGAATTATGACGGTCAGCTGGGCATCGGTATTACAAATGCTCTTTTCTGTGCAGAGCGGGCTGCAGAGCTGGCGAAAGAGCATGGAATTGGCTGTGTTGCTTTAAAAAATACGACGCACTGGATGAGAGGCGGCACCTATGCATGGAAGATGGCTGAGGCAGGCTTTATGGGTATGAGCTGGATCAACACAGAAAGCTGTATGCCTCTGTGGGGAAGCGACGAGCCAAGCGTTGGAAACAATCCATTCTGTATGGCAATTCCAAGAGAGGATGGCCCTATTGTGCTCGATATGGCGATGAGCCAGTATGCTTATGGAAAGCTGGGTGTATACCGTCTGGCAGGAAAGCAGCTTCCTTATCCGGGCGGCTTTGATAAGGACGGAAATCTGACCAGCGATCCGGGAGCAATTGAGGACAGTAAGAGAATTCTTCCTACCGGATACTGGAAGGGAAGCGGCATGGCTCTTGCATTGGATATGGCTGCTGCTCTTATGGCAAACGGCAAATGCGGAACAGATATGGACAATGAGAATCGTGGAAGCTGCACAGGCTGCTGCCAGATCTTTATTGCATATGATCCTTATCTGTTTGGTTCCAAAGAAGAAATTCAGGCTATGCTGAACAAGCGTGTTGATGCTGCAAACGCAGCTCATCCGGAGCATGAAGGCGGACATGTAAGCTGTCCTGGACAGAGAACGATTTCCACTCGCGAAAAGAGCATGAAGGACGGAGTTTCTGTGGACGAGGCAATCTGGGAGCAGATCTGTGCTCTGGCTGCAGGCAATATGGAAACAAAGGACATTGCAAGTAAGTAAATCCGGGAGGAAATATGGGGGTTCGTGTTCCTTATGACAAATTAAAGCAGGATGTAAAGCAGATTTTCCTGAATCTGGGACTTACAGAAGAAAAGGCTGAGATATGTACAGCTGTTCATATTCAGTCCAGTGCTGATGGGGTAGAAAGCCATGGACTGAATCGAATTCCCAGATTTGTGGAATATGTTCAAAAGGGATGGGTTAACATTAAAGGCGAGCCTCAGCTTGCAGGTGCAAAGGGCGCAGTGGAAAATTATGACGGACAACTGGGGATTGGCATTACCAATGCGCTCTTTTGTGCTGACAGAGCTGTAGAGCTGGCGAAAAAACATGGGATTGGCTGTGTTGCCCTGAAAAACACTACTCATTGGATGAGAGGCGCAACCTATGTATGGAAAATGGCTGAAGCAGGCTTTATGGGTATGAGCTGGATTAATGCGGAAAGCTGTATGCCATTGTGGGGAAGCGATAAGCGCAGTGTGGGAAACAACCCGTTCTGTATGGCGATTCCAAGGGAGGATGGCCCGCTTATCCTTGATATGGCTATGAGTCTGTACGCTTATGGAAAGTTGGGAGTTTATCGTCTGGCGGGAAAGCAGCTTCCCTATCCGGGAGGATTTGATAAGGATGGAAATCTGACCTGCGATCCGGGCGCCATAGAGGAAACCATGCGGGGGCTTCCTATGGGATACTGGAAAGGAAGCGGTATGGCTCTTGCTTTGGATATGGCTGCAGCGCTTATGGCCAATGGAATGAGCGGAACGGATATGGATATACAGGCAAAAGGCAGCTGTACGAACTGCTGCCAGATCTTTATTGCATATGATCCCTATCTGTTTGGCTCCAAAGATGAAATCCAGGATATGCTGAACCGGAGGATTGATGCGGTTAAAAAAGCTCATCCTGAGCGCGAAGGCGGAAGCGTAAGCTATCCGGGAGAGAGGACTTTGGCGGTACGGGAAGAAAGCATGAAGAAGGGGATTCATGTAGACGAGGCAATCTGGAAGCAGCTTTGTTCCCTGGCGTCAGGAGATATGTCTACGACTGATATAGCAAGCAAATAAAAACAGGAGGAAGCACTATGTTTTTTTCAAATATAAGTATTGCAGAGAAGTATAATTACCTGGAAGAGAAATTTACCTGTGCCTATAAGTGGCTGGCAGAAACAGATATCAATGCACTGCCTGCAGGAAGCTATCCTATTATGGGTGATACAGTAGTAGCCAACATTCAGGAATATACTACAATTCCGGCAGATACAGGTTTTTTTGAAACCCATGAAAAATACTTTGATATTCAGTATGTTGCAAAGGGAAAAGAGCAGTTCGGTATCTGCAAGAGAGATGGCCTTAAAGTAAAGGAACGCATTGAGGAAAATGATCTGATCTTCTATGAGGAGCCGGAGTTAAGCGGAACCGTTCTTTTGGAAGAGGGAGATATGATCATCGTTGCTCCTGAAGATGCTCATAAACCAAGGTGCCAGGCTGGCGGGCCATGCTTTGTTAAAAAGGTTGTCGTAAAAGTCGCACTTTAATAATGGAGGAGAAAAATGAAGGGAATTAAACTGGAAGAACCTAGAAATGTAGATTGTGTAGAGCTGGAAAAGCCTGTTCCGGGACCGGGCGAGGCGCTGATCCGTATTGTTACAGCTGGTATTTGCGGAAGTGATATAGGTGCTTTCCGTGGAACCAATACACTGGTATCCTACCCAAGGATCATTGGACATGAGCTGGCTGGTATCGTAGAGGAAATTCCGGCAGATAATCCTAAGGGATTAAAACCAGGCGATAAAGTTATTGTTGATCCATACATTTACTGCGGAGAGTGCTATCCATGCTCTATCGGACGTACAAACTGCTGTACAAGCCTTAAGGTTTTGGGTGTACATATTGACGGCGGCATGGCAGAGTATTTTTGCCATCCGGCAGATATGCTGGTAAAGATGCCGGAAGATATGGATTGGACAGATGCTGCAATGGCAGAACCTCTTACTATTTCTCTTCACGGAATCCACAGAGGCGGATTAAAGGCAGGGGAGTACTGCGCGATCATCGGAGCAGGACCTATTGGTCTGCTGGCAGGTATGATCGCACAGGCTTACGGTGCACATGCAATTCTTCTGGATCTTGTTCAGGAGCGTCTGGATTTTGCAAAGGAGCTGGGTATTGAGTATGTAATCAATTCCGGAGAAGAAGATGCGGCTGCAAGAGTCAGTGAAATTACAGGCGGAATGATGGCTCAGCAGGTTATGGAGTGCAGCGGATCCAATGCAGCAATTCGCTCCAGCCTTGATCTTGTCAGCAACGCAGGAAGAATTACTCTTACCGGCTGGCCTCCAAGAGAGACCTCAATTCCTACCGATATCATAACGCGTAAGGAAATTGATATTCGCGGAGCACGTACAAGTGCAGGAGAATTTGAAGAGGCGATCGAGCTGATTTACACAAAGAAGGTAGATGTGGCTAAGATTTTAACCAAGACTATTTCTCTGGATGAGGCACCGGAGACGATTCGGGATATTGAAAAGAATCCGGGTAACTACATGAAGGTAGTTGTAAAAGTAGATAAAACCGTATAAAACAGAAACGGGCGTGTGAGAAAACGTAAGTTTTTCACACGCCCGTTTTATTACAGCGTAAAGTAATCAGGATAACGTTTGGTCAGCTCTGCTTTTTCTACTTGAAACCGTGTCAAGTGGCGGGTGATAAGCATTTCCGCCAATTCAGAATCTTTTTGACGGATGGCATACAGAATATTCTGATGGTCTTTTACTACCCGCGCATCCTGCCAGGATTTTAAAGACAGAATACGGAGACGGTCAAAATGGATCATCTGGGAGTAGATAATGTCAAAGGTTCTGGATTTTCCTACAGATTCAAAAAGAAGCTGATGAAAATGATTGTCAAGCTCCAGCTGGACTGAGAAATCCTGTGTATTGGACAGAGAAGATTCCTGTCGGAGATTTTTCTCTAACAGCTCCATATAATAGGATGAGATTCCCTGTTCGCATGCAAGCTTCACAATTGCTGTCTCAAGTACGAGACGCATAAAACGAGATTCTTCAATCAATCCATAATCGATTTTGGAAATAAAACTGCCCCGTTTGGGAAGAATATCTACAAGATCCATGCGGGAAAGCTCGATAAGAGCTTCCCGCACAGGGGTTCGGGATATGTTCATGACAGAAGATACTTCGTTTTCGCTGACGGAACTTCCCGGAGGCAGTTCCAGGGCAGTGATGTTGTAAAGAAGTACGCGTATAGCGTAGGAACGAGCCTTTTCAGAAGGCTGCCGTTCTAAAATTTTCATGATGTATCCCTTCTTTAAATGTGATAATTAGAAATCAAAGGTAAGGGCAATCTTGCGGATGGAAGGATCATGGCTGTCATTAAAGTCAAAGGCTTCCTGAGCGCGGATCAGAGGGAAGGTATGTGACACAGTACCGTTCAGATCAAGCTTGCCTTCGTTGATCAGTTCAATTGCTTTGCCGAACATATGATTCTGAAGTCTGGAACCGCGGACATCCAGTTCCTTGGAGGTGATCAGGAACTGATTTACCTCGGTAGGAGCTACTGAAAAGCCCATGGTAATTACTCTTCCGGCATTTCCAGTTGCCTTTAAAAGAGTAATGAGGGAATCCTTGGTGCAGGCAGAGTCGATGGAAACGGTGCTTCCATGGCCTTCTGTATATTCTTTTATTTTTTCTGTAAGATCCTCTTTCAGCGGATTGATGGTGTATTTAGCACCGTTCTGTCTGGCAAGTTCCAGCTTGTCATCCATGATATCAGCTACGATGATATGGTCGCAGAGAAGACGGGCTACCTTTAAGATCGTGCTGCCCAGTGCTCCGGATCCATAGATCAGAAGCATATCATCTTTTTCCAGCTGAGCCCGTGTACAGGACTGGATCCCGATGGTAGTAGGCTCGATCATAATGGCGTCCGTATCAGAAAGGGAATCGGGTAAAACATAGCAGTCGCTTTCAGGAACAGCTATAAATTCGCGGTAGCCTCCGTCAATATGCACGCCACGGATAGCAAGATTATCGCATACATTTCCGCGTCCTTTGCGGCAGGGATAGCAGTGGCCGCAGCTGGTTACCTGATTGATGATTACACGGTCTCCTACTTTCAGATTTTTGACATTTGATCCAACCTGGTCAACACGGCCTACCATCTCGTGTCCGATGATACGTGGATAGGTTGCTGCAGCATTTGTACCATGGTAGATACCCATGTCAGAACCGCAGATGCCGGCAGCGGTCATTTTTACAAGAACATTGTTTTTTTCGTCAATAACAGGCTTTTCAATGTCGATTACTCTCAGGTCTTCAGGCTTTACGATTTGTACAGCTTTCATTAACACACACTCTCCTTTTGAAATATAGCAGGTTTTATTAAACAACTTACATACTACCTATACTAAAACCCTATGGGACAAAAGTCAATATAAGAGAGGTATAAAAAATAATATGTACAGAATTAATAAACTAAAAGGCTAATTTTTATAAAAAATTACATATTGAACAAATTGAAATTTTATACTACCATACAAGTAAGAGCGTTATCAGGCCCAAAATGATGAAGCAACAAAATTTAACATATGGAGGTAGAACATTATGAACATGACATTACGTTGGTATGGACCAGGCTATGACAGTGTAACTCTGGAGCAGATCCGCCAGATTCCGGGAGTAAAGGGAGTTATCACAACTCTTATGGGAAAGATGCCTGGAGAGGTATGGGAAGAGGCAGAGATCGCAGAGTTAAAGAAGACTGTTGAGGATGCAGGCCTGTCTATTATGGGTATCGAGTCCGTGAACGTTTCCGATGATATTAAGATCGGAACTGAAAAGCGTGACGAGCATATTAAGAACTATATTACAACCCTTGAGAACCTGGGAAAAGCAGGCATTCACATGGTATGCTACAACTTTATGCCTGTATTTGACTGGACCCGTTCTGATCTTGCAAGAAAGAGACCGGATGGCTCTACAGTTCTCGCATATAATCAGGACGTAATTGATCAGATCGATCCTGAGCATATGAGAGAGTCTATCGAAAAGATGTCCAATGGCTTTGTGATGCCAGGCTGGGAGCCAGAGCGTCTTGAAAAGCTGAAAGCATTATTTGATGCATATAAAGATGTAGATTCAGAGAAACTGTTCAACAATCTGGTATACTTCCTGGAGGCAATCGGCCCTGTATGTGAGAAATACGATATCCATATGGGTATTCATCAGGATGATCCCGCATGGCCTATTTTCGGACTTCCAAGAATCGTGAGAAATAAGGAAACCATTGAGCGTCTGTTAAAGGCAGTAGACAAGCCATACAACGGCTTAACTCTGTGTACAGGTTCCCTGGGTTCCAATCCTGAAAATGATATCTGTGAGATTATCCGTATGGCAAAGGGCAGAATCCCATTTGCCCATGTAAGAAATGTAAAGTATAACAGCGACAGAGATTTCGAGGAGGCTGCTCACCTGTCCTCTGACGGCTCTAAGGATATGTATGAGATCATGAGGACCTTATACGACACCGGATTTGACGGCTGCATCCGTCCTGACCACGGAAGAATGATCTGGGGCGAAGTTGCTATGCCGGGATATGGTCTGTATGACAGAGCGCTGGGAGCCTGCTATCTTCAGGGTCTTTGGGAAGCAATTGACAAGAACGCAAAGAGGGGTTAAGAATGAAATTAACATTAAACGGCTTAAAAGAAAAAGAACAGTGGGAGAAAGCGGGAGTCGCTCTTCCTGCATATGACATTGCAGCAGTTGCAGAAGAAACAAAGAAGTCTCCGGTCTGGGTTCATTTTGGAGCCGGAAATATCTTCCGTATCTTTATCGGTGGCATTGCAGATACTTTAATTGCAAATGGCGAAGCTTCAAAGGGAATTACCTGTGTTGAAACTTTCGATTTTGATGTTGTTGACAAGATTTATGCACCCTATGACAATCTGGTTCTGGCCGTTACCTTAAAGGCTGACGGTTCAACTGATAAGAGAGTGCTGGGCTCTCTGACAGAGGCAATCAAGGCACAGTCTAACGACGCATCCCAGTGGAACCGTCTGAAGGAAATTTTTGTAAATCCTGGCCTGCAGATGATTTCATTTACCATTACAGAGAAGGGATATGCTTTAAAGGGAGCAGATGGCTCTTATTTCCCGTTTATTCAGGCAGATATTGACAATGGACCAGACAAAGCCGGTTCTGCTATGGCAGTTGTATGTGCTCTGCTTTATGAGCGCTATAAGGCAGGAAAGTATCCTCTGGCAGTAGTTTCCATGGATAACTGCTCTCATAATGGCGAGAAGCTTCAGAGCTCCATCGTAACTATGGCAAAAGAGTGGAGCAAGAAGGGCTTTGTAGAAGAAGAGTTTGTGGCTTATATCACAGATGAGGCACAGGTTTCCTTCCCATGGTCTATGATTGATAAGATTACCCCAAGACCTGCTGATTCTGTATGCCAGGAGCTGGAAAAGGCCGGAATTGAGGATATGGCTCCGGTTATTACTTCCAAGAAGACCTATATTGCACCCTTTGTTAATGCAGAGGGACCTCAGTATCTGGTAATCGAGGACAAATTCCCCAACGGAAGACCTGCACTTGAAAAGGCCGGCGTATATATGACAGACCGCGATACAGTAAATAAGGTAGAGCGCATGAAGGTAACAACCTGTCTGAATCCGCTCCATACTGCTCTTGCCGTTTACGGCTGTGTACTGGGATATGATCTGATTGCAGATGAGATGAAGGATGAGCAGCTGAATAAGCTTGTACATCAGATTGGTCCTGTAGAGGGTATGCCGGTTGTTACGGATCCAGGCATCCTTTCTCCTGTAGATTTTGTAAATGAAGTAATTCAGGTAAGAATCCCTAATCCATTTATGCCTGACACACCTCAGCGTATCGCAACTGATACATCCCAGAAGGTTGGTATCCGTTATGGTGAGACCATCAAGTCTTATGTAGCACAGTATGGCGATGCGAAGAAACTGACTGCAATTCCGCTGGCAATCGCAGGCTGGTGCCGTTACCTTCTGGCAGTCGATGATGAAGGCAAGGCATTTGAGCTGTCTGCAGATCCTATGGTTCCTGAGCTGACAAAGCAGCTGGAGGGAATTGTGGTAGGAAAGCCGGAGACCTATACCGGCCAGTTAAAGAGCATTTTATCAAATGCAAATATTTTCGGAATTGATCTTTATGAAGCAGGTATCGGAGAGCGGATCGAAGAGATGTTCTTAGAAGAAATTGCAGGCCCGGGAGCTGTCAGAAACGTTCTGAAGAAGTATCTGGCATAGTTTAAGGTTAATAAAAACAGTCGGAAAGCCGGTACAGGCCGCCAATAAGCGCGGCCTATACCGGCTTTTGCCATATGAAAAGGCTATACATCAAAATTAACTTATGTTATACTGGTTAAAGCATAAAAAGCAACCAAAGGGGGTATGGCAGATGCTGGTTTTTAAGGATATTCTGGGACATGAGCAGATCAAGGAGCATTTTAAAAATGCAGTGGAAACAGGCAAGGTCTCTCATGCGTATATACTCAGCGGCGAAGCGGGAATGGGGCGAAAATCCCTTGCAAATGCCTTTGCACTGAGCCTTTTGTGTGAAAAGGGAAAGCCGGAGCCCTGTATGCAGTGTCATGCCTGCAGACAGGTGCTTTCGGGTAATCACCCGGATCTGATTTATGTGACTCATGAAAAGCCAGCCAGTATTGGCGTGGATGAGATCCGGGAGCAGATTAATAATACCATTATGATCCGGCCCTACAGCAGCTATTATAAGATCTACATCGTAGATGAAGCGGAAAAAATGACGGTTCAGGCTCAGAATGCCCTTCTTAAGACTATTGAAGAGCCGCCCTCTTATGCGGTAATTCTGCTTCTTACCACGAATCAGGACGCCTTTCTTCCCACTATTCTTTCCAGATGTGTGCAGTTGAAGTTAAAGCCCCTGCGTGATTCGGTGGTAAAAGAATATCTGATCCAGTCGCTGAAGGTGGAAGAAGCACAGGCTGAGATCTATGCTGCATTTGCCAGGGGAAATCTGGGAAAGGCGATTCATCTGGCAGATTCGGAGGATTTTAAGATTATGTATGAGGAAATTCTTCATCTCTTAAAGCATCTGAAGGATATGGATATCTCTGAGCTGTTAAATTATATCCGTAAATTAAAGGATGATAATCTGGATCTTCATGACTGCCTGGATTTTATGCAGATGTGGTACAGGGATATTCTGATGTATAAGACAACTAAGGACATTAACCTTTTGATCTTTAAGGATGAATTTTCTACTGTAAAGCAGGTTGCGGCTTTAAGCGGATATGAGGGTCTGGAACGGATACTGGCAGCCATTGACAAGGCCAGAGTACGTCTGGATGCCAATGTAAATATGGAGCTTGTGATGGAACTGATGCTCCTTACCATGAAAGAGAATTGAGAGTAAGCGTAAATACAGGAGGAATGATGTTGACAGTTATCGGCGTTCGTTTTCGGACTGCGGGCAAAATCTACTATTTTGACCCTGCGGGCCGTGATATAAAGACCGGCGATCATGTGATCGTTGAAACAGCCAGAGGGATTGAGTACGGCTATGTAGTGCTTGGAAACCGTGAGGTGGAGGAAGGAAAGGTTGTGCCTCCGTTAAAACCGGTGATCCGGATGGCTACCGATGAGGATCGGGCAGTGGAAACCCGGAACAAGGAAAAGGAAAAAGAGGCATTTAAGACCTGTCAGGAAAAGATCCGCAAGCACAAGCTGGATATGAAGCTGATTGATGCGGAATATACCTTTGATAATAATAAGGTGCTGTTTTACTTTACAGCAGACGGAAGGATTGATTTCAGAGAACTTGTAAAGGATCTTGCAAGCGTATTTAAGACAAGGATTGAGCTGCGCCAGGTAGGCGTGAGGGATGAAACAAAAATCATGGGCGGAATCGGAATCTGCGGAAGGCCCCTGTGCTGCCATTCTTATCTGTCCGAGTTTATTCCGGTGTCCATCAAGATGGCAAAGGAACAGAATCTTTCCTTAAATCCCACCAAGATTTCCGGCGTCTGCGGCCGCCTTATGTGCTGCCTGAAAAATGAGGAAGAGACATACGAGGTATTAAACAGCAGGCTCCCGGCCATTGGAGACTATGTGACAACGGCAGACGGCTTAAAGGGAGAGGTACACAGCGTCAATGTACTGCGTCAGCTTGTAAAGGTTGTGGTAGTGGTTGACCGGGACGAGAAGGAAATCCGCGAGTACAAGGTAGAGGAGCTGAAGTTTAAGCCCAGAAAGAAAAAGGGCAAAAACGGGGAGCGGCCGTCTAAAGACAGCGCAAATACGGATACAGAGCTGAAAAAACTGGAAGCACTGGAGAAAAAGGAAGGAAAGTCAAAGCTCAATGATAAATAAGGAGCATACCTGGACTGAAACAGGCGGGATCCGTCTGCGGGATGACGAGCGGATTGATGATCTGCAGAGGAATCATTATGGAATTATCCAGAGAAAAGGCGCATTCTGTTTTGGAATGGATGCGGTGCTTCTTTCTGGCTTTGCGGCGGTAAAGAAGGGGGAACGGGCTTTGGACCTGGGAACGGGAACAGGAATCATTCCTATTCTTTTAAGCGCCAAAACAGAGGGAGAACATTTCACAGGACTGGAAATCCAGGAGGAATCCGCTGATATGGCCCGCAGAAGCGTGTCATACAACCATCTGGAGGAACGGGTGGATATTGTAACAGGTGATATAAAGGAGGCCGGGACGCTCTTTGCCCGGGCTTCTTTTGATGTGGTGACCAGCAATCCGCCCTATATGAATGACGCTCACGGCATCAAGAACCCTGGAGATGCCAAGGCCATTGCCCGCCATGAGGTGCTGTGTACCCTGGAGGATGTGGTGCGGGAGGGAACCTGCCTGCTGCGTCCTGGGGGACGTTTTTACATGGTACACAGGCCAAGACGGCTGATTGAGATCATTCAAACCATGAAAAAACACGGTCTGGAGCCCAAACGGATGAAGTTTGTCCACCCGTACAGGGACAGAGAGGCCAATATGGTGCTGATTGAGGCAGTCCGCGGAGGCGGCGCTCTCTTAAAGGCAGAAGCGCCGGTGATCGTGTTTGACGAAAACGGAGAATATTCCGAAGAAATACGGACTACCTACGGATACTGAAAGGAGCTGTGATCATGGCAGGAATTTTATATTTGTGTGCAACGCCTATTGGAAATCTGGAGGATATCACCTACCGGGTTGTGCGGACGCTGGAAGAGGCGGATTTGATCGCGGCAGAGGATACCCGCCACAGCATTAAGCTGTTAAACCATCTGGGGATAAAGACACCTATGACCAGCTATCACGAATACAATAAGGTAGACAAGGCAAAATATCTGGTGGAAAAGCTGAAGGAAGGGGTAAATATTGCCCTGATTACCGATGCGGGAACACCGGGTATTTCCGATCCGGGAGAAGAGCTGGTACGCCAGTGCTATGAGGCCGGGATTGCAGTGACCTCCCTTCCGGGACCTGCTGCCTGTATTACGGCTCTTACCATGTCGGGGCTTCCCACCCGCCGTTTCTGCTTTGAGGCTTTTCTGCCTGCGGAAAAGAGCGACAAAAAGGAGCGCCAGAGGATTTTGGAAGAACTGAAAAATGAAACCAGGACCATTATCCTGTATGAAGCGCCCCACCATTTAAAGAGTACCCTTAAGGATTTGTACGAGGCAATGGGAGACAGGGATATCACCATCTGCCGAGAGCTGACAAAGCGGTTTGAAAGTGCCTGGAGAACGTCATTTACGGAGGCTTTGGCCGTATATGAGGAGGAAGAACCTAAGGGTGAGTGCGTAATCGTTATCCGGGGGCGTTCTGTTCAGGAAATTCAGGAAGAAGTAAGGCAGTCCTGGGAAGCCCTGACGCTGGAAGAGCATATGGAGCATTATCTGGCTCAGGGGATGGATAAAAAAGAGGCCATGAAGGCGGTTGCAAAGGACCGGGGGATATCGAAAAGGGACGTGTATCAGGGGCTGCTGTAACCGGAAGCCCAGCTGTCTGAGGATGATATAAAGATGAGCAGAGAAATGATTTTCAGTGAAAATGAGTATGACCGGATGAATTATCTTATGACAGCGATTATGGATGCAGGAGAACTGCTTGCCATGCACGGTGCAGAGGTAAGCCGGGTAGAGGATACGATTACCAGACTGTGCATGGCGTACGGCTTTGTTCGGGCAGATGTATTTACCATTACCTCCAGTATCATTGTCACAGCCATGCTTTCAGATGGAAGGACCATGACCCAGACAAGGCGCATCCGGACGAGAACCACAGATCTTGAAAAAGTGGCAAAGGTAAATGAGTTGTCCCGCAGAATCTGCGCCGATCCGGCAGGACTGAATGAACTGAAGGCAGGACTGGACGCGATAAAAAACGGAAAAAGGATTTCCGTAGGCCTGGAGCTGGCAATGCACATGATGATTGCTTCCTCCCTGTCTGTCTTTTTCGGAGGGACTCTGATGGACGGCATAGCGGCAGCTCTTTCAGGCGCCATTTTGTATGCTACCCTTCACGGAAGTGCAGTTTTAAGGCTGAATACCATTATTCAGAATATGTTCTGCAGTGCAGTAACAGCAATATCGGTACTTCTTTTGGTAAGGGCGGGAATCGGTGTGCAGCCGGATAAAATTATGATTGGCGATATTATGCTGGTAATCCCCGGACTTCAGCTGACCAACTCTCTGAGAGATATGATAAACGGAGATATGATCAGTGGGCTGCTGAATATGAGTGAGGCGCTTTTAAAAGCAGTTGCAGTAGCCATAGGCTTTGCCGGTGTTATCATTTTGGGAGGGGCAATATGAGCTTTTCGGTAATTCAGACCATTATGGGAATGATCGGTTCCGTTGGTTTTGCAGTCCTTTTTGGCGTCCGGGGCAGAAAGCTGGCTGTGATCGCCCTTGGAAGCGGCGCCGGCTGGGCGGTATACCTTGTATGCAGGGCGATGGGATGCAGTATATTTACCGGTCTTCTGGCAGCCAGCCTTTTTGTGGCGGCCTTAAGTGAGGTTCTTGCCAGAATGCTGCGCACGCCGGTCATTCTTTTGCTTGTGCCCATGCTGATTCCGGAGGTTCCGGGAGAAGCCCTTTACTATACCATGTATTATCTGGTGCAGGGATATCAGGAAGAATTTGGAACTTACTCAGGGCTGGTGCTCACAGAGGCAGGAGCCATTGCTCTGGGGATCATACTTGCTTCCCATATGGCAAGATTTTTTATAAGCCTGAAGAGTCATTTGCGAAGCAGGGGAAATAAAAAAAGAGAATCGAACAGGAGGATTTAGAATTTATGAAATACGTATATGCGTCACGCAGTGGAAATGTAGAGGAACTGGTTCACGTTCTTGGATTAGAGGCGATGAAGATAAAGGATGGTACGGAAACCATGGATCAGGACTTCATTCTTTTTACCTATACGGATGGCAGAGGCGTTGTGCCGCCTGTTGTGACAGCGTTCTTAAAAGAGAATCATTCTTATTTAAAGGGCGTGATCGTATCCGGAAATATGCAGCGTCACGGTGATACCTTCTGTGGAGCGGGCAGGATCATTTCAGAAATGTATGGTGTTCCTGTGATCGCTCAGGTAGATGGAGTGGGAGACTCCTACGACCATAGGGCGATCCGGGGGAAGCTTTCCCTGTAATTAACAAAATATCCCCCTGCATATCGCATTCAGCGTGCACAGGGGGATATTTTTATATAGTTTTGAAAGACTGCCGCTTTCTGTCAGGCTTCTGATACATTCAGCCCGGCCAGCTTCGCCAGAGCTAAAATGGAGCTTCGGGAAACTTTCTTTCCCTCGTATTCCAGCAGATCTTCGGTGCTGCCGGTAAAGATATCTGCGCTTTCCGCTTTTTTAAGGATAATACAGTCATCCTGAACGGTTATCTCAAGTCCATCTTTGACATCCAGGTCAAGACTTCTCCTTAATTCAATAGGGAGCGTGATTCTGCCCAGCTCATCCAGCTTGCGGATTACTCCTGTGGTTTTCATCATATGACCTCCTCGCTTTACAGGTATAATTTATAGACTTCTATGATTTTAAAGTAACAAAATACAGAAATAAAGTCAATAAATGGAAAAGTGTAAATTGGTAAATTGTGGTATAAAATAGTAAATTTTCGGAATATTCTTTTTGAAGAAATGGGGTAAAATGCGACGATTTAAGGTATGTCATTGGAGAAAATTGCTTGACAAAAAACACGCAATCCTGTAGTATTACTTTGAGATTCAAAGTATTTTGGCAAAGGAAGGTACAGCCCTCAGGCAGCGGAGGTTTTGAACCGCTCATTCAGGGCCGGGTAAATAAAAATGACAACCAGAATAATAGGAACCGGCTCGTATGTGCCGGAGCATATCGTGACAAATGATGATCTGTCAAAGATCGTTGACACAAATGATGAGTGGATCCGCAGCCGTACAGGCATAGGGGAAAGACGGATCGCCACAGAGGACAGTACATCTGATATGGCGGCAAAGGCGGCAGCCAGAGCCATTGAGCAGGCCGGAATTGCTCCGGAGGAGATTGACCTGATTCTCTTAGCTACTTCATCACCGGATTCCTGCTTTCCCAATGGGGCCTGTGAGGTACAGGCAAAGATCGGAGCCATTCATGCGGCCTGCTACGATATCAGCGCAGCCTGCACCGGCTTTGTTTTTGCCCTCAGTACAGCCCACGCCTTTATTTCCTCCGGAATATACCGGACTGCCCTTGTGATCGGAGCAGATGTGCTCAGTAAGCTGGTTGACTGGACAGACCGCGGAACCTGCGTCTTATTCGGAGATGGAGCAGGTGCAGCTGTGGTAAGCGCAGACGAGACAGGCGTTTTGGGATTAAATATGCATTCAAACGGTGCAAAGGGTGAAGTGCTTACCTGCGGCTCCCGTTCCAATGGAAACTTCCTTCTGGGAAGAAAACCGGAGCTTGGATATATGGCTATGGACGGACAGGAGGTCTTTAAGTTCGCGGTAAAGAAGGTTCCGGAGTGCATCAGCCAGGTACTGGAGGACACGGGATATATTACCGGCGATATTGACCATTTCATTATCCATCAGGCCAATTACAGGATTATCGAATCCATTGCAAAACGCCTGAAGGTTGATATCGAAAAGTTCCCTGTGAATATGGAACATTATGGAAATACGTCCGGAGCTTCTGTTCCTATCCTTTTAGACGAGCTGAACCAGGCAGGTAAGTTAAAGCGCGGAGAGCGGATTGTATTATCAGGATTTGGAGCAGGTCTTACCTGGGGAGCTCTGCTTTTGGAGTGGTAAGACGGTAAAAAATCACCAAAATGCTTAAAAAAAGATAAAAAATGTAAAGCCCTGTAAAAAGGGCATGGACATTTCGTGAATATAATGGTAAATATTTAAATTGTAATATAAAACTTATATGTCAGAAGGAGACAAAGATTATGTTAGAGAAGATGAAAGAAATTATTGCAGAGCAGTTAAGTGTAGACGCTGAGTCCGTAACAGAGGCTTCCTCTTTTAAGGAAGATCTGGGCGCTGATTCCCTGGATCTCTTTGAGCTGGTAATGGCTTTAGAGGATGAGTATTCTGTAGAGATCCCGGCAGAGGAGTTAGAGAAGATGTCTACAGTTGGCGATGTTATGGAGTACTTAAAGAACCACGGCGTAGAGGCATAAGATCCTCAAGGTCAGAGTGTAAAATTGCATAAGCAAATGAGAGGGACGGCGTGTGGATGGATTGAAGCACGCTGTTTCCTCTATTGGAAGGAAGACAATGAAAACAAGAATTACAGAAATGTTAGGAATTGAATACCCCATTATCCAGGGCGGTATGGCCTGGGTGGCAGAGCATAACCTGGCAGCAGGCGTGTCCGCAGCAGGCGGCCTGGGGCTGATCGGCGGGGCAAACGCACCGGGAGAGGTGGTTCGTGAGGAAATCCGCAAGGCAAGAGCGCTCACAGACCGCCCTATCGGCGTTAATGTAATGCTTTTAAGTCCTCATGCAGATGACGTGGCAAGAGTTGTAGTGGAGGAAGGCATTAAGGTAGTCACCACCGGAGCCGGAAATCCTGAGAAATATATGCAGATGTGGAAGGAAGCAGGCGTTAAGGTAATCCCAGTGGTAGCTTCTGTGGCACTGGCCCGCCGTATGGAAAAATATGGGGCTGATGCAGTAATCGCAGAGGGAACAGAGTCCGGCGGCCACATCGGTGAGGAGACTACCATGACCCTGGTTCCCCAGGTAGTGGATGCAGTTTCCATCCCTGTCATTGCGGCAGGCGGTATTGGAGACGGAAGAGGCATTGCCGCGGCATTTATGCTGGGAGCAGAGGCGGTTCAGATGGGAACCCGCTTTGTAGTGGCAAAGGAATCGACCGTACATGAAAACTACAAGCAGCGCATCATCAAGGCAAAGGATATTGACTCCGTAGTAACCGGAAGAACCCACGGCCATCCCGTAAGAGGTCTGAGAAATCAGATGACAAGAGAGTATACAAAGTTAGAGCAGGAAGGAAAGTCCTTTGAGGAGCTGGAGTACCTGACGTTAGGAGCTTTGCGCAAGGCCGTACAGGAAGGCGATGTAATGAACGGTACTGTAATGGCAGGCCAGATCGCCGGAATGATCTCCAAAGAGCAGACCTGTAAGGAAATGATCGACGAGATGATGGAGCAGGCAAAGAAACTTTTAAACAGGGAGTAAAAAATGAGCAGGATCGCATTTATTTTCCCAGGTCAGGGCGCACAGACCTGCGGTATGGGAAAGGATTTTTATGAGCAGACAGAGACTGGAAGAAAGGTATTTGACAGAGCCTCAGATCTTTTAGGCTTTTCTGTTCCCGAGCTGTGCTTTGAGCCTAATGACCGTCTGGATATTACCGAATATACCCAGGCAGCTATGGTGACAACCAGTATTGCCATGATGAAGGTGCTGGAGAAAAGAGGGATCCATCCGGATGTGGCGGCAGGCTTAAGCCTGGGAGAATACTGCGCTCTGGCAGCAGCAGGCGTGATGAGCGAGGATGACGCCATCCGCACAGTGCGCCAGAGAGGAATCCTGATGCAGGAGGAGGTTCCGGCAGGAGAAGGCGCTATGGCGGCTGTTCTGGCATTGGATGCCTCTGTGATCGAGGAAATCACTTCTTCTATGGAAGGCGTATGGATTGCCAACTACAACTGTCCGGGCCAGATCGTTATTTCTGGTAAGAAGGCTGCGGTAGAGGAGGCCTGCGAGCGCTTAAAGGCAGCAGGAGCCAAGAGAGCCATTTTACTGAATGTAAGCGGTCCCTTTCACTCCGGTATGCTCACAGGAGCCGGAGAAAAGCTGGGAGAGGTACTTTCAGGAGTAGAGGTAAATGCTCCCAGGATCCCGTATGTTGCCAACGTAACCGCAGAGTATGTGACAGAGGCAGCTCCGGTAAAGGAGCTTCTGACCCGTCAGGTATCTTCTTCTGTAAAATGGCAGCAGAGCGTAGAGGCTATGCTGGCAGATGGCGTGGATACCTTTATCGAGATTGGACCGGGACGTACGCTGACTGGCTTTATGCGTAAGATCAACCGCAGTGTAAAGAGCCTGAATGTAGAAAAATTAGAAGATATTGACAAAGTAATCGAAGCTTTAAAGGAGAACTAGATATGCTGGAAGGAAAGATCGCACTGGTAACGGGCGCAAGCCGCGGAATTGGCCGCCAGATTGCAAAGACACTGGCTGCAAAAGGCGCTACAGTAATTGTAAATTATAACGGCTCTGCTGCAAAGGCAGAGGAAGCAGTACAGGAGATCCGGGAGGCCGGAGGCATCGCGGAAGCAGTGCAGTGCAATGTTTCCGATTTTAACAGCAGCAAGGAGATGCTGGACGGGATCGTGGCAAAGTACGGCCGTCTTGATATCCTTGTAAATAACGCGGGCATCACAAGGGACAATCTGGTGATGAAGATGTCCGAGGAGGACTTTGACGCAGTGATCCAGACCAACTTAAAAGGTGTATTTAACTGCATTCATCATATCTCCCGTCAGATGTTAAAGCAGAGATCCGGAAGGATCATCAATATCTCATCCGTATCCGGCGTTCTTGGAAATGCAGGACAGGCCAATTACTGTGCTGCAAAGGCAGGTGTGATCGGAATTACAAAAAGTGTGGCAAGAGAGATGGCAAGCCGCGGGATTACCGTAAATGCTATTGCTCCAGGCTTTATCCGCACAGAGATGACGGATGTGTTAAAGGATGACATTAAAAAAGCTCTGATGGAGCAGATTCCCATGAAGAACTTCGGGGAAGTAGAAGATATTGCCAATACAGTCGCATTCCTGGCATCTGAGGACGCCAGATATATCACAGGCCAGGTCATCAGCGTAGACGGCGGAATGGCTATGTAATTCAAACCGGAAAGAGAAGGAGCGGATCATATGAAGACAAGAGTAGTAGTAACAGGTATGGGAGCCATCACGCCCATCGGAAATGATGTGGAGAGCTTCTGGCAGGCCTTAAAGGATAAGACACTGGGCATTGGCCCCATTACCTATTTTGACACGGCAGATTTTAAATGCAAGCTAGCGGCTGAGGTAAAGGATTTTGACGCTAAGGCGTACATGGATCCAAAGACTGCCCGCCGTATGGAGCCATTTTCCCAGTTTGCGGTAGCTGCGGCAAAGCAGGCCTTAGACCAGTCCGGCATTGACATGGAAAAGGAGGATCCCTTCCGTGTGGGCGTCAGCGTAGGTTCCGGTATCGGTTCCCTCCAGGCCATGGAGCGCAGCGAGAAGAAGCTTCTGGAAAAAGGCCCCAGCCGTGTAGAACCTCTGTTAGTTCCTCTGATGATCTGCAATATGGCTGCCGGAAATGTAGCCATCCAGTTTGGGCTTAAGGGCAAATGCATCAATGTGGTAACTGCCTGTGCAACGGGTACCCACTCCATCGGAGAAGCCTTCCGCGCCATCCAGTACGGCGAGGCAGACGTGATGGTAGCAGGAGGAACCGAGGCCAGCATTACTCCCATCGGCATTGCAGGCTTTACCTCCCTGACTGCATTAAATACAACAGACGATCCAAAACGCGCTTCCATTCCTTTTGATAAGGACAGAAACGGCTTTGTAATGGGCGAAGGCGCCGGCGTTGTTGTATTAGAGTCTTTAGAGCATGCAAAAGCCAGAGGCGCAAATATCCTGGCAGAGGTAGTGGGCTACGGCGCAACCTGTGACGCATACCACATCACCTCCCCTGCTGAGGACGGAAGCGGCGCTGCAAAGGCCATGGAATTTGCCATGAAGGACGCAGAGATCATGCCGGAGCAGGTAGATTATATCAATGCTCACGGCACCAGCACTCATCATAATGACCTCTTTGAGACAAAGGCCATCCGTCTGGCACTGGGCGATCAGGCAGAGAAGGTGAAGATTAATTCTACCAAGTCTATGATCGGTCATCTTCTGGGAGCAGCAGGCGGCGTAGAGTTCATTACCTGTGTAAAATCCATTCAGGACGGTTATGTTCATGCTACTCTTGGTCTTGAGGAGCCGGGCGAGGGCTGCGATCTGGATTACACTCAGGGTGACGGCGTAGAAATGAATGTAAATTATGCTATCAGCAACTCACTGGGCTTTGGCGGACACAATGCCAGCCTGATCGTAAAGAAATTTACAGAGTAAGGAACAGGAGGACATGAACATGAATATCGACGAGATCCTTACACTGGTTCAGGCGGTGTCTGATTCCAGTTTAACCAGCTTTAAGCTGGAGCAGGGAGATACGGTTATTTCCCTGAGAAAAGAAAAGGAAGAGGCAAAGATTGTGACCGTAGGCGCTCCCGCAGCCCCGGCTGTATTTGCAGCCTCCGCCCCGGCCCACGTTCTTCCGGCTCCTGAGACAGTGGCCGCTTCCGGCGTACAGGTTCCGGCAGGTGTGCCCGCAGGACAGACAGCAGCTCCTGCAGAGGCGAAGGATGCAGGAACGGACATTGGTTCTGATAAAGTAATCACTTCTCCGTTAGTAGGTACTTTCTATAGCTCCTCTTCCCCGGATGCAGAGCCTTATGTTAAAGCAGGCGATACCGTGAAAAAGGGACAGATCCTCGGCATCATTGAGGCAATGAAGCTGATGAATGAAATTGAGAGCGAATATGACGGCGTAGTAGAGGCAGTTCTTGTAAACAACGAGGATGTGGTAGAGTACGGCCAGCCTCTGTTCCGCATTAAATAAAGCATACATCAGGAGGATTACGATATGTTAATGGGTATTAAAGAGATTCAGGAAATCATTCCCCACCGCCATCCATTCCTGCTGGTGGACTGCATTGAGGAGCTGGAGCCCGGCGTCAGAGCCGTAGGCTACAAGGCCATCACCTATGATGAGTCCTTCTTCAGAGGCCATTTCCCACAGGAGCCCGTTATGCCGGGAGTTTTGATGGTAGAGGCGCTAGCTCAGACTGGCGCAGTGGCTATCCTGTCTCAGGAAGGCTTTAAGGGAAAGACCGCTTATTTCGGCGGAATTGACAAGCTGAAATTCAAGCACAAGGTAGTTCCGGGAGACCGTCTGCGCTTAGAGTGCGAGATCATCCGCCAGAAGGGCCCGGTAGGCATCGGAAAGGCCACAGCTACGGTAGACGGAAAGGTAGCTGTTACCGGAGAGCTGACCTTTATGATCGGCTGATAGGGAGAAATAGAATGTTTAACAAGATTTTGATTGCAAACAGAGGTGAGATCGCAGTCCGCATCATCCGCGCCTGCCGTGAGATGGGGATTCAGACGGTAGCTGTGTACTCTGAGGCAGACAGAGACTGCCTTCACACTCTTTTAGCAGACGAAGCCATCTGTATTGGCCCGGCTCCATCTACTCAAAGCTATCTGAACATGGAGCGGATCCTGTCGGCAACTGTAGCCATGAAGGCAGACGCCATTCATCCGGGCTTTGGCTTCCTGTCTGAAAATGCCCGTTTTGCAGAGCTGTGCAGCAAGTGTAATATTACTTTTATCGGCCCCTCCGCAGAGATCATCAACCGGATGGGAAATAAATCCGAGGCAAGAAAGACCATGATCGAGGCCGGAGTTCCGGTGGTTCCCGGAAGCAAGGAGGCTGTATACACAGCAGAAGACGGACTTGCCATGGCAAAGGAAATAGGTTTTCCTGTGATGATCAAGGCATCCTCCGGCGGCGGCGGAAAGGGAATGCGCATTTCCAGAAGCGAAGAGGATTTTACAGAGTTCTTCAATGCTGCCCAGCTGGAGTCTGTAAAGGGCTTTTCCGATGATACTATGTACATTGAAAAATATATTGAAAAGCCCCGCCATGTGGAATTCCAGATTATGGCAGATAAGTTTGGAAATGTGATTCATCTGGGAGAGAGAGACTGCTCCATTCAGAGACGCCACCAGAAGGTTTTAGAGGAAGCACCCTGCAGCGTCATTTCTCCGGAGCTTCGCAGACAGATGGGTGAGACAGCTGTACGGGCTGCAAAGTCTGTTGGCTATGAAAATGCGGGAACCATAGAATTCCTTTTGGATAAGGACAAGAATTTCTATTTTATGGAAATGAACACCCGTATCCAGGTGGAGCATCCTGTAACAGAGATGGTATCCGGCCTTGATCTGATCAAGGAGCAGATCCGCGTTGCAGCGGGAGAACCCTTAAGCGTGACTCAGGATCAGGTAGAGATCCGCGGCCATGCCATTGAGTGCCGTATCAATGCAGAGAATCCCCAGAAGCATTTCATGCCCTGTCCGGGACGGATCCAGACCGTACATCTTCCGGGAGGAAACGGCGTCCGGGTGGATACCCATATTTACAGCGACTACAAGGTTCCGGCAAACTATGATTCCATGCTTATGAAGCTGATCGTATACGATAAAGACCGTGAAGCTGCTATTGCCAAGATGCAGAGCGCCCTTGGCGAGGTGATCATCGAGGGAATTGAGACGAATATCAACTTCCAGTATGAAATTCTGGAAAATGAAGCGTTCCGAAGCGGTGATACAGATACGGGATTTATCGAGAAATATTTTCCGGAGTATGTAAAATAATCAGAGATTAGAAAGGAAGTAGCCTTATGCTGCGTAATATGTTCAAAAAAACGTATACCAAGATCGATACGATCTACAGGCCGAAAGCCGGAGACAGCGAAGAGCCCTCCATTCCTCAGGGATTGTGGCGCAAGTGCAATAAGTGCGGGCAGCCGATCTATGTGGAGGATGTAGTGAACAATTATTACGTCTGTCCGAAATGTGACGGCTATTTCCGCATTCATGCATACCGCCGGATTGAAATGCTCGCCGATGAAGGCACCTTTGAGGAATGGAACCAGGAAATGCCCTTCTCCAATCCCCTGGATTTTCCAAATTATGAGAAAAAGGTGGCTGCTGCCAGAGAAAAGAGTCATTTAAACGAAGCAATCGTCACAGGTAAGGCCATGATTGAGGGAAATCCTGCCGTCATCGGCGTCTGTGACGCCCGGTTTATTATGAGCAGTATGGGCCATGTGGTAGGAGAAAAGATTACCCAGGCAGTAGAACAGGCTACGAAGGAAAAGCTTCCGGTGATCCTCTTTGCCTGTTCCGGAGGAGCCAGAATGCAGGAGGGGATCGTTTCTCTGATGCAGATGGCAAAGACTTCCGCTGCCTTAAAGCGCCACCATGAGGCCGGACAGCTCTTTATCAGCGTACTTACAGATCCAACCACAGGCGGAGTGACTGCAAGCTTTGCCATGCTGGGCGATATTATTATCGCAGAGCCTCATGCCCTGATCGGCTTTGCAGGCCCCAGGGTCATCGAGCAGACCATCGGACAGAAGCTGCCCGAGGGCTTTCAGAGAGCAGAGTTCCTTTTGGAGCACGGTTTTGTAGATATGATACTGGAGAGAAAAGATCAGAAGCGTGTGATCGGCCAGATCCTTTATATGCACAGAAAGCATGGGATGACCGCTGTGGAGCCGGGGATGCTGAGGCAGGAAAGTGAGCCTGAGGCGCAGAAAACTCATGCAGCCGGTTCTGAATCCTTTGGTCATCGTTCAAAAGCAGGAGAACACCATGAAAAAACAGCTTGGGATACGGTTCTTCTCTCCAGAAAAGCCGACCGTCCTACGGCTCTTGACTATATCAACGCTGTATTTGACGAGTTTATCGAATTTCACGGAGACCGTTATTTCAAGGATGACGGGGCGATCGTAGGCGGTATTGCCATGTTCCACGGTATGCCGGTTACGGTAATCGGTCAGCAGAAGGGAAAAAATACCAAAGACAATATTAAGCGCAACTTTGGTATGCCATCCCCGGACGGCTACCGCAAGGCCCTGCGCCTGATGAAGCAGGCGGAAGCCTTTGGGCGTCCAATTGTCTGCTTTGTAGATACACCCGGAGCCTTCTGCGGCCTGGAGGCAGAGGAGAGAGGACAGGGAGAAGCCATTGCAAGGAATCTCTTTGAAATGTCAGATCTGAAGGTTCCCATTCTTTCCATCGTGATCGGAGAAGGCGGAAGCGGCGGCGCTTTGGCTATGGCTGTGGCAGATGAGGTATGGATGCTGGAAAATGCGATCTACTCCATCCTGTCTCCTGAAGGCTTTGCTTCCATTCTCTATAAGGACAGTAAAAAGGCCCCTGAAGCAGCGGAGGTCATGAAGGTAACAGCGGCAGATTTAAAGAAGCTGGGGCTGATTGAACAGATTATTCCGGAAAAAGATCCCGCAAGTACAGATACCCTGTACCGTATTGCCGGATTTATGGATCAGGCCATGGCAGGATTCTTTGAAACCTATCAGGCCATGACAGAAGAGGAACTGGCAGAACACAGATATCAGAGATTTAGGAGAATGTGATGAGTAATTTCAAACCATTGGTAATTGGTGATCTTAAAATAGAAAAACCGGTGATCCAGGGTGGAATGGGGGTTGGAATCAGCCTCCACCGTCTGGCCGGAGCCGTGGCAAAGGCCGGCGGAATGGGGCTTATCTCCACTGCTCAGATCGGTTTCAGAGAGCCGGATTTTAAAACGAACTTTGTTGAGGCCAATCTGCGTGCGATCCGTAATGAGTTTAAAAAGGCCAGAGAAATTGCTCCTGAGGGAGCAATCGGCTTTAACATCATGGTAGCCACAAAACACTACGATATGTGGGTGAAGGAGGCCGTGAAGGCAGGCGCTGATGCTATTATATCAGGAGCCGGGCTTCCGGTATCTCTGCCGGAGTATGCAGAAGCAGCCTATGAGGAAATGAAAGCCATGGGTAAAAAGTTCCTTCGTCGCACCAAGCTGGCTCCGATCGTATCGACGGCAAAGGCAGCTATGGTAATCTGCAAGATGTGGGACAGAAAGTATCACAGAGTACCGGATTTTGTGGTGGTAGAGGGACCTCTGGCAGGAGGCCATCTGGGCTTTTCCAAGGAGCAGCTGACGCAGTACGGAGCGGACAGTGCAGATGTGGAGAAGACCTATGACCAGGCCGCTTATGATGAGGAAGTAAAGGCAATTATGAAGGTGGTAAAGGGATATGAGGAGAAATACGATACCCATATCCCGGTGGTTACTGCCGGAGGCATTTACACCCATGAGGATGTAAAGCACCAGTTTGAGCTTGGAGCAGAGGGAGTCCAGGTCGCTACCCGCTTTGTGACGACCAAGGAGTGTGATGCTCCCGATGCCTATAAGCAGACCTATATCGAGGCTTCGAAAGAAGATATTGTTATCACCCAGAGCCCTGTGGGTATGCCGGGAAGAGCCATTTTAAATCCCTTCTTAAAGAAGATTAAGGAGGGAGAACGGTCTGCCATCAAATCCTGCTTCCAGTGTCTGGAGCACTGCGATATAAAGACCATTCCCTACTGCATCACCAGAGCTTTAGTCAATGCCGCAGAAGGAGATGAAGATGCGGCTCTGCTGTTCTGCGGAAGCAACGCCTTCCGTTCCGAGCGGATCGAAACCGTAGAAGGCGTTATGAATGCACTGCTGATCGGATAGAATGGTATGAAAAGGAGTCGGAAAAGGATCCGGCTCTTTTTATTTGCCCCCCTCCGTTGACCTGCTTCCGATTTGCAGGTAAGATAGAAACGTCAAAAAATGTTAAAACAGCAAGGAAAAGAAAAATGGCAGATAAAAAGAAGGAATATCTCATCGGAGATGTGTCCCGCATCGTTGGATTAAGCCGGGATGCGCTGCGTTTTTATGAAAAAAAGGGCGTGATCCGGGCGAACAAAAAGGAAAATGGATATCGGTATTTTTCAGATGAAGATATCTATCGGCTGATGTGCATTGTTTACCGGAGAAAGATGAATGACAGTCTGGAGGAAATCCGGGAATCGGTTAAGGACAATAGAAGCGTTGCCGGTATGAGGAGGCATTTGGAGCAGAGGATCAAGGAAGAAGAGGAAGAAATCCTCAGGCGCAGGCAGAGTATCGCCAGGATGAGCCTGTCTTTAAAGGATATGGACTGTATCGAGGACTGTATGGGGAAATACAGCCTGAAGAAGTTTCCGCAGGCATATATTCTGGATACCTGCGAGGATATATATGATGGGCTGCGCCAGTGGTTTTCCATGTCCTCCGAGGTCAGCGGCCTGGATATGGCATATTTTTACAATATGTTCTCTGTGGAACATGAGTCTCTGGAAAACAGAGGGACGCAGCTTCTGGTGTACAGGGGACTGGAGCATTTTATCAGTAAAAGCTTTGATCTGTCCAGATATCCGCTTACGGATACGGTACCCTGTATCTATACTATAGAGTCGTCGAAAGAGCTGCTTCCGGATTATGCGGCTGCTGAAAAAATGACAGAGTGGGCAGAAAAACGGGGGATTACGCCTTCCGGGATGCTGTACTCCAACAACATGAGTTCTTTTTTGGGAGAAGAGACGGATACATATTATCTGGAGCTTTATATGCCCGTGATACAGTCCGATCAGACACCATAAAAGGGGGAAGACCCGCCGGGAGAAGCGTTTCTCCCTGGCGGGTCTGCGTCATTACTGACAGTGTAAGGATAAAGGATGGAGCTGCTCCAGGGTCAATAGGGTTTATAAAAACGTAAAGAAATGTAAATATTCTTACAGAAACAGGGAAAATCCGTCAAAAATGTGGATAAATATTTAACAATAGAAGCTATTTCCACATAAAAATACATATTTCCCCATGTTTTCCCTTGACTTTCCCCAAGGTATAAACAAGGTTATCCACAAAGTTATCCACATTATCCACCGATAAACACAACATATATGGTGTAAAATCGACAGAACACAACATTTAGGTTGTGGATAACCTGTAATACACAAAATTATACCTCGGCAGCCGTATTTTCCTTAGTTTGTCCAAAACGGGTGATAAAATCAATGAGATACGATGAAATTGTAACCGTGATCAAAGAGTAGATGATCCGTTTTAAGGGGATATAGGACAGGGACAAAATAAGAACCGTAAGGTCGGTAAAAAGATAGGCTCTGGAAATCCGCCATCCGGTTATCTTGGAAATTACAAGGGCCAGCGCGTCATCTCCCGCACAGGAAGCGCCCTGGCGGACTACAAGGCCGCAGCCGATTCCGATAAAGCAGCCTCCCAGGACTGAGGCGGCAAGAGGGATATCTGCCAGACTGGGAAGGAGCGGGGGAAAAAGCTCCCATAAACGGAAAAAACCGGCCATACACAAGGTGGCAAAGATGGAGGTTTTTAAAAATTCCTTTCCAAGATACTTAAATCCCATGAGATAGCTGAGAAAATCAAGTATTGGGGACAGCAGAGAGGAGGACATACCAAGCCAGAAATTCAGTAAAAGAATCAGTCCCAGGATACCACCTTCGGTGATATCCGCCTGCTGATGGACATTGTAAAGTCCAAAGGTGGTAATGGCTGTGCCAATGGTAATAGAAACAGTGGTTTTGAGAACGAAGGTTTCCTTCAGCTCTCGTTTGATCGTGTTTGACAGCCTGTTCAGCTGCAACATATTAAAACATCCTTTCTGAAATATAGTAATACCATTATACCAGAAGAGAGGGGGGAGGTGTCAAGAGGGGCGTCTCAAAAGGAATATTTTGGGATTTTTTGGCATAGAATATCCGGAAGGATAGGAAATAGGGAGAGGCTTTATGCTGAATGCCCTCTGGTCGGGAATGATCTTATCGGGAATATTGTGGGCGGCTGTCCACGGGAGACTGGATCAGGTTACTCAGGGAGCGCTGGCCTCGGCGAAAGAGGCGGTGTCCTTGTGCATCACTATGCTGGGAGTTATGTCGCTGTGGACAGGAATACTGGAGATCGGCCGCGGAGCGGGGCTGATCGAACGTCTTTCCAGAATGATGAGGCCGGTGCTGCATTTTCTTTTTCCGCATCTTTCTCCGGACAGTGAGGCTGCCAGACAGATTTCTATTAACTTTATTGCCAATATCTTAGGACTTGGCTGGGCGGCTACCCCTGCGGGATTAAAGGCCATGGAGGAATTAAAAAAAGAAGGGAGGGTATCAGATAATGGCAGATCCGCCGATGATTCTATTACAGCAACTACGGATATGTGCACCTTTCTGATACTAAATATTTCCTCCCTTCAGTTGATCCCTGTGAATATAATAGCCTACCGGAGCCAGTACGGAAGCCCGTCTCCGGCGGTAATCACCGGTCCATGTCTGGCGGCTACGGCCGCCAGTACGATTGCAGCTGTAATATTTTGTAAAATAAAGGGAAGAAAAAAATGACGCCGGTGTTGAACTGCGGCGTCATTTGAATATAATTTATTTTTCGTAAGTATAATTTTCTACTTCCACCTTATCAACTTCCTGATAGGGAGCCAGAGTGGAGATCATTTTGACGGGAACATCATAATTGTTGATGCAGTAGTGAACCTCAGACGGTTCAATATGGATCAGATCGCCGGCAGAGAGTGTGTTTACTTTTCCGTCTACAACAATATCAATTTTGCCTTCCAGAATGAAAAAGTTTTCTTCCATTACATTGTGGTAATGAGCAGTGAAATCCTGTCCGGGCATGAACTGTACGATGGCAAAATTCATACGCGGGCCCTTCATCAGGTATTTGGGACCGCTGTCACCGAAGCGGTATTCTCTCTCGTTTTCATTTATAATATACATAGAATCCTCCTTTTGTGCAGCAGCACAGTTTGATTTATCGTAATGAAACAGATACTAAATGCCAGGTGCGGTCCACATAGGGGTAGTAAGTCCCTCGTTTACCAGAGCTAGCTGGGCAGCATAGAGTTTTTTCCACTGCACATACATTTCACAGTATACTTTGTGATTTTCCATATTCGGCAGATAGGTGTGGTCGATCTTTACCAGTCTTTTAGCAGCAGCAGAGATATTCGGGTAAATTCCTGCGCCATAGCCTGCGATCAGGGCTGCGCCCAGAGCGGTAGCCTCTTTGACAGCAGGAACCTTTACAGGGATGCCAAGTACATCCGCCAGAATCTGGCTCCAGAGCGGGCTCTTAGAGGCGCCGGAGGCGAAGATAACCTCGGATGGCATATGTCCGGTAGATTCCTGTACCAGTTCCATGTGGCCTTTTGTAACCAAGGCGGTATTTTCTAGGATTGCCCGGTAAAAGGTATATCGGTTAAAATGAGCCGGATCCAGCTGGAAATTTGTAAACGTAGGAGCGGCGTGTTTCCAGTTGATAAAGTTCATTACATCGGAAAAGGTGCACATCATGCCATAGCAGCCGGCGGGGATTTTTTCGGCTTCCCGGTTCATCAGGTCATAGACATCACATCCGGATTTCTCGGCAAGCTGTTTTTCCAGCTGGCAGAAGCCATCCCGGAACCAACGCATCACCAGACCGGGCTTAAATGCCAGGGCTTCATACTGCCATATGTTTTTTACTGCATGGCAGTTGACGCGAACGCGGCACTGGGGGTCTGTATCAGCACGGTCTGTATTGTATTCGTACTGCCAGAAGCTTCCGCCGAAGATTGCGGCATCATTGGCATCTACAGCGCCTACGCCAATGCATCCCAGCTGGGCGTCGCCGCCGCCTACTACAACGAGCGTTCCTTCTGTGAGGCCTGTCTGTAAGGCTGCATTGGCAGTGACGGTTCCGGCGACTGTGCCGGATTCCTTTACCGGAGGGAAGATGCTGCTCTTTAATCCGCAGCGATCCAGAATTGACGGATCCCAGGTTCTGGTTTTCAAATCCATCAGACCGGTCGTGGAGCCGTTAGAAGGCTCTACCGCCAGGATACCTGTCAGTTTGTAGATCAGCCAGTCATTAAACATGCCGATATGGTCGATCTTTTCATAGATTTCCGGCAGCTTGTTCTTTACCCAGAGAAGCCTTGGAAGGGCGTCCAGTGCATAGGACTGGCCGGATTCCAGATAGAGTTCCTTTTCCAGGCCCGGATAGGAATGGATCAGTTCGGCTACCTCATCATTGGCTCTGGCGTCTACGTTGGCACAGGCCCAGATTTCATTGCCGTCTTTGTCATAGAGAACGATGCCTTCGCGCATGCAGGTAGTGGAAACAGCGCCGATTTCGGCTGGATCGATTCCGGTTTCTGAGATCACATCCTGGATGCAGCTTCTGGCCAGATCCCAGTTATGTACCCAATCGAAGTCCATGCTGCCGGGATATCTGGGGTTCTCAGCGTGCTCCCACTCCTGCTGGGAACATCCCAGCTGGTTTCCTTCCAGGTCAAAGAGGACAGCGCGGACGCTGCCGGTTCCGGCGTCGATCGCCATTAAATACTTTGCCATAGTTTTATTCTCCTATCAATTTTCTTGCAGTTTCTTCATCTGTGATCAGGGAATCAATGTAACCGCCCTTTAAAGCTGCCTTGATCACAGTAACTTTCTGTTCGCCTCCGGCAATGCCGATGACATTATTCAGCTCTTTTAGAGTGGACAGCGGGGTGCTGATCAGACGGTCTTCAATATTAGTGACAACAGGAGCACCGTCTTTATCGATAAAGTGGGTCAGTACGTCTCCTACAGCTCCCTTCATCGTCAGATAGGTAAAATCATTTTTGCTTAAAATGCCATTGGAAATGATGGTTGCATCATTATTCATGGCTCCGATTCCTACAATGGAAAAGGAGGAAAGTCCTACCATCCGCCGGATTTCCATCATACTTGGCTCCTGTAAGATAGCCTGGCAGACCTCTTTGGAGGAAAGAAGCAGAGGAGCGGGGTATAAATGGAGTCTTGCCTTAAACACATTTGAAGTGCTGTTAGGAAGATAGTAGTTGACGCCTCCGGTAAAGGATACGACAGAAACCGGCGTGTCAATGATATTGGCCAGGTGGTTTAACACCCGTGACGGCGTATCGCCGTATCCCATATTGATAAAGGTGTTTTCCGAGATACGGTCTGCCAGATAGTTGGCGGCAGCCAGAGCCAGGTATTCATTCAGCTGATTTCGGTCATCCGGTGTTGGAATGATGAGAACATCTTTCAGATCCCACTTTTCCCGCAGGGCCTGTTCAACCGGAAGGTGTTTCCCCAAATCAGGAGAGATCCGAAACTGGATTACTCCGGTTTCTCTGGCAACGTCCAGCAGGCGTATTACCTTCATGCGGGAAATCTCCAGCTTGGATGCGATCGCCTGTTGGGTCATGTTTTCAATATAATAATACCAGGCGGCCTTTAAGATCAGTTCATCATCATACTTCATTGTATTTACCCCTTAGTTGAATATTTTATAATTACAGTTAATTATGAACAAATAATATTATACATAACATATGTTCAATATGCAAATAAATATACCATAAAGGGAAAAAGGTGTCAATACAGCTTGTATAAATGAGCAAGATAATGAAAACAGCTGTATGATGTATAAAATATATAACAAAAAAATAAAAAAATCAATAGTATTATGCATTTTAAATATTAAAAAATAGAAACAACTTGACAAACATGGGCGATATGATTATACTGAGTATGTGGTAAAAATGTTTGAGAGTCAAACAAAAATACAAAATCGGAGAGGGGATTGACATGAGCCAGACCGTCCAGGAACAGACAGGACAAGAATTGCTTTCTGTACGCGGGATCACAAAGAGATTTGGTCTGAACGTAGTGCTGAAGGGAATTGATTTAAGTGTTGGAAGAGGAGAGGTTTTGACGCTGATCGGCGGAAACGGAGCCGGAAAATCGACCCTCATGAAGATTATTATGGGAATCTATCAGCCGGATCAGGGCGAGCTTTACATAGACGGAGAACGCATTTCCAGTTTTAAGCCCGTTGTTTCCCTTCAAAAGGGAATTTACATGGTTCCTCAGGAGCCCATGCTGTTTCCTAATATGACAGTAGAGGAAAACATCCTTATCGGGTTTACCGGAGTGAAGTCGGAGCTGCACAGCCGTCTGGTAAAAATTGTAAAAGATATCGGCTGGAATCTGGATCTTAGCAGAAAGGCGCTGAGTTTGTCTATTGCAGAGCAGCAGATCGTAGAGCTTCTCAGAGGTATGATGAGAAATGCCAAGGTGCTGATTTTGGACGAGCCTACATCGGCGCTGACCTTTGATGAGGTGGAAGCATTATTTAAGGTAGTGACAGATCTTAAAAGCCGCGGGATCGGCATTATTTATATCACTCATCGCATGGCAGAGGTATTTACCATTGGTACTCATGTGGCGATCATGCGGGACGGCGTGATCACACTGAAGGGACCCATTGGTGATTTTACAAGAGAGATGCTGGTGAAGGGGCTTTTGCCTCCTAATATGGAAGAGGTAGAGAAGCGCGAAACAGAAGAGATTACGATTGATTATACAAATTTAAAGCCTGTTTTAAAGCTGGAGCATTTTTCGGGTTATGGATTTGAGGATATCAATTTTGAGGTTTATCCAGGAGAGATCCTGGGTGTGGCCGGATTGGTCGGAGCAGGCCGGACGGAACTGGCAACTACGATTTTTGGCCGGGAAAAACCACTTTCAGGAAAAGTGCTTCTGGAGGGAAAGGATGTAAAAGGGCTTTCGACCAGAGATGTGATTGCGGCAGGTATTAACTATGTACCTGAGGATCGTCGGCAGAACGGTGTGTTTGGAATGAGCAGCGTAGCAGCCAACACGACATCCTCTCTGCTGTTTAATATCGCGATGGGAAAGGTGTTTCTTAATAAGAAGAAAGAGCAGGAAATCACTCAGAAATATATTGATGATTTCAGGACAAAGGTAACCGGACAGGAGCAGTCCTGCGGCAGCCTTTCGGGTGGAAATCAGCAGAAGGTAGTGATTGGGCGATGCCTTTCCTCTCTTCCTAAGCTGGTAATCTTAGATGAACCGACCCGTGGTATTGACGCAGCAGCCAGAGGTGATGTATATTCGATTATCCTGGAACTGAAGAAAAAAGGCGTGGCGATCATGCTGATTTCTTCGGATATGGAAGAGATTATTGAACTGTCTGACCGGGCGGTTGTCATGTTCCAGGGGCATGTGACAAGAACGCTGTCAAAGTCGGAAATCGATCAGAACACACTGATGAATGCATCGTTTGATGTAAAAGAAGAAGGAGAGGGCTGACATGAATAGAGTAAAGAAAATGATGAAGGCCCGCGAAGCAGGAAGCTTGCTTTTCCTGGTGCTGCTGATCCTGCTGGTAGGCCTGGTGAATAAGGATTTCTGGCAGCCTGCCAGTCTGCTGAACTGTTTAAATGATTCGGTCGTATTTACGCTTCTGGCGGTAGGAATTGCTTTTGTGATCCTGACAGGAGAGATTGACGTATCCATTGGTGCGACTCTGGGAATGAGTGCCGCTGTCGGCGCGACGATCCTGCGGGATGGAGGAAGTGTGGTAACAGCCGTACTGGCAGCCGTTTCTGTCGGAGCAGTGATCGGACTGGTAAATGGCTTTGGTGTTTCCATATTAAATATTCCTTCCCTGATTTTTACACTGGGTGTCAATGGTGTGGTACGAGGATTGATCTATGTATATACCGGCGGTGCGTGGGTAGAGAACCTGCCGGCATCCTTTACCAAAGCTTCCAATATTAAGATCGCAGAAGAGCTTACCCTGTTTTATGCAGTGACAATTGTGCTGGTATTGATTGCCAATTACATTGTGACAAAGACAAGAAAAGGAAGATATTTCACTGCTGTGGGTGACAATATCTCCGGTGCTACGCTGGTAGGTATCCCTACGGTTCAGACTAAGATTCTGGCATATGTGATTTGCGGTATTATGGCAGCTGTAGCGGGTATGGTATATGCTTCCCGTATCGGTTTTATCACACCAACCGCAGGAAACAACTATGAAATGAAGGCGATTGCAGCCTGTGTATTGGGCGGTGTTGCATTGACGGGAGGCCAGGGAAGCCTTTTCGGAGCAGCAATCGGTGCGATCATCATGTCCTCGATCAGCCGTATCCTTGTATTTTTGGGCTTTTCATCTGATTATGACAATACCATTACCGGTATTATGCTGATCGTGATCGTGGTGGTAACGACAGTGGCTCAGAACCATGGGATTGTTAAGAACCGTCATGAGATTTTAAAGGCCAGAACCAATAAGGCAAAAAGTAACGCAGGGCAGAAAGGAGATCAGAAAGTATGAAAACCACTTTTCCTGAAAAGGCAAAAAAGTTTTTTACGAGCTGGGAATTTGTTCTGCTGCTGATTTTGTTTGCTGAAATTGTGATATTTGCGACAAAGAATCCCAAGTTTTTAATGCCAAGAGTACTGTTTGGCAGTTTAAATGACATTATTTCTATCTGTATCATTTCCCTGTTCGTGACCTTTGTTATGATCACAGGCGGAATTGATATCCAGGCAGGCTCCATTGTAGGTTTATCCTCTATTGTTCTGGGTGTGGCATGGCAGGATGGGGGCATGAACATCTGGGCGGCTGTAGCTTTGGCTGTTGTTGTTGCAGGTGTATGCGGCGCTCTTTCTGGTTATTTTGTAGCGTATTGCGGCGTACAGCCAATGGTAGTGACGTTAGGAGGCAGCTTCCTGTTTACAGGTGTGGCGCTTCTGGTATCGAATTTATCTGCGACTGAGAGTTATAAGGGAATCAGCGGATTTCCGGACAGCTTTCTGCAGATTTCCAAATTTAAACTGTTCGGAGTCATTCCGTGTCAGGTTATTATCTTCCTGGTGCTGGCAGTGATCGCCTATGTACTTCTGAATAAGACCAAGTACGGGCGTATGGTTTTCCTGATCGGTGTGAATAAAGATGCGGCAGAGTTTTCTGGTATCAATACCCGGCTGATCACCATGACTACATATATTCTGTCCGGCATCAGCGCAGCGATCGCGGGAATCATCCTGACTTCCTATATTGGAACGGCTAAATCAGATATCGGTGTGACATTTACTCTTCCAATCATTACAGCCGTAGTTCTGGGCGGCACGCTTTCTACCGGCGGCAAAGGCTCTGTAGTAGGAACAGCTTTGGCAGCTGTGGTAATCGGCGTATTAAAGTTTGGACTTCCCCTTTGCTTTAAGGTTCCGCAGCAGTATCTGGATATTCCGGTTGGCCTGCTTCTTCTGGTAGTTGTAATCGGCCGGTCTCTTTTGACCAATCCAAAGGTAGTAGCTGCCCTTCACCAGAAGGACAAAAAATAGTATCTTAATGGAATGCTCCATTAAAATAAAGACGGCGGTTCTAAAACGTTACAAACAAAGATCATATGCAGCAGATGCATAACAAAAAGGAGGATTTTATTTATGAAGAAGAAACTGATAGCAATGGCACTTGCAGCTTCCATGGTAGCTTCCTTAAGCGCATGCGGCTCCAAGCCGGCAGAAGCACCGGCAGAGACTGAGGCGAAGACAGAAACTGAGGCAAAGGCAGAGACCGAAGCCAAAGAAGAAACGGAAGCAAAAGCAGAAGAGTCTGCTGAATCATCCGGTGATGTAAAATCCGTTGAAGGACTGACCGTTGCATTCGTTCCGAAACTGACTGGAAACGCATTCTTTGAATCCGCTAACAACGGTGCGCAGAAGTATGCTGAGAAGTGGGGCTTTACCGTAGATTATCAGGGTTCCTCTAATGCATCCGTTGCAGATCAGGTTCAGGTAATCAATAATGCCATTGCATCCGGTGTAGACGGAATCTGTATTTCTTCTGTAGATGTTACTGGTTTGGATTCTGCTCTTACAGATGCGATTTCCAGCGGTGTAACCGTAGGAACTTGGGATTCTGATGTTTCCGACACAGCCCGCAGCCTGATGGTATCTCAGGGTACTCCTGATATTCTGGGCCAGATGCTGGTAGATATGGGAGCAGATTCCCTGACAAAGAGAGGCAAAGATCCTGAGAAGGATACAATTAAATACTGCTGGCACTATTCTCAGGCAACTGTAGCTGATCAGAACTCCTGGCAGGTAGCCGGAGAGGCTTATATTAAAGAGAACTTCCCGAACTGGGAGAATGTTGCTCCGGATAACTACTATTCTGAGCAGGATGCAGAGAAGGCTGTTTCCATCGGAGCATCCATTCTTGAGGCACACAGCGATATCGACCTGATCATCTGTAATGACTCTACCGCTCTTCCGGGACAGTGTAAGGCAGCACAGAACAAGGGTCTGACCAAGAATGATGTAACGATCACCGGTTTTGCATCCCCAATGTCTATCAAGGATTACTGTGAAGCAGACGTGATCGAGCAGTGGGGTCTGTGGGACTGCGGCGTACAGGGCGCTATGGGCTGCTACCTGACCGCTTATCTGGCAGCTGGAAATACTGTAAAAGTCGGCGATAAGATCAACATCCCTGAGATTGGTGAGGTTGAGGTAATGCCGAATGACTGTCTGGTAGAAGGCGCAGAAACTGCACCAGAAAACAATGGTGTTGTGCTGATGCCAGAGAGACTGATTTTCAACAAAGATAACGTAGCTGATTACGATTTCTAAAGAATACGAACCGCCAGTCAGGCCGGATGTCACAGTCCGGTCTGGCATTGCAGATTCAATGGAATCTGGATTGAACCCCAAAAAGATGAACAAAGACAGGAGAGTAATATTATGGCAGATCTTGAAGGTGTAAAAGTTGCAAAAAATTATCATCTGGACGCTCCATTTGCCAACCAGGAAGGATTTTATGTAAAAGGTGCAAATGCGCTGGACTGGGGCATGAAAAAACATATGTCCAATATTTTTGATGCGAAGAGCGGCAATACGGTAATGTTCGCATTTGACCATGGCTATTTTATGGGTTCCACAGCAGGCCTGGAGAGACTGGATCTTATCATTCCAAAGCTCATTCCTAACATTGATGTGCTGATGGGTACCAGAGGGGCGCTCAGAAGCTGCGTAGATCCGGCGCTGATCGGCGGAAAGGGTGTTGCACTCAGAGCTACCTCCGGTTCCTCTATGCTGAATGATGACCTTTCTCATGAGGTACTGGCTGTAGATGCTGCAGAGGCCTGCAGAATGAACGCAGACTGTCTGGCAATCCAGACCTTCGTAGGCGCAGACGGACAGCTGTCCAGTCTGGACAACCTTTCCAAAGCGGTAAATCTGGGCCAGCAGTATTCAATCCCTGTGATGGGCGTTGTTGCAGTAGGCAAGCAGATGGAGCGTACAGATCGTTTCTTTAAGCTGGCTACCCGTATGGTGGCTGAACTGGGCGCCAATATTGTAAAATCCTATTACTGCGATAACTTTGAAGAAGTTGTAGCTGCCTGCCCTGTTCCGATCGTGGTTGCAGGAGGAAAGAAGCTTCCTGAGGATGAAGCTCTGACACTGGCTTACAGATCCATTCAGGGCGGAGCAAAAGGTCTTGACATGGGAAGAAATATCTTCCAGTCCAATCATCCAGTAGAGATGAGTGCAGCGATTCGTAAGATCGTTCATGAAGGCTTTACCGATAAAGAGGCATATGAGTTCTACCAGGATGCGATCCACTAAGCGCGCAGCCTGACGTGTTTACTGTTATATTATAAAAAAGCCGCTGCGGAGATTATTTTTCCGGCAGCGGCTCATTTTTTATGCCTTATTCTCTGCGCTTTCTGCGGTCGTGACCCTTGGACTGGTAGTAGGCTCTTTTATTTTCATACATCCGGCTGTCCGCATCTGAAATGTATTTTTCTATATTTTCATCACAGCATGGAAGCCACACGGAGCCGACAGCCATAAAGGACACGCCCTCTATCATATCATTTTTCAGGCAGTTTACTGCGTGTTCAAATTCCATCTGAGACCAGTTCTCGCACAGGATCAGAAATTCATCGCCTCCAACGCGAAAGACGGTATTTTTAGGAAAATGCTCCATCAGACAGCGGCAGCATCGGATCAGCGTCTGATCGCCGGCCTGATGCCCCTGGGTGTCATTGATCTGTTTTAGGCCCATTACATCGGCGTACAGAATACCCAGGCTTGTCTTGATTGGGAGGACGCTTAAAAACTCGTTCATGGCATGACGGTTTTTGGCGCCGGTGAGCTGATCATAAAAGCTCAGGTTTTCAAGCCGCTCCACCAGATCCCGCCGCTTTAGAATAGAAGAAATAAAATGGCCGAAGAGCTGCAGTGTAAAGGAAATATGGCTCATCAGCTCCAGCGGTGGATTGTCAATTCCATAAAAACCAATCAGCCGGCGTCCATCCATTATGGGACTGACAACCAGAGAGTGTATGTTTTGCGGCTTTAGCAGAGAATAAACATCTGGATCCGCTGTACGGATTGCTTCAATATCTGTAATCAGGACATTTTCATTTCGATTAAAGGCCTGTACCCAACTGTTTAAGTCCTGTTCAGGAATATTTATGAGGATATTTTTCTGAGGCAGCACCTGGTCAGAACACCATTCAAAGGTATTGTCAAAGGAATTCTGGCTGTTCCGCTCAAAGATGTAGGCCCGTTCTCCGCTGAAGCTCTGTCCCATATATTGAAGCAGGATATCAATAGAACGGATCGGTGTTTCTGCGGCTAACGCAAAGCGAAGCCCCTCGTTGATCAGCGCTTCTGTATCGGTTTGATCCTCAATTGTCAGCTTTTCCCGCTGGTGGACGTTCATATCGATCGTAATTTCAATCCGTAATCTTCTGCCGTCCCGGATTACCATGGTATCTTTCAGGATATAAGCTCTTTTTACAATGGGATTATACCGGGACCATTCAAAAAATTCTCCGGGGCAGAGCTTGCTGTTGGTACACATGGCACAGGGAGAAGAACAGCTCTGGAGCAGTTCGTAGCATTTGCGGTTCTGATACTGTTCAGGTGATGTAAGTGCGTATTGTGTCATTGCCCGCCGGTTCATATATACCATATCGTAGGTATCCATATCGGCTACATAAACAAGTTCATCCATATTTTCAAAAAAATCCCATATATCTGCCATCATACAACTCCTCTCCATTATGATTTTTTGTACATGGAAGAATCTTTCTATATTATATCGGATTTTTCGGTAAAATGGCATCTTTTTTTGATTTTTGTTAAAAACATTGGAGAATAAATATTCCGCTTCAAACGGATCGGTTCACGTATGCCTTGACAAAAGGAATGGTGGGTTCTATAATCCAACCAAATCAGACTGGCACCAAACGATGGAACGCCGAAAAGGAAAGGATGAGGTTTATGGCAGGTATATTAAACGGAATCACGGAGTTGGTGGGAAATACGCCTTTGATGGAGGCCGTAAATCTGGAAAAGAAGGAAGGATTAAAAGCAAGGCTCCTTCTGAAGCTGGAGTATTTAAATCCGGCAGGAAGTGTAAAGGACCGTGTTGCAAAGGCCATGATAGAGGATGCAGAGGCAAAGGGATTATTAAAAGAAGGTTCTGTTATCATTGAGCCTACCTCAGGAAATACAGGGATTGGTCTGGCAGCGATTGCGGCCTCGAAGGGATATCAGGTGATCCTAACCATGCCCGATACCATGAGTGAGGAACGCAGAAATATATTAAAGGCATACGGGGCAAAGCTTGTTCTTACGCCAGGCGCCAAGGGAATGAGCGGAGCCATTGAAAAGGCAGAGGAGCTGGCAAAGGAAATTCCCCAAAGTATGATTGCAGGCCAGTTTGTAAACCCTGTAAATCCCAAAGCCCACAGAGAGTCTACGGGGCCTGAGATCTGGAGAGACACAGAGGGACAGGTGGATATTTTTGTGGCCTCTGTAGGAACTGGGGGCACGATTACAGGAACCGGAGGATATTTAAAGGAAAAGAATCCGCACATTCAGGTAATAGCAGTGGAACCGGCTGCTTCACCAGTGCTGTCAGGCGGTGCTGCCGGAGCGCATAAGATTCAGGGGATCGGAGCGGGATTTGTGCCGGAGGTGCTGGATACAGAGGTATATGATGAGATCATTGCCGTGGATAATGAAATTCCCTTTGAAACAGCCCGTATGCTGGCTAAAACAGAGGGAATCCAGACGGGTATTTCTTCCGGCGCAGCGCTGTATGCAGCCTTACAGGCTGCCAAGCGGCCTGAAAATGAAGGAAAAACCATTGTTGTACTGCTGCCGGACAGCGGAGACCGGTATTATTCTACGCCGCTTTTTCAGGCAGGTGAATAATACCAGGCATTGGGAGACAGCCGTCATATAACATAATCACCGCCTCACAGGAATAAGCTGTATAAAAGTCCTGTGGGGCGGTTTTTATGTCTTTTCTGCTTTTTCTTTCAGATGCTATGGTGCCTCTTATGATCTTCTATATCGTAGGCTTTGGTATTTTATCCGGACGTCCTGTGCTGGATGATTTTATCCGGGGAGTAAAGGATGGGGTGAAAACAGTAGGGGGGATTTTCCCTACACTGATCGGCCTGATGGTATCAGTAGGTATATTGCGTTCCTCCGGCCTTTTGGATGCGTTTGGAGAACTGTTAAAGGCGCCGGCTTCCTTCCTGGGACTGCCTCATGCCGTTATCCCCACAGCGCTGGTACGTCTGGTGTCAAATTCTGCGGCAACAGGCCTGGTTTTGGATCTTTTTAAGGAATACGGCACGGAGTCCAGAGTGGGATTGATGGCTTCTATTCTCATGGGAAGTACGGAAACGGTTCTTTACTGCATGAGTATCTATTTCGGGTCTGTGGGAATTCGGAAGACCCGGTACACGCTTGCCGGGGGGCTTCTGGCGTCCGCTGTCGGTCTGGCAGCCAGCGCCGTTTTGTCAGCCATGATGGTTTAGAGGTTATTTGCAGGGAAATATTCATTGCAAAATAACCGTTTGCACACTATAATTGACCGTGTATACCCCGGATTTCCGCTTGGGACAGGCGGGTTTGATTCCGGAAAACGCTTCTGTTTGTCAGAGGCATACAGCAGAAAGAGGTTTTTATGGAACGATATCAGAAATTTCGGAAGGAATTTCCGCGTTTTTATTATCACGGATATAAGACAGAAGAAACAGAATTTACATATAAGATTACATATGATTTTGAGATAGAGGGATTATCCTCCTTTGCGCCCACCTGGACGTTTCCCAAGACGGTAAATGATGGGAAAATATGGAAGAAGGACGGTCTGTTCCGGAAAATGATTTTTTCTCTGGGTATGGTTGAGCTGGTAAGCTACTGGAAGATTACCTGCTCACCGGAGGTGATTGTGGAAGCAGGTGTGTTAAATGACCGTCAGATTCTCTCGTGGAAGGATCTGTATTTTAATGGACTGGGAGAGTTTTTCTATGTGAATGATATTTCTGAGGCCAATGCTCAGGATTTTATGGAAATCCACTGCAGGCCATCTGAAACGGAAGACGCATCCGATGTTGTCTGTGATGATCCGGAATTTATTTTTAAACAGGGGCGTCTTTCCTCCGTCAGCGGTTCGGAAAAGGGAGTGCTGGTTCCTGTCGGAGGAGGTAAGGATTCCGCAGTGACCCTGGAACTTTTAAAGGGCGCAGGCGTTCCTGTATATGCCTATATTATCAATTCCAGAGGAGCCACAATCCATACCACAGAGGCAGCCGGACTGGATGAGGATCATGTGATTTATGTAAAGCGTACGCTGGATCAGAATATGCTGGAATTAAACCGTCAGGGCTATTTAAACGGCCATACTCCGTTTTCTGCGCTGGTAGCTTTTTCAGGCATTATGGCAGCCAGAATGGCCGGACTTTCCTATGTGGCACTGTCAAATGAATCCAGTGCAAATGAGAGCACCGTAAAGGGAAGTACGGTCAATCATCAGTATTCCAAGAGTTTTAAATTCGAGGAGGATTTTCACCGCTACGAGGCAGAATATCTTCCAGGAAGCGCGTACTATTTCAGTATGCTGCGCCCCTTAAGCGAGTTTCAGATTGCCCGCTTTTTTGCACAGCAGAAGCAGTACCATGCCATTTTCAGGAGCTGCAATGCAGGCAGCAAAACAGACAGCTGGTGCGGACACTGCCCCAAGTGCCTCTTTGTATATCTGATCCTGTCCCCGTTCCTTTCGGAGGAAGAGGTGGAGAAGATTTTCGGAAGAAATATGCTGCAGGATGAGGAGATGAAGCCTCTTTTGGATCAGCTTACGGGTATTCAGGAGGAAAAGCCCTTTGAGTGTGTGGGAAGCCGGGATGAGATCAATTCTGCCATTGTATTAACGATTGAGCGGATGGAAAAAGAGGGGAAGAAGCTTCCGCTTTTATTTGAACATTATAAAGAAACAGGCCTGTATGAGCGGTATCAGACAGAGAAAAATAAGTTTTCCGCTTATTTTGACAGCAGCAATCTGGTGCCTGAACCCTGGGAAAAATTTGTCAGGGAAAGGTGTACAAAGGAAGCATAGGAGACGAGGAGACGGACTGTGATAGAGAAAATTGATCCCTGGGTACGGGGGAAAAAGATACTTTTGCTGGGCTTTGGAAGAGAGGGGAAATCCACATGGGAGGTGCTGCGGCGTCTGGGAACCTTTCAGTCCGTGGATATCGCGGATCAGTCGGCGCCCGGGGAGCTGCCGGAAGGGATTGGAAAATGGATCAGCGGGCCGGATTACCAGAGCTGTCTGAATGATTATGATGTGGTTTTCAAAAGTCCCGGAGTGGTACTGGAAAAGCCGGTGCAGGATTACAGCTGTCAGATCCTTTCCCAGACAGAGGTGTTTTTCAGGTGCTTCCGCGATCAGATTATCGGTATCACGGGCACCAAGGGAAAGAGTACGATTACCACGCTGCTGTATCATTTGCTCAAACATGCAGGATACGATACGGTTCTGGCAGGAAATATCGGAATTCCCGTGTTCGATCTTATGGAAGAGATCGTACCGGAAACAAAGATTGTGTGTGAGCTTTCCTGCCATCAGCTGGAATACATGACCGTTTCACCCCATATTGCCATTTTATCAAATATCCATGAGGAGCATCTGGATCACTATGGTACGATGGAAAAATATGTACGGGCCAAGGAGCACATTTTCTTAAATCAGACCCCGGAGGATGTGCTGATCTGCAGCGTTCAGTGTCTGCCTGAGCCGGGGGAGTGTGTTTCCAGACTGATTACTGCAAAGTCCTCCTTCCCTGAGCCGCCGCTTGAGCGTTTCTGGAAAACAGAGGGGAATCTGGCAGACAGAAAAAAACGGGAAGAAGCCCCTGTTTTGTATGTGGAGGAGAAGGATGGAGTTACATCCATCTGCTATGAGGGCCGTCGTTATAAGATCCCGACCGGTCAGATCCGCCTTTTGGGCCAGCATAATTATTTTGATATTGGTATGGCTTATGCAGTGTGCAGCCTGCTGGGAATGGCAGAGGAAACGTTTACAGAAGGCCTTAAGGAGTATGAGCCCCTTCCTCATCGCTTACAATTTCTGGGAGAAATACAGGGCGTTAAATATTATGATGATTCCATTTCTACAATCTGTGAGACAGCAATTCAGGCGTTAAAAACTCTGAAGGACACGGATACCATCTTAATCGGCGGCATGGACAGAGGAATTGATTACCGAGAGCTGATCGAATATCTGTCACAGTCGCAGGTGCCCCATATTATATTGATGGAGGCCACAGGAAAGAGGATTTTTGAGGAAATCGCGGCAGATTATCCTGATTTTGAAAATCCGTCCAGACTGCTGTTGGCAGAGCATCTGAAGGACGCAGTTTGTCTTGCCAAGAAGGTTACAAGGCCTGGCCGCAGCTGTGTTATGTCGCCTGCAGCTGCCAGCTACGGCATATTCCGGAATTTTGAAGAGCGCGGCGAGGAATTTAAACGTCTGGTGCTTGAAAATGAGCAGCAGGACACAGTTTTTTAAGAATTTTATAAGCATTTTAGGACTTGTATGACACAGGAAAATACTGTACAATCAGTAGAGCGTATCTGAGAAGGATACTGAGGAAAGTGAAAGGAAGAGACGTGGAGACTTACGATACACTGAACGATGTATTGGTAAATCTGTTCCGGGATATCAATGATATCGAAGAGAAGGCCATTACCAGCTATGAGAACAAGGATCTGACCAGTAATGATATGCATGTCATCCATGCGATCGGCGTTGGAACGAAGAAAAATATGTCATCCATCGCAAAGGAGCTGTCAGTGACTGTAGGAACACTGACCATCTCTATGAACAGCCTTGTAAAAAAAGGCTATGTGGTGCGGAGCCGCAGCACAGAAGACAGGCGGGTGGTTCATATTTCACTTTCTGAAAAAGGAATCAAGGCATACGAGCACCATAAGTATTTTCATGAACAGATGATACAGGGAGTGATGGACGTTCTCACAGAGGAAGAGATGAACGCTCTTGTAAAAGCGCTGACAAAGCTGACCTCCTGGTTCCGTAGCTTTGAGAAGAATTAAAGGAGGCAGTTTTTAAATGAAAAAATGGTTATTGGGTATGATGGCGGCAGTTATGGCAGTTTCTCTGGCAGCCTGCACGCCTACTACTGAGAAGCAGAAGGAGGAGACAACCACAGTATCTGCAGAAAATCCGGAACCGGCAGTCGTTCCGACTACTGGCGGGGCTTCAGACAAGGTTCCCGATCCAAATGTAGAACCTGTAGCTGTTATTTCTATTTACCACAAAGGCGACGGAGACAGCCTGGTTCAGGAGATGGATTCTCTTGACGACGACGACCTCAATGCTCAGGCACTGGTAGACAGGATGATCGGATACGGCGTTTTCACTGAGGGAACAGAGGTTATTTCCTTTGATAAAACCGGCGAAGAGGAAAATGCAAAAGGCGTTCTGAACTTAAATCAGGCGAAAAATAACGAAGGTGTTACAGAAACTCAATTTTTGGTAGAAATTGGAAATACATTTATAGAGAATTTTGAGCTTTCCACACTTACAGTCCAGATCAATGGACAGGATATGGAAGGCGCGTCCGCGCTTGAATATGTGACGGCGTTTGAGGATGTGGAGTAAATCGAATATTTGGCAAAGATAGAACCAGTTTGGATATCGTATAGGTATTCAGACTGGTTTTTTTATAAAACTCAAATGTAAATAATGTACAAAAACAATGTAAAAAATGTGGCAAAATACCCATAGATATATAAAATGCTTTGTAGTATGATTAATAACATGAACAGCGAAATGCATATATTTATATAAAATAAAAGAGTGAAAAAAGACATTTTGTAAAAATATAAAAAGGAGAGAGTAAGATGAATAAGAAAGAACGTGTAATTGCTGCAATCAGAGGAGATGTACCGGATCATGTGCCGGTTGGTTTTTCTCTTCATTTTCCAAGAACCGCTAAGACGGTAGAAGAGGATTTAAAGTTCCATCTCGATTTCTTTCGGGAGACAGATACGGATATTATTAAAATTATGAATGAAAATCTGGTGCCGGATTTCGGAGAGATCCGTACACCGGATGACTGGAATAAAATTCCGGCACTCAGTTTGAATGACAGCTTTATGTTAAATCAGATTGAACTGGTTAAGCGGATTATGGATCAGGCAGATTCGGATGCCTTTTCGTTGGGAACGCTTCATGGAATTTGCGCTTCTGCAATCCATCCGATTGAAGCGAGATATGGGTATGAAGCGGTGAGGGAGCTGCAGGTGACTCATTTCAGAGAAAACAAAAAGCCCATGATTGAGGCATGGAAGCGAATTGCTGACTGTATGGCTAATCTGGCTCAGAAATATATTGAACTGGGAGTTGACGGCGTATATTACGCAGGCCTGGGAGCAGAGCGCCGTTATTTTACAGATGAGGAATTTGCAGAATGCATTGAAACCTTTGATAAGCAGATTCTTCAGGCAGTAAAAGAAGCCGGAGGCTATACTTTCCTTCATATGTGCAAGGATGGACTGAATATGCAGAGGTATGCTTCTTATAAGGAATTAAGCGATGTGGTAAACTGGGGAGTCTATGAGGCTCCATTTAGTATTGAAGAAGGAAGAAAGCTCTTTGGCGATGTAACTGTTATGGGAGGCCTTGCAAACAGAAGCGGCGTGATGGTTGACGGCAGCATCGATGAGTTGAAAGCAGCGTCAAAGAAGCTAATCGAAACCTATGGAAAGAGGAGGTTTATTCTGGGGGCAGATTGTACGCTTCCTACAGAAATTCCATATGAACGAATCCATGCGATTGTAGAGGCGGCAAGAGAAATTTAAAAACAGCGATAAATATATGAAAAAAGCAAGGAGGAAGGAAAATGAAAAAAAGAACAGTATGTTTAATGGTAGCAGCACTGGCAGCGGGAACACTTTGTGGATGCTCCGGGTCTGAGAAACCGGCAGAGACAACAGTTGCTTCGGGAGCACAGTCAGAGGCCGCAAAGGAAGATGAGGGAAAAAAGCCGGAGGCTTCAGAGGAAAAGACTGTTTATCCGGCAGGTACGATTACAATTTACGGAACAGGACAGCCTCAGTATTTAAAAGAGTATTTCGATGCATGGCTGGAGAGAAACAGAGATATTGCACCAGAGGTAACTCTTGAAATCGTACAGAACGAAAGTCAGGCGAAGAGCCGTGAAAAGATCACCATGACAGCTCTTGCTGGCGCAGAGGATGATCTTCCGGATGCAGTGTATATTGACCCGGTTAATATCCTGGATCTGGCTCAGGCAGGACTTTTAAGAGATGAGACAGAGTTTGTATCTCAGTATATTGATGAAATGGTTGAAGGCGCAACCAATGACGCAACGATCAGCGGAAAGATTTATGGTCTTCCGGAATCAGTAAGACCGAATGTATTGTTCTACAATCAGGAAATCTTTGATAAATATGGTGTGGATCCGGCTCAGATGTCTACGTTTGAGGGATATGTAGAAGCAGGACGCCAGTTAAAGGAAAAGAGCAACGGGGAAGTATACCTCTCCTATATCAGCCCTGACTCTATGACCTGGAGATATTGGGGAAGACGCGGTCTTATGCCTCAGGCAGGAGCAAGGATCTGGGATGAGAACGGTCAGATTGTATTAGGCAGCGATGAGGGAGCAAAGAAGGCTTTTGGTATGCTGGATACCCTTAACAGCGAAGGATTGCTGTTAAAGTCACAGATTATGCAGCCGGCTCTCTATGATGCAGTAAACAGCCAGCAGGTAGCTACATTCTATATCGGCGCATTCTGGGATGAATTTTTGAGAATGAACTGTCAGGCAACAGCAGGCCAGTGGCGTGTAATGCCTTCGCCGGTATTTGAGGAAGTAGGAACAGCAGGAGCTCCTGTTTCATCCTATTTCTGTATCGTAAACAAAGGCGATAATGTTTATGCAGGTCTTTTAGAGCAGATGTGGCATGATTTCCATTTTGATACACCATCCCGTACAGAGTGGGTAAAATCCATGGAATCCCAGAATGCTCCATATGCTAATCCTATTTCAACTGCGATGTTAGAGGATGAATTCTGGAAAGAGCCATCTGATTTTTACGGTGGACAGTCTTTCCGTGAAATGGAAGGAAAATGTCTTGAAAATGGTTCTCCCAACCTTGTTGTAACACCTCAGGATGCAGAGGCAGATGAAATTATCACAGCAGAGCTTGAGACCTATATTGCAGGAAATCAGACAATGGAAGAGGCAATTGCCAATATGGATAAGAATCTTAAGGCAAAGATTGGTCAGGCTGAGATCGTTAAGTAATGATGAGGAGATAAATGTTAAAGAATATAAAAAAATATAGAGCACCGTATTTATTTATTCTTCCATTTTTCATACTGTTTTTTCTGTTTCAGCTGATCCCTACCATATGGACCTTCTATATCTCCTTTACAGAGTGGAAGGGAATCGGGGATCCGGTGTGGTGCGGAACGGATAATTACCAGAAGATTCTCATAGACAATTTATTTTGGGAATCTCTGGTAAATACAGTAGTATATTGGATTACTGGTATGGTCCTGATACTGGTGCTTGCAGTTATAATTGCCAGCCTGCTAAACAGCAGTTCATTAAACCACAAATCGTTTTTTAAGACAGTTACATTTCTGCCCAATATTTGTGCTGCCATTGCAATGGGGCTGATTTTCAGAATGCTTTTTGATGAAAATACAGGTCTGATCAATGAATTTCTGGGGATGTTTGGTGTAGGATCGGTTGGCTGGCTGACAGATACACGTTATTCAAAAATTCCGGTTATTCTCTTAAATGTATGGAGAAATACACCATGGTTTACCATGATTGTATTGTCGGGACTGCTGAATATTTCTACCGATTACTATGAAGCTGCAACGGTAGATGGGGCAGGAAAGCTGAAGCAGTTTTTCTATATTACATTACCGCTTCTGCGCAATATCCTATTTTTCTGTTCCATTACAATTACTGTGGACAGCTGGAAGCTGTTTAATGAATCCTACATACTTCCAGGACCAGGCGCTTCCAATACGTCATTGTTCCAGTATATGTATGAATCTGGCTTCAATGTATTTAATATGGGATATGCATCAGCAATTGGTGTAGTGCTTATTATAATTCTGGGTATTCTCTCTGCGGTGCAGTTTGTGGCGAGAAGAAAACAGGGAGAGTTGTAAGGAGGCGCATATGGGATATAAAGCAAAACGAAGGTGGGATACCGTTCTGGTTTACGGTGCGCTGACAGTGATCTCGCTGATCTGTATATTTCCAATTGCCTGGATGTGTCTGATTTCCCTGAAGCCGGCTACAGAAAGTATCAGCGGATTTCATTCGATAATAGTACAGGATCCTACACTGGCAAACTTTAAACGTCTGTTTGAAATGATTCCATTGGGGCAGAATCTGTTTAACAGTGTATTTACAACGCTGATTGGTACGGTGACAACTCTTTATTTCTGCGCTTTAGCTGGCTTTGCTTTCGCCAAGTTCCGTTTTCCGGGCAGAAATTTTCTGTTTTACTTTGTGATTGCAACTATGCTGATTCCGCCGGAGGTAGGAGCGGTGCCGCTGTTTATTCTGATGAAGAAGTTTAATCTGATTAACAGCCTGTGGTCACTGATTATTCCGCGTATCGCAACAGCTGTGGGTATCTTTTATATGCATCAGTATATGAGCGATATTCCCGATGAACTGATTGAGGCCGCCAGAGTGGACGGATGTACAGATTTTGGTATTTTCACTAAAATAGTACTTCCGGTCATTAAACCGGCTTTGGCATCATGGGCTGCGATTACCCTGATTGCCAGATGGAATGACTTTTTCTGGCCGCTTTTATATCTGAGAAAATCATCAAAATACACACTTATGGTTACTATTTCCCTGCTTCCGGTCAGTGAGGGATTGTCCACTCCGTGGCCGGTTATTCTAGCCGGAACTACGCTGGTTATAATTCCGATTATTTTGCTTTACTTATTCTTGCAAAGGTTCCAAAAATCAGGTATGATGGCAGGAGCAGTGAAAGGATAAATATGCATTAAGCGGCTGCATTTGCTGTACACTGCAGGCAGCCGCTTTTTATGTTTTCAGACATATCATATATCAGAGAGGAGCAGGATAGTGTGGAAAGGATTTCTGTAAAAGACCGTGTTTATGAAGAAGTGCTGGCGCATATTTTAAATGGAGACTATCCGGCCAATACAATTCTAAATGAAAAAGACCTGATTGAAAAATATTCTGCAAGTAAGACGACGGTCAGAGAGGTACTGGTTCAGCTTTGCAGTCAAGGAATATTAAAAAATATTCCCCGGTATGGCTATCAACTGGAAATGATTCATCCGACACAGATTCGTGAATTAGTGGAGTTTCGTAAAACAATAGAACTTGCAGCTTTAGAGGCTGCATATCCTCATATGGGTGAAAATGAATACAAACAGCTGATTGCATTAAACGAAGAGTCTGTGATACATAAAGATGATCTGGATGTAAAGATCCATTGGACTTTAAACAATCAATTTCATCAGCTGCTGTGTTCCTTCAGCAATAACAGCTTTTATAAAAAGGCTCTGGCTGATGCCATGATCTTTTCCATTAGAGCCTCTAATCAGTATTATTGCAATGTTTGGAACCAAAAACGTAAGACAGATGCCAGAAATCATGTAAATCTTATCGATTCTTTGATGACAGGTGATTTGGAAAAAGCTAAAAATATACTGAGAGATGATATTGAAGAGTATATGCATGAGATTATATTTTAATAGAAAAATCCCTCTGTGGCGAAGGTACCTGTAATCTGCCGCAGAGGGATTTTTAAATGATTTGTATTTTTGTAAAATTAAAACTCAGCCATAGCCGCTTCGTCAGCCACTACGATTACATTATTGTGAAGCTGTAAGATAGAAGCGGGAACCTGAGGGGTTACAGGGCCACAGAGAGCTTCGCGGAGGATGCGGGCCTTATCTGCACCGCTGGCAATCAGAAGGATTGTCTTTGCCTGCATGATGGTCTTGATACCCATGGTATAAGCCTGTCTGGGAACATCGTCGATAGAAGCGAAGAAGCGCTTGTTTGCCTCAATGGTGCTCTCTGTTAAATCAACGCAGTGAGTCATTTTTGCAAATTCAGAATCAGGCTCATTGAAACCGATGTGGCCGTTGTGTCCGATTCCTAAAAGCTGCAGATCAATGCCGCCGATATCATCGATCACACGGTTGTAGCGGGCACACTCAATGGCGCTGTCCGGCTCTGTTCCATCAGGAATATTTGTGTTATTTAAGTCAATATTGATATGCTTAAAGAGATTATTATACATAAAATAATAGTAACTCTGATCGTTATCCTTTGTAAGTCCCTTGTACTCGTCCAGGTTTACTGTCTTTACATTGGAGAAATCCAGATCGCCCTTGTTGTACCATTCGATCAGCTGCTTGTAGGTACCGATCGGTGAAGAACCGGTAGCCAGTCCCAGCACGCAATTAGGCTTCATGATTACCTGTGCGGAAATGACATTGGCAGCTTGGCGGCTCATTTCATCATAATTTTTTGCTTTGCAGATTCTCATAATAATATCCACCCTTTCCGTAAAATGAAAATTATTTTTGCAATTTTCTCCATATAGAATAGCATTTTCTCGACATACTTTCAAGGGGAAAAACATATAAATAATGGTAACAGCGGAAACCGGGCTGCCATCTGGGGACAGGCAGACAGGTCTGGGGTGGAGCGATTTGGAAATGGTGCAAGGAGTAGGGAAATGGTGAATTATAGAAGATTGATTTCTTATATTTATGCATATGAAGGAAGCGCAAAGGGGAAAAATATAGGATTTGCCAAGCTGGAAACCAGAAGCGGCCAGTGCAGGTTGAATGTAAATGTAAAAAAGGTTTATTCAGGAGGAAGCGATCTGGGGGTGTATCTGCTGGCGCCTGATAAAGAGATTTTTCTGGGTAATATTTTTATTCACAATGGAGCGGGCGAGTTCAGAGCTGTGATTTCGATGGAAAATATTGGAGGATCTGGCTGTGCTATGGAAATCTGCTATGGCCTTTCCGTCCATGAAAAGGAAGAAGACTGGCGGGTGTATAAGACGATTTGGGAGGATGCAGTTACTCAGGCCGCAGAGGTAGATCTGGCAGAGGTAACGTCTCAGAATGTAGGGGATGAGAGCGAGCAGATCCATAGAAAGCTGACGGAACTGAATCAGGAAATTCAGGCAGAGGAGGAACGTCTGGAGGCGGAGAGAGCGAAATTAGTTTTAGAAGAAAAGGAACGGGAAGCGGCCAGGGAGGAGACGAAAGAGCCGGAGGAAGATGAAATACAGATTGAAAAGGCAGAGATGGCTTTAAAAGATGAAAAGGAAGGATCAGAGGCCCCGCATAGCGAAGAAGATGTGGAAGCAGGCGGTCAGGATCATCCGGAAGATAATCAGAGAATGGGAAGCGGTACCCAAATGCTTTTGCAGAACCTAAATAAAGTAGGAAATATATTGGGAATACTGCCGGCCGGACATGAGAAGCCTGTGGAAGAAAAAGAACAGGCCAGAGAGGAGGCAGCGCAGGAGTCATCAGAGCCATTAGCCTCCCATCCGGCTCGCGTTTCTTTGCCTCAGGAGGAGGAATTTCCTTTAGAAAATCCCGAAAAGCTGGCGCGTCTGGAGCAGGAAGAAAGCGCCGGCAGTCCGGAGCTTTTGTGGGAAGCCTTCCGAAAGCGCTATCCCAAGATACAGGCTTTTGACAGTCCGGGTACCATCGAGATTCTCACCATCCGTCCTCAGGATATCGGCCTTTTACCGAGGGAAAACTGGACGTATGGAAACAACAGCTTTCTGCTTCATGGCTATTATAATTACCGGTATCTGGTATTTGCCCGTGTAGGCGATGAGGCGCGCAAACGGGTACGCTATATTCTGGGGGTTCCGGGCCATTATTACAGCAGCGAAAAATATATGGCTTCCATGTTCGGGTTTCCGCATTTTGTTCTTGCCAAAAAACAGCCGGTTCAAAACGGCCGGTTCGGTTACTGGTATGCAGATGTCAGTATGGAAAATACGGACTGATAGGCCATGCATGGATCAGTCGATTCCACGGAGCCTGACGATTCCGGCATAGGGGGATACAATCCGGGCAAATTCCTCCATTTCTTCCCGGGAAAAGCTTTTGCAGGAATCGGGGGACAGTACCTGGCCGGACTCCTGATAAGACTGCAGAAAGTATTGTCCGCACCCCTGGATCCATGGCCCGATTTCCTCAAAATCACTTTTATCATGGAGGCCTTTTACAACGGTCGTACGAAATTCAAAGGGGACAGAACCATTTAAAAGAAAACGGATACTTTGGTCGATTCGTTCCAGATTCAGCCCGGTGCGCCCGCTTACATGCGCATAATGGCTTTTTCCTGCTTTGATATCCATAGCTACATAGTCTAAAAGCCCTTTTTCGCAAAGATTAATGAGCACATTCGGCTGGTATCCGTTTGTATCCAGCTTTACTGCCAGCCCAAGACTGCGGACAAACCGTATAAAATCCTCCAGATCTGGCTGCAGAGTTGGTTCTCCTCCGGTGATGCAGACACCCTCCAATATGTTCTTTCGTTTCTCTAAAAATGTCATTACTTCTTCCTGAGAGCAAAGTGCCTCAGTATCGCGTCCAAGCAGCTCGCTGTTGTGGCAGAAAGGGCAGGCAAAGCTGCATCCGCCGGTAAAGATCGTGGCAGCTACCTTTCCCGGAAAATCCAGAAGCGTTGTTTTCTGAAGCCCGCATAATTTCATATTGATTGATCCTTCCTTTGCAAAATTTATGATTTTATTTATAATAGGATATTAGGGTCACAAGTCGTTTGACCTCAACGCATATAAGGAGATTGATCGTATGACAGAACAGGAAATTGCTCTGGCAAATGCAAAGGGACTTGAAACCCGCAGACGCCGCTGGGAGCAGAGGAATGAGAAAAAACGTCTGGCTGCCCTTGCGGCAGAGGAGGCTGCAAGAGCAGCCCGCCGGGCAGATGAAGCCTTTATGAAGGAAGCGGTTCGTCAGGCAAAAAAAGCGGCTGCGATTGGAGACGTCCCAATCGGCTGCGTGATTGTAAAAGAGGGCCGTATCATTTCCAGAGGCTACAACCGTCGGAATGCAGATAAAACGGTTCTTTCCCATGCAGAAATTACAGCCATAAAAAGAGCCTGCAAAAAAGAGGGAGACTGGCGGCTGGAGGATTGTACGCTGTATGTCACGCTGGAGCCCTGTCCCATGTGCGCCGGAGCCATTGTACAGGCCAGGATTCCCCGTGTTGTCATTGGATCCATGAATGCGAAGGCGGGCTGTGCCGGTTCGGTATTAAATATTCTTAAAGAGCCGGGATTTAATCATCAGGTAAAAGTAGAAACAGGTATTCTTGGGGAAGAATGTTCCTGTCTGATGACGGATTTTTTTAAGGAGCTGCGGCGCAGATAGAGGTATTTTCTCATCAGATCTGTTTTTTTACAATCTGATATTCGTCTCCGAACCGATAGTAAGGGCAGTCCCTGAACTCTCCCCGGATAAAACGAACCATTTCATCCTCGTCCAGATCCTTTGTGCAGACATAGTAGTCGCATTCTTCATCATATTCATAATTCATACAGGTTTCGCAGTTTGCCTGAGCCATGAAAGAGGCCTCCTTTTATGCCGTTTGCGGCAGTTTTATTATCTATAAAATGATATTGTTTTAAATCAGATGCAGTACAGAAGATTATAACATAAAAATATTTCAGATAACATATCCATTTCTTTATTTTACAGTTATAATAGAAGCATAAATGTTTTCAAAGAAGAACAGTCTCAGATCAATTACGGAGGAAGCGGATATGAAGGTAACAGTTGCAATTGATTCATTCAAAGGAAGTCTTTCATCAATGGAGGCAGGGAATGCCGTTCGAACCGGTATCCGGCGTGTTTATCCGGACGCTTTGGTAGAGGTGCGTCCTCTTGCGGATGGAGGAGAGGGGACAGTAGACGCTCTGGCAGCAGGAATGAATGGTGTGATCCATGAGATTTCCGTAACAGGCCCTCTGGGCGAACCGGTTACAGCCCGTTACGGTATCATTGAAAGCACACATACGGCGATTATGGAAATGTCTCAGGCTGCGGGCATTACGTTGGTGCCTGCGGAAAAGAGAAATCCGCTGTTCACCACTACCTATGGAGTAGGAGAAATGATCCGGGATGCCATGGACAAAGGCTGCCGGCGTTTTATCATGGGAATCGGCGGAAGTGCAACCAATGACGGCGGTGTGGGAATGCTTCAGGCGTTGGGATACGATTTTCTGGATAAAGAGGGGAGACAGGTGCCGTATGGTGCGCAGGGGCTGGAAATTTTAAAAACCATTTCTGATAAAAATGTGCTTCCAGAGCTGGCAGACTGCCATTTTTATATTGCATGTGATGTGACGAATATGCTCTGCGGCGATCTGGGCTGCAGTGCCGTTTACGGTCCGCAGAAAGGTGCAACGCCGGAGATGATTGTTCAGATGGACCAGTGGCTGGAACGATATGCGGCTTTGGCACGCCAGGCCTTCCCGAAAGCAGATCCAAAGCAGCCGGGAACGGGAGCGGCAGGCGGCCTCGGATTCGCATTTCTCTCATTTACAAATGCAGTGCTGGAATCCGGGATTAAGCTGGTATTAGAGGAAACCCGGCTGGCAGATTATATTAAGGATGCAGACATTGTGATCACCGGAGAAGGCCGCATGGATGCTCAGACTGCTATGGGGAAAGCGCCGGAGGGAGTTGCCCGCCTTGCAAAAACCTTTGGAAAGCCGGTTCTGGCTTTTGCAGGCGCTGTAACCAGAGATGCAGCTGCCTGCAACAATGCCGGAATTGATGCCTTTTTCCCCATTCTCCGCTCAGTTGTATCCTTAGAGGAGGCCATGGATCCGAAAACAGCCGCATCCAACATGGCGGATACGGCAGAGCAGGTGTTTCGGGTGATGCGGGCGGTGGGGGTCGAGGGCATTGAATGATATGGAATGCCTTACGGCTTAAGATCAGCCTGCCAGTCGGATGCTTTTGGAAGTTTCTGACAGTAAAGATGATAAAATTCTTCATGTGTCAATCGTTCAAGCCACGGTGCAGAAGGACAGCAGGCACCGGAATATTCCTGTCGGCTTTTTTGGGAGGTATGTTCCGGATAAACGATCAGATCTCCATTGGCTGCGTAGAAGGAGCAGAGTTCCGGACACAAAATTTCTTTTGCCATACGGCAGGCAATCGACTGTGGTATCGAGGTACGGGCACAGAAATAGGATGGGATTAAAACAGGTCCTTCTTCCGGTATTTGCAGGAAAGTCTCCTGCCCATCCGCTCGCAGGGCATACAGAGAAGGCACAAGCGCTGTGGCGGCCTGTTTTTGGCGTACAGCTTGGAACGCACCAATGGGCATATCGGTCACCAAACTGCGCTCAAGCAGCCTTTGTGCAGCCTGACTTCCCCACCGTTCCCAAACGGTTTTTACTACGGTTTTTACTGCAGAGTTGTTGATTCCTCCAAATGCTAAACCATTCCAGTCGGTCAGAGCGGTGCGTCTGCAGATCTCAGGTTCTCTGGTATAGTAGACCAGAGGGATGGACAGGAACGGAAGCAGAAATGATCCTCGTTCTACGGCATCTAACATCGGGCCGGACTGCAGCGGTATCCAGCTCCGCACAGGATATAACGAATGATTTAGCTTGCAAAAGATATCCGTATCTTCAAAAACTTCCAGATCTGCCGATACGATTAAATCCGGTAAAATAGCATCCGGGCGAGCAAGATACTCTGACATATGCTCGGGATATCCCAATCCGAAATAGCGTACTTCCAGTTGAATTTCATCAGAAAGCAGGCGCTGAGCCAGCGCATCCAGAAATGTTTTTTCCTGACGATGAAGCACGCAGATGTGGTTCCAGTAAAGCAAGATGTGTCTCATACAAGAGGTTCTCCTTTCCGCAGCAGCGTCTGATATAGGCGCTGTTTTTGGTATTCGGTTTCTAATTGCCGATAGAGGATTTCTTCGGTCGGAGTACGCCTCACTACTGCGGTAATAGCGCCGCCGCTAAGTACGATCCTCTGCTCAGACATAAGAGCAGTATGTGGATCATGTGTTACAACAAGAACCAGTTTGTCCTGTCGGCAAAGTAAATTTAGGGCTTTCTGTTTATCGATCCCGGCATTTTCAATTTCATCAATCAGTACAATGGGGCTGTCGCAAATAAGGGAGATATCCCCGATCATCAGGGCTCTGGACTGTCCGCCGCTGAGCTGGTTGAGGTTTTGCTCCAATGATACGGGTTCCGGTGTGATGTCGTTTACAAGTTCCAGAATTTCTTCGGGTGTGGTTTGTCGGCTGCGGCAGCGGGCGTGGAGCTGCAAAAACTCTTTTACCGTTGTGTCCAGAACAAAGCGCATATTCTGCCCAAGATGGGCTACCATCTGTCCCGACAGCATCTGCCGGCGGGAGCGGGATACCGGGGTTCCATCTAACAGAATCGTGCGTCCAGTAACGGAATCCCCCTGAGCCAGCTGTTCTACATCTTTAATAAGCCGGGACTTTCCGGATCCTGTGTTCCCCACAATTGTGTATAACCTGCCGCGTGCAAGATGGATAGATATAAAGTCTTCTGGCTGTCCCTGCCGGTTGCGTCCGGGAAGAATGGTCAGGTTTTCCATAGCGGTGTCTCCTCTCCAAAGTTAATTTTTCCTACGACTCCCTGTTGAAATGCTCCTCCTACCCGGCGTTCTCCCACACAATAGGAGCAGACACCGCTCGGCATGGTATGGCGAAGTTCGTCTTCTCTGGATCCGCAGTTGGAGGGCTGTTCTAGCAGCCACTGTGCCAAACGGTCGGCTCCATATCCGGCTAGACCGTCTACCGGGAAAAGCGCCGCTTTTGGGTTCAGCTCACTAATTTTCGAGGAAATAATTTCTAGTTCAGCCTGTGAGACCATATCTGTTTTTGTCAGTACCACAAAGTCTGCCTGAGTGAGCATAGGGCCCAGTTGACCGGGTGCTTTACAACTAGCAGTGCAGTCTAGAACGCAGCCTGCTATCATATGTGTGGTAGCAGGTGAACACCGATGGCATAGCCCGGCCGTTTCAATTACCAGAGTATCGCAGCCCTGGCTATTGGCCCAATCCCACAATTCCGGCAAATTGGACACCAGAAAATGATCTGGGCAAATATCTTCGCTGAGTCCTGTGACGCAGGGGAGGTTCATTTCAGCAAATACAGATGCGTCTTCGCTTTGCAGACAGTCGATTTTGCAGACACAGGGGCCTGCGCCCTTATGCTGCAGCAGAGGAATCAGAGAGCGCAAAACAGAGGTTTTTCCTACTGCTGAGGCTCCAGAAAATAAAAAGATGTGATCTAGCATATGTATACTCCTTCCCGACCATGAGGTTAACTGTAACTTACCATCTGTGCAAAGTCCTTGTCAATATCAGATGAGACTGTCACAGATTCTTTTTTTCTTGACAAAATCATTAAAAAGAATGTACAATATCTGTGAGTTAGTAATGACTAATTATATAAAAATGAGGTGAGGTGTTGGAACAAACAGAACTATCCTGCAAATTAGCACTTTCCGCGTTTTTGTCGGACGTTATATTGCCCGAAAAAAGCGTGTTTTCTCAGACCTTTCGGAGCGGACAGATTCTCAGTGATATTCCAAGAGGTATTCCGTCGATCGGACTGATCACTGCGGGAAGAGTCGAGGTTTACTCTGTTGCCTTAGACGGAAAAGACATCCTGCTCAATGAATTGTCGGTTGGGGAGTGTTTTGGAATCTGTAATCTTCTGGCGCACTTCGAATTGGAAACTGTACTCCGCTGTGCCATAGAAACAGAGGTGCTTTATATTCCCAAATCTGTGCTGCAGGAGGTGATGTCCTGCAACGGCGCTTTTGCATTGCGTTTTGCAGCTGTCTGTAGCGAGAAGATCCAATTTCTTTTGAAACGAATTGAATTGCTTACCATGCAGTCCTGCCGTGGACGGGTGATTGCTTTTTTGCTTGCCAGTCAAAATGAAAACAGAGAAGTTATATTTCGCGGTTCCCGGGAAGATCTGGCACGGCATCTGGGAATCAGCCGGGCAGCGTTGTTTCGGGAATTGGCTGCTCTCCAGTCCGCGGGCGCTGTTGAAGCCTGCGGAAATCGGTTTTATGTCACAAATTTGAGACGGCTGGAAGAGATGCTCTATTACCCATCGAACACCAAATAAACCAATGCAGAAAGGAACATTATTATGAAAAAATTCTTGTCGTTTGTTTGTTTTCTCTCTCTGTCCGCAGCCTTGCTTGCCGGATGCACCCTTGTTTCTCGCGATCCTTCTGTTTCTCAGGAACCTTCTGTCAGCCAGTCTGTCCAAATGGAAGCCGCAGAAGTAAATGTTATGGCGCTCAATGGCCCTACATCTATGGGAATGGTGCAGTTTATGACAGAAAATGATGCCAGAACTGAGAAAAACGGCCGCTATAATTTTACCATTACTTCTATGACGGATGAAGTTTCTGCGGCCTTAGCTCAGGGGACAACGGATATTGCCGCGATTCCTGCCAATCTGGCTTCCATCCTTTATCACAATACAAATGGCGGTGTGCAGGTTCTAGCAATCAATACGCTGGGAGTTCTTTATATTACAGAGAGTGGAGATACCGTTCGTTCGGTTGATGATCTGCGCAGAAAAACCATTTATGCAAGCGGTAAAGGTAATACGCCAGAGTATGCGCTGAATTATGTGTTAAGTCAGAATGGGATTGATCCGGTTCGCGATGTGATAATCGAGTGGAAAAGCGAACCGGCAGAATGCTTGGCTGCGCTGACGGCCCAGGAGAATTCCATTGCCATGCTGCCTCAGCCGTTTGTTACTACTGCCCAGAGTAAAAGCGACCGTATCCGGGTAGCGTTGGATCTGACGGAAGAGTGGAACAAACTGCAGGCAGACAGCGTGGATCCTTCTGCGCTGGTTACAGGGGTTGTGGTGGCCCGCACCGCTTTTGTAAAAGAGCATCCCGAGGCTGTTTCCGATTTTCTGGACTGCTGCCAGACCTCAGTGGAATATGTCAACAGTAGCATTGATGAAGCGGCAAAAATGATGGACTCCTATGGGATCGTTGCCTCGGAAGTGGCACAGAAAGCGATTCCCTCCTGCAATATTGTTTTTATAGAAGGGAGCGAAATGAAAGAAAAGCTGTCAGGCTATCTCTCCGTCCTGTTTGAACAGAATGTTAAGTCTGTAGGTGGCACTCTTCCTGACGATGATTTTTATTACAAGCGATGACCGGTATGAAGCGCATTGAGATTCTTAGACCCTGGGCAATTTTTGTATGGCTTTTTGTATGGCAGGCAGGTGTGCTGGTTTTGGATCAGCAGATCCTGCTGGTTTCCCCTGTTCGTGTTCTGCTTCGTCTGGTAGAACTGGCTGTAGAGTTGGATTTTTGGAAAGCCGTTGCGTTCTCTACGCTGCGGATTACAGCAGGGTTTTTATTAGGTACAATGGCAGGCACAATGCTGGCTGGGGTTTCTGCCAGACAGCGCATATTGGAAGAATTGCTGGCACCCTTTATGCTAGCAGTGAAATCAATTCCGGTGGCTTCGTTTATTATCCTTGCCCTGATATTATTTTCTTCCCGTAACCTGTCTGTCCTTATTTCGTTTCTGATGGTTCTTCCGGTTCTGTATTCCGGTATTCTGGGAGGGCTCCGTGCTATGGACAAGCAGATGTTGGAGATGGTGCAGCTGTTTCGAATTCCTACATTTCGGAGGATCCGCTATGTTTATCTGCCACAGATACTGCCCTATTTTCAGACTGCCTGTTCCTCTGCTCTCGGACTGTGCTGGAAATCGGGAATTGCCGCTGAGGTCATTGGTATGCCCACTGGCTCGATTGGCGAGCAGCTTCAACTGGCTAAGGTTTATCTGGATACGCCGGATCTGTTTGCATGGACGTTGGTAATTGTGTTAATCAGTCTGTTTTTTGAAAGGTCTTTTTTGATGCTGCTGAAGCGGGCTGCTCGGTATCTGGAGAGGATGTGAGTTATGCAGGATATTATAATTCGTGGATTGTGCAAGTCTTTTGGAGAAAAAGCAGTGCTGTGCAATGTTTCCGGTACATTGGCAGCCGGGCGTATTACCGGACTGATGGCCCCTTCGGGAGCGGGAAAAACCACACTGCTGCGTATTCTTATGGGACTGGAACGGGCAGACAGTGGACGGATTGATGGTCTGAACGGTCTTTGCATCAGTGCGGTATTCCAGGAGGATCGTTTGTGCAATCAATTGGATGGCGTATCGAATCTGCGTCTGGTGACTCCGGCACTTGGCCGGGCAGAAGCCGCGAATGCTATGAAGGCGGTTGGACTGTCAGACTGCATCGGTCAGCCTATACGGGAACTGTCAGGAGGACAACGGCGCAGAGTAGCGATTCTCCGTGGGCTTTTGGCTGATTATGACTTTCTGATTTTGGACGAACCTTTTAGGGGATTGGATCGGGAAACAAAGCGTCTGGTGATGGAAGATACCAGACGTCGGTGTATGGAGCGGACGGTGCTGCTGGTTACTCATGATGCTGCGGAGCTAGAGGTTTTGGGAGTGACCGAGTTACTGACAGGATTAAAGTAAAAAGTATGGGCATGTCGTGGCATGAGATTTAAATCTCCTTGACAAACCCGCCCCCCAACGCTATACTAAATAGGCAATTCATTTATAACCCAGTCATAAGCTTTCCACGCAGCCGGGGAGATAGCGGTGCCCTGAACCTGCAATCCGCTCCAGCAGGGGTGATACCTTGCCTCGGGCAGAACATTGCGGAGCTGCCTTATGTAAGTGGCGTTGACGTTTGGGTCTTACGCAACGGGAATCTGTGAACCGTGTCAGGACAGGAATGTAGCAGCACTAAGCAGAAGCTCTCGTGTGCCGTAAGGCAGCCTGGATCGAGCTAACTGCATGAGTAACGTCCGTGATGCCTGCACAAAGCAAGGTGCGTGGATTTTATAATGAATATATGAGACCTGAGAAAAAGCAGCGCGGATCTGGCGGTGTATTCTCAGGCCTTTTTCGTTTTTATTTTACACTTGCCCCAATATTCCCTTTGCGCTATAATTACAAAATGGGTATAATATAACCATTCCTGCGTATCAGTGCCCACACGGCCGGTATGCAGAGTCTGACACTCTGAAATGGAGGAACGCAATATGAGAAGAATAGGAATCTTAACCAGCGGTGGCGACTGCCAGGCATTAAACGCTACTATGCGCGGTGTGGCAAAATCCTTATATAATATGCTGGATGATGTAGAGATCATTGGTTTTGAGGACGGTTATAAGGGGCTGATGTATGCAGATTACCATATTATGAAGCCATCCGATTTTTCCGGTATTCTCACTCAGGGCGGAACGATCCTGGGAACTTCCCGCCAGCCTTTTAAGCAGATGCGTGTGCCGGATGAGAATGGTCTGGATAAGGTAGAATCTATGAAGCATACCTATAGAAAGCTGAAACTCAGCTGTCTGGTCGTTCTCGGCGGAAACGGAAGCCAGAAAACAGCCAATCTCCTCAGCGAGGAGGGCCTTAACGTGGTTTCCCTGCCCAAAACTATTGATAATGATCTCTGGGGAACGGATATGACCTTCGGATTTCACAGTGCAGTGGAGATTGCGACCAATGCCATTGACTGTATCCATACCACAGCCGCTTCCCATGGCCGTGTATTTATTGTAGAGGTTATGGGGCATAAGGTAGGCTGGCTTACCCTTTATGCAGGCATTTCTGGCGGAGCCGACATTATCCTTCTTCCTGAAATCCCATATGATATCAACGTAGTCTGCGATGCGATCACAAAGCGTTCCAAAGCAGGCAAGCGTTTTTCTATTCTGGCAGTGGCAGAGGGGGCTATTTCAAAAGAAGATGCCGGCATGACGAAAAAGGAATTAAAGGAAAAGAAAAAGAACGGAGTGGTTTATCCGTCGGTTGCCTATGAGATTGGAGCAAGAATCCAGGAGGTGACAGGAAGCGAGGTCCGCGTCACTGTTCCAGGACATATGCAGCGAGGAGGAGAACCTTGTCCTTACGACCGTGTGCTTGCTACCAGACTGGGTGCGGCTGCAGCCAGACTGATTGCAGATGAGGAATATGGCTATATGGTGGCTTTAAAAAATAATGAGATTACCAAGGTGCCTCTCTCTGAGGTGGCGGGTAAATTAAAGACCGTGGATCCTGGATGCTCCATGATAAAGGAGGCAAAAATGGTCGGGATCAGTTTCGGAGACGAATAAGGAGCAGGCCCTATGTCATATATGGCTTTATACCGGAAATGGCGGCCGGTGTCCTTTGAGGATGTTAAGGGCCAGGATCCGGTAGTACAGACACTAAAAAATCAGATTACTTCAGATCGGATCGGTCATGCCTATCTGTTCTGCGGAACCAGAGGTACGGGAAAAACCAGTATTGCAAAAATCTATGCCAGAGCAGTAAACTGTGAGCATCCGATCGATGGAAGTCCATGCAACCAGTGTGCTTCCTGCCGCGCCATTTTAGAGGGAAGCTCTATGAATGTGGTGGAGATTGATGCGGCTTCTAACAATGGCGTGGAAAATATCCGGGATATCAGGGAACAGGTACAGTATCCGCCGACAGAGGGAAAATACAGAGTTTACATCATTGATGAGGTTCACATGCTTTCCATTGGAGCTTTCAATGCTTTGTTAAAAACATTGGAGGAGCCGCCGGCTTATGTGATTTTTATTCTGGCGACTACAGAGGTTCATAAGATTCCTATTACGATTTTATCCCGATGCCAGAGATATGATTTTAAGCGCATTTCTCTGGAAACCATTGCAGACCGGTTAAGAGAGCTGACTCAGGCAGAGCAGATCCAGGCAGAAGATAAGGCGCTAATGTATATTGCAAAGGCTGCTGATGGCTCTTTGCGAGACGGCTTAAGCCTGCTTGATCAGTGTGTTGCCTTCCATTACGGCAAACTTCTGACTTATGAAAATGCCCTTGAGGTTCTGGGGGCAGTGGATTCCAGCGTATTCAGCCGTATGTTCAATGCGGTTGCAGATGGGAGAACCCGCGACTGCATCACAGAACTGGAAGAAATTGTAATTCAGGGCCGGGAGCTGGGACAGTTTGTTACAGATTTCATCTGGTATCTGCGAAATCTTCTTCTGGTTCAGAGTGCAGATGATCCAGAGGGGTTAGTGGATCTGTCGGAAGAGAATCTAAAGCAGCTGAAGGCAGATGCTGTTAAGACAGACGGAAATACCCTTATGCGCTATATACGGGTATTTTCAGATTTGTCCAGCCAGCTGCGCTATGCCAGCCAGAAACGTGTTTTGCTGGAAGTGGCTTTGATCCGTCTGACACACCCGGCTATGGAGCCGGATCTGGATTCTGTTTTACAGAGGATTCATCAGCTGGAGGAACAGTTAGAGGATATAGAGGCCAGAGGAATCAGCGCAGGCCAGGGGACTTATGGAGCGGCAGGCAGTATGGCTGCCTTTGGAACTTGTGGCCTTCCGGGGCAGCCGTCAGCCGGCTCCGATCCTGCAGGCAGTTTGCAGCAGTCCCCTTCCGGTGATTCGGGACAGACGTCTGCCGGAATTTCAATGGGTTCAGCGGCAGAAACCATTTCCCTTCCCAAAGCGCAGCTGGAGGATTTAAACCTCATACGCAATGAATGGGCCAAAATTGTCCGCAGCATCGGCGGCGGAGCCAGATCCTATCTGCGGGATACCGTAGTAGAACCCGGAGGGGAAGGCTGTCTTACCATTGTATTTTTAGACCCTATGAGCTATGATATGGGCAAGCGCCCTACGGTGATTGGAGAATTGGAGCGGAAAGTAGAGGCTGCCTACGGCAAATCCATTTATTTTAAAACAAGACTGGCAGGCCGGGGTGAACGTCTGGATACTATTTACGTTACAAAAGAGGATCTGGAAGAAAAGATCCATATGGATATTACTTACGAAGACTGATATATTTTCATATAAAACAGGCCTGTAAAGGCCAGACAGAAAGAGGAGGAACATCACCATGGCAAAACGTGGCGGATTCCCGGGCGGTATGCCGGGAAATATGAATAATCTTATGAAGCAGGCACAGCGTATGCAGCGCCAGATGGAAGAGACAACAAAGGCATTAGAGGAAAAGGAATATACAGCAGCAGCAGGCGGCGGAGCGGTAACAGTAACGGTTTCCGGCAAAAAGGAAGTAGTTTCTATTAAGCTGGCAGAAGAGGTAGTGGATCCGGATGATATTGAGATGCTTCAGGATCTGATCGTGGCAGCTACCAATGAGGCCTTCCGCCAGATGGAGGCCGACAGTGCAGAGGCCATGTCCAGACTGACCGGAGGACTGGGCGGTGCTTTAGGCGGAGGCTTTCCTTTCTAATGGATTATTACAGCAGTCAGATCAGCAGACTGATCGAAGAATTGTCCAAGCTCCCCGGAGTAGGCGCAAAATCTGCTCAAAGACTTGCGTTTCATATCATAAATATGCCTAAGGAGCAGGTAGAACAGCTGGCAGGAGCCATGACCGGCGCCAGAAATAATGTCCGCTACTGCAAAGAGTGCTTTACGCTCACAGACAAGGAGCTTTGTCCAATCTGCAGCAGTACAAAACGCGACCACAGTACGATTATGGTAGTAGAAAACACCCGCGACCTGGCGGCTTATGAGAAAACCGGCAAATATAACGGAGTCTATCATGTGCTCCATGGAGCGATTTCTCCCATGCTGGGGATTGGCCCTAATGATATTAAGCTGAAGGAGTTAATGCAGCGCCTTCAGTCGGATGTGGAGGAAGTTATTATTGCAACCAATTCCAGTCTGGAAGGCGAAACGACAGCAATGTATATCAGCAAGCTGATCAAGCCGACCGGGATCAGAGTTACACGGATCGCCAGCGGTGTGCCCGTAGGCGGAGATCTGGAATACATCGACGAGGTAACGCTGCTTCGGGCGCTGGAAGGAAGGACCGAGCTTTAAAATGCCGCTTACGGCAGGGAGATGCATAAGATGGATAAATATGAGTTTAATTTAAGGATTGATCAGATTAAGAAGAAAATTGCCTCAGAAGATTTTGAGACAGCGATGAAGATCGCGGATACCATTGACTGGAGAAGAGTTCGCAATATCAATATCCTGTCTATGGTTTCCGGGGTTTATGAAAAAAATGGAGAATATCAGGAAGCAAAGGATATTCTCCTTCTGGCTTTTGAACGGGCCCCTATGGGAAAGCGCCTTCTGTACAAGCTGGCCGAGCTGGCAATTAAAGAAGGAAGTCCGGATGAGGCAGAGGATTATTACCGGGAATTTTGTGAGCTGGCTCCGGAAGACCCCAGACAGTACGTTCTGCGCTATTTGATTTTGGGAGCTAAGGGAGCGCCGGTAGAGCAGCTGATCCATACTCTGGAGCAGTACTGCAATGTAGAACTGGATGAGAAATGGCTTTATGAGCTGGCAGAGCTTTATAATGAGGCCCATATGGAGCAGCTTTGTGTGATGACCTGTGACAAGATTATGCTTATGTTTGGGACAGGAAAATATGTAGACAAGGCGATTGACTTAAAGGTTCAGTATGCTCCCCTTACAGACTATCAGATGGATCTGGTGGAAAATAAGGATAAATATGAGGCCCGATTGAAGGCTGTAGAAACAGAATATAATAAGAAAAAGCCTATGGTTCTTCCGATTGATGAGGAAGATGCACAGGAAGAGCAGGAAGCAGAGGATGCTTATGTGTATCAGCAGGAAGCAGCCTATACAAAAGAGCCTGAACCGGAAGAGAAAGTTTTAGAGGAGCAGCCAGAGACGGTGTTTGACGACGAAGAAACAGGGGAAGAAGAAGCCTTTTCCAATGCTGTACAGGAGCCTGAAGAGGAACAGGAGCTGTCCTGTGAGGAAGAAGAATCAGAAGCGGACAGTGAGCCGGAGGTGTCTTCTGAGCCGGAAGTTGTTTCCGGCTCATCAAAAGAAGACGAAACTCTCCGTGCACAGCTTCACGAGGCCGAAGCTCAGGAGGATCTTGCGAAGGAAATGTCCCAGCTGGCAGAGGAGCATGGATACAGCGAGGAAACTCAGGCGGCCCAGACACAGGTGCTGGCGGATATACGTCATTTGAAAAAAGGACCGATGTATAGCGGATCAAATCATCTGATGATTGAGGCAGATGAACCGGAAAAGGGTTTTGAGCTGGCGGTAAAGACATTAAAACGGATTCATCAGGAAACAGGCGCTAAAAATCAGGCTGCAAAGATTACAGGAGCCCGTTTAAATAACAGAGGAATTTTTACTCTGTCAGACAAGCTTACGGGAAAAGACCTGATTATCGAACAGGCCGGAGATATGAATGAGTCGATTCTTCAGGAGCTCAATCAGCTTATGGCAAGAGATGAAACCGGTATGAGTGTGGTGCTGATCGATACCGCAGAGCGTTTGGAGGAGCTCCACAAAACCTATCCGGGACTGGCTAAGAGGTTTGAGTGCATTGGGACCTCTGTGAAGGAGCAGGAGAAAGAAGCAGAGCCGGATAACCGTCCGGTTCGTGCGGTGAGGCTTCATGAAGCTCCTGCATCTGCGGCACCTGTCCGCATGAAAAAGATGGTTGAGCAGGAAGCGATAGAGACGAAGGGAAATGTTCTTCCGTCCCGTCCTGCGTATCAGGCAGCTTTTCACCCTTCTGAAACGGAAGAAGAGAAGAGGCCGGCAGCACCATCCGAAAAAGCTGGAGAAACAAGAGAGGCTGTACAGGCAGCTAAGCCGGCTGCGGCGAAACGCAGACAGGTAATTCCTCTGGTTCCCGAACCTCCGGTACAGACTGAGAAAGAGCCTGTTTTGGAAGAACCTGAGCAGGAAATGGATATTGATGAGTTTGCAAAATATGCCTGTGAATATGCCGGCAGTATTGACTGCAGTATTTCAGGCAAGAGCATGCTGGCTCTTTATGAACGAATCGAAATTATGGAAGAGGATGGGGAAAAGCTGACAAAGGCTGCTGCAGAAGCGCTGATCGAAGAGGCTGCAGATAAGGCAGAAAATCCGTCATTATTCAAAAAAATGACAGGGCTTTTCTCTTCCAAATATGACAAAGCAGGACTTCTTATTCTGAAAGAGGAGCATTTTATATGAAGAAACAGATTCGTTTGATTGCCCTTGATCTGGATGGTACACTTTTAGATGATCAGAAACAGCTGTCGGAAAATAATATACAGGCTCTGGCGGAATGTGCCCGTCGGGGCATACAGGTTGTACCAGCTACTGGACGCCCGGCAGATGGGGTTCCAAAGGAGCTTTGTGCGATCCCTGGAGTTCGTTATGCCATTACGACCAATGGCGGTGCAGTGGTGGATCTGGAAACCGGAAGGCGGTTAAGCCAGTGCGTTCTTTCTAATGAACAGGCACTTCAGATTTTGGACATAGTCAGACAATACCATGTGATGTATGATCCATATGTACAGGGACGCGGTATTACACAATCCAGTTTTTTTGAACATATGGAAGAATTTGGAATCAGTCCGGCTGTTCAGAAATTGGTGAGAGCTACCAGAGATGTAGTGCCGGATATTTATCAGTATATGGTTGAAACAAAAAACTGTGCTGAAAAGATAAACGTTTTTCTGGCAGATCTTTCAGACAAAGAGAGTTTGCGGGAAGAGCTGTCTTCTGTTGAAGGCCTTGCAATCAGCTCCTCCATGTATAATAATCTGGAGATAAATGCAGAGGCGGCGACCAAGGGAAATGCACTCTTGTGGCTGGCAGATCATCTTGGTATCCCCAGGGAAGAAACAATGGCTTTTGGAGATGGTGAAAATGATATTTCCATGCTGAAAGCGGCTGGAACTGGGGTTGCTATGGGAAATGCTTCTGACCATGTTAAGGCTGCTGCAGATGAGGTAACACTTACAAATGAGCAGGACGGAGTGGCAGCTGCCATCCAAACCTGGATACTTAAATAATAAATACCGAAAGAAGTAAGGCATGATAATGGAACACTGGCTGCCCATTGCGGCAGCCGTATTTTTGATAGGAATGGTTTTATATGGCCATCATAGAGGATTTTTGAGACAATGCGTTTCAGTGGGCGCACTGGTACTTACCATTTGTCTTGTGAAGATAGTCACGCCATCAGTGACAGAATTTATTGAGAGCAATCCTCAGATCCACAGCCGGGCAGCCGAGATTATTTTGACAATATCCGGTTGGAATGAATCGGGGAAGGACAACATACAGGCGCCGGCCTCTCAGAGAACAGTCATTGAAGGATTGAAATTGCCCCAGTTTATAAAGGATATGCTGATAGAAAATAATAACAGCGAGTTTTACAATATTTTGGGAGTGGAGCAGTTTGCAGAATATATTACAGCATGTCTGGCTGATATGGCAATCCATGTTGTCTGCAGTGTGCTTATTTTTATTTTAAGTTATGTCCTGATTCGTTTTTTGATTTACTGGCTGGATCTGATTGCGAGACTTCCCATTATATGCGGTTTAAATCAGCTGGCGGGAGCCTTTCTGGGATTGGCTCAGGGGTTTCTGATTTTATGGATTGCAGGCATAGTGCTGAAATTTTTTGAAGCCGCACCCATAGGACTGATTCTTGAACAGCAGATTCGCGCCAGCAGCTGGCTTTCGTTTCTGTATCAATACAATCCCCTGGATTTTCTGTTCAGCGGTTTTATAAGAGGAAATTTTTAATAAAGGCTGTATATTTGTGCGCTGCCGTATATTTACGGAAGCGCATATTTAATATATTCACATAATAATATCTTCAATTTAAATAATTCAAGCGTAAACAGCAAGTTTATGCTGCGATCGGCTCTGTTTTTTAAATCACTATATATAGGAATATGTTTGTAAAATGCGCATATATTGTGGTTTGGGCTTGGGCGTAAACTTTCATTAAAAATTGTTGAAAAAAATGGAACAAATTCCCTTGACATTTAAACGGTAAAATGCTATATTATAATTCCACTGCGAAAACAGTGGAAATGACTTTGAAAAAAGTTAAAAAAGTTGTTGACAGATACAGTTGCTTGTGATAAGATATAAAAGTTGCTGTTGAGAACAAAAAACAACAACGAAAAATAAAATAAAAAAGTTGTTGACAAGCAAAACGACTTATGATAGAATGTCAGAGTTGCTTGCGAGCG